>JBIIQP010000021.1:0-27911 GCA_044341975.1 Crocinitomicaceae bacterium
GAAAACATTACGCATATTTGGTTTTCTCATGAACATCCAGACCATTTTTGTCCACCTATTTTAAAACGAATACCTGCGGATGTCAAGAAAAAAATCACCGTCTTATATCATGAGACAGCAGACAAAAAAGTAATTGATTTTTGTAAGAAGGAAGGCTTTGGCGAAGTAGTTGAATTACTTCCAGATATTCCTTTAGCTTTAGACGACGAATTAAATTTGGTAAGTAATGAATTTACAGATGGGGATTCATGGGCTTATTTTACAGACGGGAAGACGGGTATTCTCAATCTTAACGATTGTATTGTTAAAGAAGAAAAGGATGCCAGATTAATTCAAGACAAAATTGGAAATGTCGATGTGCTCTTTACCCAATTCTCCTATGCACACAAGGTTGGTAATAACCAAGACAACCATTTAAGAATTGCTGCTATTGAGGAGAAAAAACAGCGTATCAGGAATCAAATTGAAGTATTCCAACCTTCTTTTGTCGTTCCATTCGCCAGTTTTGTATTTTTTTGCCACGAGGAAAATAAGTATATGAACCTTCCTGATTTTTGCCTAAACGAAATAGTCGAACAAATCGAAGAATCTAGCATTTCGAAAGCAATTGTTCTTTACCCAGGGGAAGAGTGGGATCTAGAATCATCTAAGGATAATCATCATGCTTTAGCTAAATATGTTTCTGATTACAAGCAGATAGTGATTTTCCCATTCATAAAAACGAATACTGTCAACGAAGAAGAACTAATTAAGAATGCTTTTAATTTTAAAACTCGATTGCTTTCTAAAAATCCAACCATCAAGTCCCTTTTCAAAAAATTACCAGTCCGTTTTTATGTAAGTGATTTTGGTCGGACATATACATTAGATTTATTGAAAGGTCTAATTAGAACTAATATGACCGAAACAGAAGCAGATATTTCTATTACCTCGGACGCATTAAATTATTTGTTCAAATTTGAATGGGGTGCAGGTACCTGCCATGTAAATGCACGCTATATTACTCTTCCTAAAGGAGATCCTTACAGATTCCATCTACTTCTAACAATAGGAAATTTAAATAATGAAGGTAAAGTATTTGTTTATAACAAACCTTCTTTATTGAAACGATTCTTGCGTAAGTTTCAATCTCTAAATCGTAAGATCGATGCAGAGTTTTAGTTTTTTTGTGTCCACTAAAATATTCTGGTTTACCAGGTAATCTTTTTCTTCAGATTTCGAACGATGATCGATCATTTGTGAACGATTTTCATCCACTACTTTGCAAAATAATACATAATACACTAATTCATTTAGGGTGCCTAGCTTCCAGAAAGGAAATGTATATTCTAACTGCGCATAAGGTTCGTTGATTAATTCGATAACGGCAGTTCCCTTTTGCATAAAATTGATGTTTGCAATTCCAGCTCCGTGTATAGAGATCAAAAGTTTCGTCTCTGTCATTAAGGCCACTTGTTCCTTAAATGATAACTCATCGAAGTCAACGATCTCAAAACCATAAGTTATTAGTAGCGCAATGATCTCAGCTACCCAAAATCAAAGCGCAATTGATAATTATACATGGCCAGTAAATGGACAAACTTACACGCAATCTGGTATTTACACAGCAGTCATACCAAATGCCGCAGGATGTGATAGTACGATCACGCTTAATTTATCCATGAGTTTTACTGGATTGGATGATGTGAATGTCAAGTCTTTTCAGGTTTTCCCTAACCCCACGAGTGATGAGCTAACAATTCTACTACCGGATATTAAAGTAGAAAACGAATTCCAATTATTGGATGCCAGTGGTCTCCCGCTGCGCAGGATATGTCATCCTGCGGTCAACGAATTCTTAGTTTTTGCCTAATACATGAACAATCTAAAGAAGATTTCGAAGGATAGCATATCCTTCGAAGCTACTTCAGCTTCATTAAACTTCTTAGAGTCGCCCCATTAGTTCTATTTTATTCGTAGATAGATAAATCAGTTGATAGAATAACTATAAATACTCCCAAAAGTTTTCTTTATGGATTCCAATCGTTTTTGCAGGGAGGTATTTTTCCGTAAAGGATTTACTGAATTTTGCTTTTGCTGTAGGATTATATTTTATCTCATACGCCGATAATTCATTTTCATTAATTTCAATGAAATCTACTTCAGCTTGTTGCGTATTTCGCCAATAGTGAGTCGTTCCATAAAATCCCTTGTAAGTAAGACTTTTCATTTTTTCACCTATGAAGAAATTTTCAAACAAAGCGCCCACATCTTGACGGCTATTTAAAGGACTAAATTGTCCGATTATGGCATTCCTTATGCCGGTATCGTAAAAATATATTTTGGGTTTAGAAGTGATTTCGTTTCGTTGATTGTTAGAATATGGGTGAAGTCTGAATACAACAAATACCTTTTCCAGCAGATCAATGTAATTCACAACGGTCATTCGATCAACTTGTAGAATTTTAGCCAATTCATTATAAGATACTTCGCTCCCCATCTGAAGTGCAAGTGCGCGCAATAACTTCATCAATAAATCCGGCTTTTTTATATTAACTAGTTCAAGAATATCTTGATACAAATAACTACTTGCCAATTGGGATAGCACTTTTTGTTTTTTAGTATGGGTGATCACTTCAGGATATTGACCATAAATTAAATATTCCTCCAAGCGCTCATAGGCAGTTGAAAAAGTATAATGGTTACGCAACTCTGTCCAGGACAAAGGGAATAATAAATGTTCCCATTTTCTGCCGGTTAAGGGCTCATTAATTTTATTTCCTAAATCTAACGAGGAAGATCCTGTCAAGATAAATTGCTTATTTGTAGAAGCATCAATCAACATTTTTACTGTCAAACCGATATTTTCAATTCGTTGGGCTTCATCAATGACAATTACGTCATGATCAGAAACCAGATTAAGTAAAAAGGGTAAATTGGTATTCGAAAGATTCGCTCTCGTTTGTGCCTCATCGCCATTTAAAAATAAGGTGTTCTTTCCTTTTACCAGATTTTGAATTAACGTTGTTTTTCCTACTTGTCTCGGGCCTAAAACCACCAGGGCTTTCTTAAAATCTAAATCTTCCAGTAAATTTTGTTCTAACAATCTTTTAATCATGGTACTAAGTTAATCAAAAATGATTATAACCACAAAATATTATAATAATATGTGTGTACAGCCGCATAATATAGTAATTTTATTAGGCGAATAAATTCTCTTTCCCCGCTCCGCAGGATATGTCATCCTGGGGTCAACGAATTCTTAGTTTTTGCCTAATACATGAACAATCTAAAGAAGATTTCGAAGGATAGCATATCCTTTGAGACTGTAAGTGCTGAATGACTGCTTTTATACTTCATTCAATTTTTCCAAAATCGTTGGAAGAAATTCATTCAGTTTGGAAAACCCGAACCATTTTCTCCCTAAATCCTTCAAGGAAGCACCGATATGGTATAATTCCTTTCGGTCAAGAATTAGAAATCGGTCGTGGGCCGTTTTCAGCGTTTTAATTTGGATTCCTGGATATTGCTCATTGTGTTTTGCCAAATCCAATTGAAGTTGAGCGGTTATTTTTTGAGTGTAAAGGATTGCCTCAACATTCGTCGCACGTTTACTGAGATGAATGAGTACAGATTCATCGATGTAATTGTCAATAAGAATAATTTCTTTAGTTGCAGAACGTATAATTTTTGAGATCAACTCGTAAGCATCAAAAAGTTGTCCATCGAAAAATACACCTTGGGTAGGAAGTTCATTGGTTTTGAGTTGTAAAGAGATTTTACTCACCTCTTTTGAAAGATTCTCAAGATTATTTTCTATGCGATCCACACGTTGGTTAATTGCATAGCCTTTGAGTAAATATTCGCGCAAAATAGTTGTTGCCCATATTCGGAATTGCGTGCCCTGTTTGGATTTTACACGATAACCAACAGAGATAATTACATCGAGGTTATAAAAAGCAACAAGTTTATCGGAATTAGCAATATGCACTTTTTGCATATTGCTTTTTTCATCAAGTTCTTCCTCCCTAAAAACATTACTTATGTGCCTCGAAATTACTGATTGATCACGTTGAAAAAGATGAGAGATTTGTTCCTGATTCAACCATACAGTCTCATTTTCAAGGCGAACTTCTATGTGTTCAGCTGCCTCATTTGGTCGGTATAATATGATTTCATTCTTCATAGTTTACCTTAAGTTAGTGAAAATTAGCATTTGAATAATGCGAGAGAACAATTTATTCCCACTCAACAGCATATGTTATCCTGCGGTCAACGCATCGTTTGTTTTTTCCTAATGCAAGAACAATCTTACTAAGATTTCGAAGGATGGCATATCCTTCGAAGCGTTTGATACCATTTTCTGGGTTTGCTAGAATAATTTTGCTGAAAATCGCTTTGCTGGGTTTAACTACGAGGTAAGATTGGACTGTGATGGTGCCGCAGCATAGGATATACTTCGAAGCGGCGATGAAGTAATAATTCTCGCGGAACTATACTACCACAAATTAAAATGTTCTCAACCTTTTGACCCATTGAACATCTTGAACGTCTTGAACCCTTTTGAACGCATTCAACTCCCCAACTACCTCATTAAGGTCACAAAACCTTGTAGCACCCCACTTTGATCGTAACTGTCAGTGTAGACGACCTTGTAAAAATAGACGCCTTCAGTTGCAGGTTCGCCATTAACAGTTCCATCCCAGCCAGTTGTGTAATCATCACTTTGATACATTAAAAGTCCCCAGCGGTCGATGATCTGCAGATTATATGTTTTTATATTCAACACTTTTACAGGGATACAAAATTCATTTGTATTGTCTCCATTTGGAGAAAAGACATTGGGCATCTCCAAAACCACACATCCTTCCAATTCATCTGGCTGATCCACTGTAAAACTGATGCTTTCCGAACAACCGTTTTGATCTGTTACTACTACTTCATAGGTTCCAGGAAGTAAATTCGTAACTGAGTCAAGCGTATCGTCCGGACTGGAACTCCATTGATAGCTGTAAACAGGTGTGCCTCCACTCGCTTCCACAACGACTTCTCCGTTTGTAGCTCCCAAACAGATAGATGCTCCGCTGCCTGAAAGCGAAAGAGGTGCATTTGGTTGGTTTACATTTATCGATTGCAGAATCGAGCAACCATTGGCATCGGTGACGGTCACTGTGTAGTTCCCGGCTTCAAGGTTTGAGAGATCTTCAGTTGTCTCAGAGGTGTTCCATAATAACGAGTATGCTGGTGTTCCGCCGCCAATCGTAAGATCAATTGCGCCATTATTCCCTCCAAAGCATAATACGTCTGAAGCAGAAGAAGAAATCCCTATTCCATACTGTGGTTGTGTAATTGTGACCGAAATGGTGTCTGTACAACCATTGTCATCCGTTGTGGTCAGCGAGTAAGTTCCCGCCGTGATGGCTGAAAGATCTTCATTTGTTACGCTATTCGACCACGCATAATTGTATGGAGCGGTTCCACCAATTGTGCTCGCATTAACAGCGCCAGTAGCATCGCCAAAGCAAAGCACATTCGTATGTATTTCAATTAATTCCAACAATGTTGGTTCCGTAAGATTGTAATCCTGAGAGACCAAACATCCGTTGTTGTCGGTGACAGTGACATTGTAGTTCCCTGCACCTAGGTTGCTGCTTATATCTGTGGTGTCACCATTCGACCACAAATAATCGTAACCTGGGGTACCTCCTGCAACACTAATTGTAAGAACAGAGGTCGTATCTCCGTTACAAAGAAGTGATGTCGCAGAGGAAGAAACCACGTAGAGCGAAGTGTCGGGTTGATCGATTAAAAACGATTCAAAGAAACCGCAACCATTTGCATCAGATACGTTTACGGCGTAAATGCCAATTGGCAGGTCCACAGCGTCTTCATTCGTTGTGCCGTTGGTCCATTCAAAAGAATAGGGTAGGGTTCCGTTGGAAGGCGCAATGTCTATTTGTCCGGTTGAATCGCCATAACAAAGCGCATCAGAAAGCACAGCAGTCAAAACAAGTGCATCCGGATCAGAGAGTGTGGTTTGGAAAGTTGCCGTGCAACCATTTTGATCGATTACACTGCACACATAGGTGCCAGCGAACAGTCCATTTAGATCCTCCACAGTAGCTGTTGAGTTCCAGAAATAAGAGAATCCTGGCGTGCCACCGTTTACAGTGAGGTCAATCGATCCCTGACTACCCGCCTGACAAACAGGATTGGTATTGGAGAATGTTGCAGTTAAAGCTCCCGGCTCCATGACGGTATAATCAAAATTCATCAGACAGCTGTTAGCATCCGTAACGGTAACAGAATAAGTGCCGGCAATAACTTCCGTTAAATCTTGAGAAGTTTCACCCCCTGCCCATATATAGGTGTATGGACCCACCCCACCAATCACACTTAGATCGAGTAAGGCAGCTGTATCACCGAAGCAGGCTATAGGAGTATTCGTTGCACTGATTGTAATTGGTAAGGACGGTTGTGTTAAACTAAAACTATCCACCTGGATACATGCATTAGCATCGGTAACAGTAAGCACATACGAACCAACTGGAATAGCACTCAAATCTTCTGTTGTTTCACCATCTTCCCAGGAAAAGGTGTAGGCTTCTGTTCCGCCAGTGATACTTGCATTAATGGCACCTGTACTGTCGCCAAAACAAAGTATATCAGTCGTGATCGCAGTGATTTGAATGGAATCAGGTTCAGTGATCGTAATGGAATCAATGGCGATACAACCTGTTTGATCAATTGCTTGAACATTGTATTGTCCTGCTGAGAGGGCAGTGATATTGTTACCGATTGTTCCGCTTTCCAGCCAAGTGATGGTAATGGGAACAATTCCTCCTGTTGTGGAAGCAGCAGCACTTCCGTCATTGGCCGAAAAACAACTGATATCCTGTCCATTGTAATCTGAAGTGACAGAGGCAGATACAGTGAATTCAGCAGGTTCTGTAATCGTAAAAGTATCAGAAACGGTACAATGATACTGATCTGTAATTACAACAGAATAGGTTCCTGCATAAAGGCTGTCTGCAAGTGCATTCGGATCATTGTTGGACCAAGAATACGTGAATGGACTATTGCCCTGTCCTGCGACCTCAACTGATCCACCGCCAGCTTGATAACAAGTATCGTTTTGAAGGTTTAGGAATTGCAAAGTGGGTGGGTCACTCACAAACACGGGTGCGATTGTATCATCCACGCATGTCGTGCCATTATATGTGACAGTCAAGTAATAATTTCCAGCATCTGTAAGTGCAGAATTCGGAATAGATGGATTTGAAATTGTAGATGTAAAACCGTTAGGTCCTGTCCAACTATAGGTAATATATGGGGAATCAGGAAAATTGAATTGTATCGTTTGACCTGTACAAACACTATCAGAATGATTTAACAAAAATGGGACACAGGAAGAAGTATTTACATTCACTAGTCCACTTTCTGGCGAGGGACATCCACTGGCATCAAGCTGATCAGAGAGACCATTGTTCGTATTGTTTGTGCCAGAAATTTGTCCTGTACCAAATATATAAGCCTGATTTTGAAGTTGTGTGCCACATTGCCAAACGGCACAATTTTCATTCAACTTCACTCTGAATTTTACAACTGTGCTGTCTGCCCCAGTGGAAGAATTGACAACCGCTCCACCGTTTGTACCAGTCGCTCCTGATCCAATCCGCGCACTGATAACATTGCTTGTAGCGATAAATTCAGCTTGATCGCTATCGGTTGGGTCTGTTTTAACACCACTGTTAGGCCCATAGCTATAGGTAAGTGTTCCCGGTTGGTACTCAAGTCGGGCGTCCAGTGTATCAGTAAGATAGGTGTTGATCGAAACATCTGACCCAATATTTTTGGCGGTAATGGAATATTCCAATATATCCCCAGGCTGCACCACTCCGCCATTTAGATCGGTGTAAGATACTGTGGCTCTTAAATCGGGTTCAAAAATATCGATTGCAGCGGTAAGTACACTTGTCAAGACTGTTTCAAAGGTCGTTGACACCCTAATTTGGGCAGAAGTTGCTGCATTACCGATGTAGTTAAATGTAGAATTGTTTGGTGAATAAATATTGGCATCATGTCCAAGATTGTTGTTGTAACTTGGGTTTCTGAGAGGGGTAAGCACACCATTTCTGGAAATAGTGCTGTTGAATACATTGTTAGCGGTATGAATAGCGTCGCTAATGGTTACAAAACTACCTGCACCGTTAAAAGCCAATTGATCACCTGTTTGACCTCTGTCACCATCATGAGCTACTACACCAAGTTCAAAATTAACCGGACCAGAAGTCGGAGTTAAAAAACCACTTAGGTTGATATTCACTGTCCCAGATGTAGAGTTGACATTTGCCAGCCCGTCGTAAACAGTAATGTTTTTCATCGATTCATAGATGTTTTGATAGACGACTACCATCGTCCACCCACCAAAAGTGTTGCTGCCATTTTGTGTGACCACATTCGCCACTCGATAACTTGCATTTATTGGATTTGCTTGAACGATAGAGGTGACATCTTTGAAACAGTTGTACATGGTTTTTCCAACTGTATTATTTAGTATTTCGTCAGCCACTAAATTGATGTAGGCACCGTTATTTGCACTTAGTTTTACTTGATTTCTTAGATTATAATTGGTTGTTGAACTTGCAGGCGTATTTAGCATTCCTACCCAATATAAACCAGCCCAGACTATTTTACTGCAATTTGGGAGATCTAATTGATCACTACTTGACATGAATGTAGCGGGATCACTATCCGTGTTTACATAGGCCATCGAAAAATCGTTGTTATCGCTAGAGCCTCCGGGAGGTGTTTCATTGTTTGCGGCGCAATTGCATCCAATAGATGAATTTGCCAAATAGACCAATCCCCCTTTTAAATTTGTTTGATATCGAATTGTAAATGGATCAACAATTTGTCCAATTGATTGAGGAACAGTGAATAGGAATAGAAAGAGGAAGCCGATTAATTTTCTCATAGTATAAAAATGTGGATAGGGGATTTTATTTTCCCAAATACACTTCAAGTTAGACGCACCTACAAAGGTAAAGGTTAGTCTTTTCAATTTTTTAAGGTAGTGCAATATCAGTAATAAAATTCATTTTTCTTTATCATTGAAGTAGTTTAACACTAAATTCTCTACTAACTAAATAGGTATGCGAATATTCCCCTAACTTTAAACTTCAGAAAATTATCGATGGCTAAAATCAAATCGGCGTACTTCTGCCAAAACTGTGGTTACGAAACTCCAAAATGGCTTGGAAAATGTCCTTCATGCACAGAATGGAACACATTTGTTGAAGAAATAATCGAAAAAAACATCCCGACAGTTGTGGCCTTTTCGTCAACAACAAGAAACGCGCGACCTCAAACGCTGCAGAGCATCGAGCAACAAGAACAGCCCCGCAGACCTTTGCTTGATAATGAATTGAATCGTGTGCTAGGTGGTGGATTAGTGCCTGGCTCGCTAATTCTTTTTGGTGGTGAACCTGGTATCGGAAAATCTACCTTGTTGTTGCAGGTGGCCATTGAACAAAATGACTTAAAGGTACTCTATGTCTCTGGGGAGGAGAGTGAGCAGCAAATTAAAATGCGCGCAGAGCGGATTGGGGTTAAAAACCAGAGTTGTTTTATCTTAACTGAAACCAATCTTCAGAATATATTTAAGCAAGCCGAAGAGATCCAGCCTGAATTAATTGTCATCGATTCCATTCAAACACTTTTTTCTACTCAAATTGAAAGTTCTCCAGGAAGCATCTCTCAAGTGAGGGAGTGCACAGCGCAATTGTTGCGTTATGCTAAACAAACCGGAACACCTGTTTTTCTAATTGGCCACATAACGAAAGAGGGTTCGCTTGCTGGACCAAAAGTTCTTGAGCACATGGTGGACACAGTGCTGCAATTTGAAGGAGACAGAAATCATGTTTACCGCTTACTCAGGAGTATTAAAAACAGGTTTGGAAGTACGAACGAGTTGGGCATTTATGAAATGTTGGGAAGTGGCCTTCGCCAGGTGGAAAACCCATCTGAAATATTGATTACAAATACAGACAGTTCATTGAGTGGTATTTCCATCGCGGCAACGCTAGAGGGAATGCGCCCAATGTTAGTGGAAGTTCAGGCCTTGGTAAGTTCGGCAGCATATGGCACTCCTCAGCGTTCATCTACAGGATTCGATACAAAGCGATTGAATATGCTGCTAGCCGTAATGGAAAAACGTTGCGGCTTTAAATTGGGTGCAAAGGATGTCTTTTTAAATATTGCAGGAGGAATCAAGGTGGATGATCCGGCAATAGATCTTGCGGTAGTGGCTGCGGTACTTTCCTCTAATGCGGATCTTCCTGTGGACAAAAGTATTGCGCTTTCAGCTGAGGTTGGTTTATCAGGTGAAGTTCGACCGGTTAACCGCATGGATCAGCGCATTTACGAAGCGGAGAAACTTGGGTTCGAGCGAATCGTGATTTCGAAATACAACAAGGGAATCGAACAGAAGAATTTTAAAATTCAATTGGTGAAGTGTGGCCGTATTGATGAGGTGGTGAAGGCGTTATTTGCTTAGGTAAGGTAGAGCACAATTGCAGCTAGTAATACCAGTGAATCAATTAGAATAAAATAACTTTTCTTTCTACGTTCGTTTGCAAGCAGGACCAAACAAATGGCAATTGCTGCAAACACAATCCATCCAAAAGAGTGAGTCGTGTAATACATTAGCCACGAAAAACTTGCAATTAATAGGCTGGCAATTAATAGCGCATACCGAACACCAATGAGTTGTGGCAACGTTTTTAAAGCAGTTTTGTCTTTTTTATGATCACGTATGTCAAATGGAATGGTCAGTCCGAAAAAGAGCAAGACAAAAGCAATAATTTCAATTTGATAAGGTTGCGTTTTTATTGCTTGATTCCAAAGTGGTAAAATGAAAAGAATAAATACCCATACCAAAGCGATGATGGGTGCTTTCAGAAAAGGGGTGTCACGCAAACTTTTTTTAGCTGGGAACACATAAAAAAGACTTAAAGCGACAATGCTTAAAGCAGTAAACCATTGCCAAAAAACAAGATTGTTGGGTTTTATTTGAAAGATGAAAAAGCTGATTCCTAGAAAAAAACTAACGCTTATAGGAAGGAAATTAAACTTTCTGAAATGGTAGAAGCTGTAAAAACTAAAGCTTAGTAAACCCATAGCACATCCTTCCACCCAATAGCTTCTTGCACCGCAATGATTCAACCAAACGCTGCAAAGCACACCAGCACCTAAACCTACTATGAAATTGGCAAACAACGGAACAATTAAATTTTCTTTAGGCAATGGCATCCAAAACGCGTGATACCGGTATTTGTCTGATACAATCGCAGGCCTTTTTCTTCTGACATTGCGGACATTTTGGGTCAAATGTCAAAACATGAACTTTTCTTCCTAATGCAGCCCATCGACCAGGATGAATTGGTCGCTTTGGAGAGAAAAGGCCTATGGTGTTGATGCCCGTAAATCCAGCAATATGAAGGGGTCCAGTTGAACAAGCAACAAGATTTTTCACCTTGGAAATAAAATAGACAAGTTGGTACAAATCAAGTTTACCTGTCAAGTCAACGACAGCAGGATCTTCAGGTAATAGGTGTCTGAACAGCAAGCCTTCTTTTTCAGTACCTGTATAAAAAATGGTGTATCCTTTAGAAATCAATTGCCTAGTTAATTCCAAATAAGATTCGATGGGCCACTCCATCGCACTACCTTGTGATTTTGGATGCAGAATAATGGTCTTTTCTTTTGATTTTATGCTGTTTTCTAAGCTGTCAGGCAATGGTATCTCCTGCACTCTAAAGGCTTTCGTACTTTCTATCACCTCTTCAAGTGAAGGAATGTTTTTTAGTCCAAATGGACGAAGCAATTCAAAGTTCAATTGTGATTCATGGAAATCTGAATTCTTTCTCGAGAAACCAACTCTATGGTTGCAAGTTAGCAAGTGGAAACTGCGGTGCGATGTTCCCACGCGCATTGGTATCTTTGCTTTTTTGGCAAGACTCGCAATTTCTTTATTTGGAAAAACGTGAATAATGGCATCTGCTTCGAGCGCTTTAAAAAAAGTTGTTTTTCCCTCAATTGGTAAAGCTTCAATTTCTTGCCAGTCGATGAAACGATCAATTACTGAAAAAGCATCGATTACCGGCTTTGTGTATCCTCTGCCTAAATAAATTAGTTCGGCATCAATGTAATGATCACGCAGCCAAACGCACATAGGAAGTGTTAACATCACATCTCCAATGCTATCTGTACGCGATATAATAATTCGCTTTATATTCATTTTGATTTTTGTAAATGAAGCAGTTTGATGTATTTTCTGTAAGTCGCATAAGCGCTTAGACGCGAAATGGTGAATCCAGTTTTTCCATCGAGTAATCCACGTTTTAGGATAAAACTTTTGAAAAACTGCGCAATTACCTTAACACCAATTTTTAAATAATTTGATCTTCCTCCACGCTCATATAATTCTTTAGCAGCGATATCTCCAAAGTATTCTATTTGTTTCAGGTGATCTTCTTTTGTGTAATAGGAATAATGCAACAAATCTCCGATGAGGAAACCCGGTTCTTGGCCATTTAAAAGATCTAAACGATCGTGTGGATTAACACCTTGCCACCGAGCTGTATTTCTGTTAACCAATCGAATTTTTGTGTCAGGATACCATCCACAATAACGCACCCAATGTCCACAGTAGTTCGTTAGACGATTCATTCTGTAACCATCAAACATTGGGTCTAGTTTAATTTTGAGTATGCTATCTTTCAATTCTGAAGTGAGGGCTTCATCTGCATCCAACGATAAAATCCAATCGTTCTGTGCTTGATCTATGGCAAAGTTTTTCTGTTGAATGTGGCCTTCAAAGGGGTTTTGAATGAATCGAACATTGAACGAGTGACAAATCTCTTCTGTTCTATCTTTTGAAAAAGAGTCGACGACTAGGATTTCGTCCGCAACACCCTCCAACGATTCAAGGCATCGCTTGATATTCCTTTCTTCATTGAATGTAATGATGACCGCAGATAATTTCATGAATGCAGCGGAGTAAGGTTATTTAATCCTAATTTGTTGACCCACATTGAGTCTGTTTACATTCACACCGGGGTTGAGTCGAGACAATTGCGTTTGGGTAAGGCCATTCCGATCGGCAATTTTTGAAAATGTATCACCAGCTCGAACGGCATAGTATTTTTTAACGACAGGAGGATCTGGTGCTGGAGTTTCCTTTGGCACTTCTTTTACAACAGGTTTTGCTTCGCCAGTTTTCAGTTTAAGCCGTTGACCAACATAAATATTTGAAGTTCGTAAAGCATTCCATTCCATAAGTTGCTGGATTGTAACTTTATACTTTGTTGCAATACTCGCCATTGTTTCACCAGACTTTACCTTGTGGTATATGTAGGTTTCGACTGCTTCCCCTTTGGATACACCAAGGGAGTCTGTAATTTGAACTGTATCAATTATTACTGGCGTTTCAACAACTGGTTTTGGCGCAACATATCCTTGTCCCGAATAGCCGCGTTTTTCCATGGCATATAAACTATCTTCTAAACTTACAAGTAATCCAATCTTTTCTAGGGGGCCAGAAATACATTGTCCCGGATTTGTTTTTGGAATATAGGTGCTCTTATAAACTGGATTTAGGCTTTTTATATCGTCAACTGACCAGTTTACAAGTTTAGAGATAGTTGCCATGTGCATTCCTGACGAAAGACACATAGTATCGAGTTGGGCATAATGTACTTTCGGTTCGATGGGCAAAATGTTGTGCTCAGCATGGAATGTCAATAAATAGGCAGCAGCTAAAAAATTAGGAACATACGCTTGAGTCTCAGAAGGTAAATAGGGCCGAACTTCCCAATAAGTGGTTTTGTTTCCTGATCTTCTAATTGCATGGTTCACGTTTCCGGGCCCCGCATTGTATGCAGCAAGCGCTAGATTCCATTCTCCGTAGATACCATATAATTGCTTTAAATACCTGCAAGCTGCATCTGTCGCTAAAACAGGATCCATTCGCTCATCAAGGTAAGAATTCTCTTTCAACCCAAAATAAAGCCCTGTTCGGTACATAAATTGCCAAAGTCCGAGCGCTCCTGCATGCGACTTGACTTGCGGTCTCAACCCACTTTCTATTACTGGAAGAAACTTTAATTCTAAAGGCAACCCATATTCAGAAAGCTTTTCTTCGAACATGTCGAAATAGAGATTGGATCGCCCAAGTATAATCCGCGCAAAACTTCGCCTGCTTTTTACAAAAAACTTAATGGTTGATAAAGTGGCTTGGTTGCATTCAAACTTGAACGGTGTTGTTTCGTTCAATTTTTTAATGTGCTCACAGTATTGCTCGTCCGTAAATTGAGGAATATGATCAGGCTCATAATTGAGCGCTTTGATGATTGAATCATACTCATTTTTGTTGACATAATCCGTTAAAAACAAACGAAGGCTTTGTTCAACGGTGTTGATGAAGGGATCTTTGTTTAAAGTATCTCCCGGCTTCACAAGATGCGCCGCTTTCTGCGAGTAAACCCCTGTCAGAAAACAGATAATAAGTGATACCGAAAGGATAATTCTCATGAATCCAAGGTGTTGTTAACTAAAATACTTGCAATATCGAAAAGTTCCTTCTCAGCAAAATGATTTCCCATAAGCTGAATACCAAAGGGTAGTCCATTCGAGTGCTCCCCTAAAGGTAACGATAATGCCGGATTTCCGGTAAGATTTGCATGTACCGTAAAAATATCTTGCAAATACATCTGAATAGGATCATTTACGGAATCCAATGCAAATGCAGTTGATGGTGTTGTAGGTAAAATTATTGCGTCGTATTGACTAAGAATCTCATCTGTTTTGTCACGGAGTACACGTCGAACTTTTTGTCCTTTTGTGTAATAGGCATCATAGAAACCGTGAGAAAGAACAAAAGTGCCTGCCATTATTCTGCGCTGAACTTCAGGCCCAAAACCAAAAGAGCGTGATTTTTTATAGGTGTCTTCAACTCCCTTCGCTTCGGGATGGCGGTAACCATAATGCACCCCGTCAAATCGTGAAAGATTAGAAGAGGCTTCAGCTGTGGTCAACACGTAATAGGTCGGCACCATGTATTCAAGGTAAGGGAATGAAACTTCTTCCACTTGATGTCCTGCGTCTTTTAACTTGGAAATTTGGTTTCTCAAAGCAGTCTTCACCTCCTCATCCACACCGTCAGCAGTTAAACTTTCCTTAAGGACAGCAATTTTCAAAGTTTTACCCGAGCTTCGCTCTGTGTACGTTTCAATTGGTCGTGAGGATGCTGTAGAATCGAATTCATCAATACCAGCCATTATTTCTAACAATAAAGCTGAATCGTTTAAGCTATTGGTAAAAGGACCGATTTGATCGAAAGAAGAAGCATATGCAATCAATCCATATCGACTAATTCTTCCATAGGTAGGTTTTAATCCATACGTTCCCGTAAACGAAGCGGGTTGGCGAATTGAACCTCCCGTGTCACTTCCCAACGCCGCAGTGCACAGACCAGCAGCAACTGCCACGGCAGAACCGCCTGATGAACCTCCAGGAACAAGTGATTTGTTCAAATTATTCTTAACGGGACCGAAGGCAGAGTTTTCATTGCTGCTACCCATAGCAAATTCATCGCAATTTAAACGCCCGATAATAACTGCATCTTCATCGATAAGTCGTTGAACAGCAGTAGCTGTATACAATGATTCAAATCCTGAAAGGATTTTTGATGCAGCAGATACTTTGTGATTTTTGTAACAGAGATTGTCTTTGATGCCGATTACCATTCCTGATAGTCGACCGGCTGTTCCGGCTGCGATTTTTTGGTCAACAGACTCTGCTTGAGCAAGAGCAGAAGTTTCGAAAACTTCCAAGAAAGCGTTCAAATCACTGGTTTGCTGAATAGCATTCAGGTATCCCTTCACAATATCTACAACCGTAGACCCTGAAGCAAGGGCAGATTTTACTTCAGCAAAAGTTTTATGCATGAAAATGGGAATTAAGAATTCTTCTCCTCAGTATTTTGCTTTGGTTCAGTTGCTTGATCTTTATCAGATTTTGAAGCGTCTTTGAATTCTTTAACGCCCTGACCTAGACCTTTCATTAATTCAGGAATTTTCTTTCCACCGAACAATAAAAGCACAACTGCTAAGATCAAAATAATATGGCCTCCACTAAGAAGTTGTAAAATCATCATATTCATTTCCAAAAATTTTTTCAAAGGTAGCTAAATCTGAGGAAACCTTTGATTTTATGCCGCCTTAAACTGTTAATTAAACAAAAAAGCCCTCTAAGAGGGCCTTTTCAATAGTAAATCAAAGAAATTTAGAGTTTTCTAGCTACTTCTACTTCTTCGAATGCTTCAATGATATCACCAATTTTAATATCGTTGAATTTATCAATGTTTAAACCACATTCGTAGTTGTTTTTAACTTCTTTTACATCGTCTTTGAAGCGCTTCAAAGAACCAAGAAGTCCAGTATGGATTACGATACCATCTCGGATTACACGTATCTTTGATGTACGTTTAATGATTCCATCCAATACAAAACAACCTGCGATCGTTCCTACTTTCGTTATATCGAATGTTTCGCGTACTTCAGCTGAACCAAGAATCTTTTCTTCAATATCTGGAGATAACATACCTTCCATAGCAGCTTTAATCTCATCGATTGCTTTGTAGATAACAGAGTATAATCGGATATCAATTTGTTCGTTCTCCGCTAACTTGCGTGCAGCCAATGAAGGTCGAACTTGGAAACCTATAATGATTGCATCTGATGCTGATGCCAAGTTGACATCTGCCTCAGAAATCGCACCTACACCTTTGTGGACGATGTTGATTTGAATTTCTTCAGTGGATAATCTCAACAATGAATCGGAAAGTGCTTCAATAGATCCATCCACGTCACCTTTCACAATGATATTTAATTCCTTAAAGTCTCCAATCGCCAAACGACGACCGATTTCATCCAATGTAATATGTTTCGTAGTCCGCAAGCCTTGTTCACGGTATAATTGTTCTCTTTTGGACGAAATTGTTTTTGCTTCTTTTTCGTCGTCCATAACATGGAAAGTATCCCCTGCAGATGGTGCGCCGTTAATCCCCAATACAGATACTGGTTGTGATGGGCCAGCTTCTTTCAACAAAACACCATGCTCATCGTGCATGGCACGCACGCGTCCATAATTTCGACCTACCAAGACAACATCTCCAACACGCATCGTACCGGCAGTAACCAACATGTTCGTAACATATCCTTTTCCTTTGTCCAATGATGATTCGATTACATTTCCGTGAGCATTTTTATCCGGATTTGCGCGTAGATTTAAAATTTCTGCTTCTAGCAATACCTTATCCAACAAGGCATCTATATTCAAGTTTTTCTTGGCTGAAATTTCCTGACATTGGTATTTGCCACCCCACTCCTCTACTAATATGTTCATAGCAGAGAGTTGTTCGCGGATCTTATCAGGATTTGCACCCGGTTTATCAATTTTATTGATTGCAAATACCATTGGTACGGCTGCAGCCTGTGCGTGAGAAATTGCTTCTTTTGTTTGAGGCATTACATCATCATCGGCAGCGACAATGATAATCGCAACGTCTGTTACTTGAGCACCGCGAGCACGCATAGCTGTAAAGGCTTCGTGACCTGGTGTATCGAGGAATGTCATCTTGCGACCATCTTTTAAAGTTACAGAGTATGCACCAATGTGCTGTGTGATACCCCCTGCTTCACCTTCCGTTACATTCGCATTTCTTATTTTATCTAATAAGGATGTCTTACCATGATCAACGTGCCCCATGACCGTAATAATTGGCGGACGAGCAATCAAATCCTCTTCGCGGTCTTCCACTTCAGGGATTGCATCTTGTACTTCTGCAGAAACGAATTCTGTTTCAAAGCCAAATTCATCTGCTACAATCTGAATCGTTTCTGCATCAAGACGTTGGTTTATTGAGGCAAAGATTCCTAAAGACATGCACGCCGATATAACTTGCGTTGGCGAAACATTCATCATTGCTGCCAACTCTGAAACTGTTACGAACTCAGTTAACTTCAAAATACCTTCTGCCATTTCTGCAGCCATCTGCTCTTGTTCACGGCGGTGTGCTCGGTCATCACGTTTTGCACGACGGTTTTTGGATGCTTTAGACTTACCACCTTGATTTGATAAGCGAGCAAGTGTTTCCTTGATCTCCTTTTGAATATCTCGCTCAGTAACCTGAGGCTTATCAACTTTTGGAGCTCCTTTTTTGAAGTTTTTATTTCCTCCACCCGCATCGTTTCCTGTGTTGGGTGTTGTGTTAACATCAATTTTCTTGATCCTCTTGCGCTTCTTTCGTGAATCGTTAGAATCATCTCCTGGTTTACCGCCTGACGTTTTAGGTTTTTCAACCGGAAGTTCAATTCTACCAAGAACTGTTGGACCTGTCAAAACTTTTCGTTCTACACGAATTGTTTCTATTTCCTTGGGTGGTTCAGGTGTCTGAACTGGTGCTTTTTCTTCAACAATTTTAGGCTTTTCTTCAGGTTTTACCTCTTGCTTTGGTTCCGGTGCTTTTTCAACCTTTGGTTCCTGCACTTTTTTGTCAGGTCTTGTTTTTGTGTTCAATTTGTCAAGGTCAATTTTCCCTACAACTTGTACTTGAACTTCACCCTCACGAGCAGGTTTTGGCTTTTCTTCTATGACTTCCTCAACAGTAGGCTCCTTTGGTGCCTCCTCAACCTTTGGTTCTTCCGAAACAATCCGCTTAATTTCTTCAACGTTGATCGGTTCAACGTCTTCTTCCTCTTCTTCAGTTGCCTCAGGAGCATCACTTTTAGAATCGCGAATTGAGATAGTCTCACGTCGCTCTCTCTTTACAGTTGAGAACTTCGACTGTTCCTTTAAGTTTTGATCTGCAGCGAATTCCTTTTGCAAAATATCATAATGCTCCGGTTCCAACTTAGTGTTGGGATTCGTATCGATCTTAATGCCTTTAGAATGCAGGAAATCAATCAGCGTAGAGATCCCAACATTGAGTTCCCCAGCTGCTTTTCCTAATCTTATTGGTTTTCCAGCCATATTAATTGCGCTTCCTTCTATTTAATTTAGGATATCTTATGCTTTTATTTATTCGAATTCTGCTCTCAGGATTCTGAATACTTCTTCAATTGTTTCTTGTTCAAGGTCAGTGCGTTGAACGAGGTCATCAACACTGATTTCAAGCACAGATTTTGCCGTGTCACAGCCGATTGCTTTTAATTCGTCGATGATCCAACCATCGATTTCATCAGCAAATTCTTCAAGATCCACATCTTCAACATCTACCTCACCCTCACGGTAAACATCCAATTCATAGCCACTTAATTTTCCGGCCAATTTGATGTTGTGACCACCTTTGCCAATTGCAAGTGACACTTGATCTGGTTTCAAGAAAACTTTTGCTCGTTTGTCTTCTTCACTTATTTCAATTGAAGAAATTTTAGCTGGTGACAAAGCGCGTTGAATTAACAATTGAGAATTGCTCGTATAGTTAATTACATCGATGTTCTCGTTTCTTAATTCACGAACAATTCCATGAATACGAGAACCTTTCATTCCCACACATGCTCCAACTGGATCAACTCGGTCGTCGTATGATTCTACGGCAACTTTTGCTCTTTCTCCTGGCTCACGAACAATGCGCTTAATGGTAATAAGACCATCAAAAACTTCAGGAACCTCCAATTCGAACAAACGCTCAAGGAATTCCGGCGCTGTGCGAGAAAGAATAATAACCGGTGAGCTATTTCGCATGTCAACTTTTGCAACAACCGCACGAACCGACTCACCTTTCTTAAAGTAATCAGAAGGAATTTGCTCCGATTTTGGCAAGATTAGCTCGTTGCCTTCGTCATCCAATACCATGATTTCTTTCTTCCAAACTTGGTAAACTTCTCCAGTAACGATTTCACCAACACGCTCCTTGTATTTTTTATACAAGTGATCTTTCTCCAATTCCATGATGCGAGAAATCAAATTCTGACGCAAAGAAAGAATGTTACGGCGGCCGAAATCAGCAAATTTAAACTCTTCTGTAACCTCTTCACCGATTTCAAAATCAGGTTCAATTTTGATTGCGTCTGAGTATGCTATTTCTGTGTTAGGATCTTCAACTTCACCGTCGTCCACAATCTCTTTATTCAAGAAGATCTGAACGTCACCTTTGTCAATGTTAACAATGATGTCAATGTGTTCGTCAGTGTTAAATTTTTTCTTTAACATCGCACGGAATACATCTTCCAACACATGTTGCATCGTTTGTTTGTCGATGCTTTTCAATTCTTTGAATTCCGAAAACGAATCAACTAATTCAAGGCTATTCATGTTTACCTATTTAAATGAAATTACAATTTTGGTTTCTTTTATTTGCGTCATCGGGAACACGAGTTGCTCCACAATAAGTTCTTTCTTTTTTTTGCCCTCGATCTTTTCCATGCGACTTTTTTCAAGTGTTACCTCTTCAGCAGTTGCCGCAGTTAAAAGACCTTCGTGCTTCTTTCCGTCGTTTGTGACCAATTTCACTTCACGTCCGATGTTTTTAATGTATTGTGCCAAAACGCGGAATGGTTTATCCAAACCTGCTGATGAAACATGCAGTTCAAAATCTTCGGACTCACGATCCAAGTTGTGCTCAATATTTCTAGAAACTGACATACAATCATTGATTGAAACATTTCCATCCGATTTATCAAGTTCCAAATGAATCACATTTGATGCAGAAATACTGATGTCAACAACAAACAAGCCGCTATTCAACTCGTTCATGCGTTCATCCGCTAATTCCAACACCTTTTTTTTACTAATCATGCGTCATAAAAAGAGGGGACTTTCGTCCCCTCATCCTTTCTTGCTATTTCTTAAATACGGCACAAATATACAATACTTTTTTGAATAAACAAGATTTAGCCAAGATTATGATTTTATGAAATTGTAGAGAAGTTGGTGAATTGCATTTAATCAAGAGTGTTTTTACTACTAAAAAAGCCACTTGTTTTGATATAACTTATCGTTTCACCAACTTTGTAAAAAAGGAAACGGATGCTGATAGAAGTAGGTGAACAATTGGTTTCTTCACAAGTATTTGAGAGAAAATTTGTTTGTGATTTAAATGCATGTAAAGGTGCGTGTTGTATAGAGGGTAACTCAGGAGCGCCACTTCAATTGCATGAAATTGATTTATTGGAAGAACAGCTGGATGAAATTGAACCCTACATGCGAAATGAGGGAAAGGTAGCTGTGCAAAAATCAGGGGTTTTCTATATGGATGATGACAATGAGCCGGTAACAACGCTGGTCAATGGGGCCGAATGTGCTTTTGTCTATTTTGATGAGAAGGGTATCACCAAATGCGCAATTGAAACTGCATATCGCGATGGTAAGATCGATTTTAATAAGCCGCAATCGTGTCATTTGTATCCTATTCGAATTAAAAGACTACACGACAAAAAAGTCTTGACATTTGAAGATTGGGAGATATGTGCACCCGCATGTGCCTGTGGTGAGCAACTCGACCTGCCAGTGTACAAATTTCTTCAAGAACCAATTAAAAGAGTGTTTGGGGAGAAGTTCGTTGATGAGTTAGCTTTGGTTGCAGAACAATGGATTCTATCCCGGAAATAAAAAGAGCCGCATTGCGCGACTCTTCTTTACTATTATTTTGAGATATCCTACAAACACTAAAACCGAATGGCTAAACGAAGCAAGAAATTCCTTCCCGCCTGAGGATAATAAAAGTTCTCCGTAATTCGCTGCCCTCCAGAAATGTACCCCCAGGTATACCCATTATTTTGAAAAGAGCGATCTAGAAGATTATTGGCGAGCAGGCCAAGTTCTATGACACAAGAACCCTTGGTTTGAATGGTGTAACCCATCCGGAGATTGGCCACATGATAAGTGGCTATCGAGCGCGATTCCGATGAAGTGTTATCAAGATACTGTTTGCCTACATACTTATTGATGAGGGCAATTTCCAGATCTTTCAAGGGGCGGTAAGAAACCGTTAGTGAACCAATAAGATTGGGAGAAAAAGCGATGTCTGTATTGTTGTGCACAATCACCGTCTGTATCATATTGCCATTGGTGTCGTAGTTGTCGTAATTATCTACATATTCTCGAAAACTTCGGATCTTATTTCTGCTTAGGGAAACATTACCCGCCAACTGCCACTTTTCAGTGATCTTGTAACCTGATTCAAATTCTAATCCGGTGCGATAGCTGCTTTCTACGTTTGTTCGTATGTAAGCTCCAACATCATTGATCTCACCCGTGAGGATCAGTTGGTCCCTGTATTCCATCAAATAATAATTGGCATTCAGGAAAAATCGTTTGCCACGGTATTTGTAACCGGATTCAACGTTTATAAGTCGCTCATGTTTTGGTCTACTATTCTGAGAACTCTGAACAAAATCGTCTCGTACGGGTTCTCTGTGCGCAACACTCACGGATGCGTAAAGATTGTTTTTATTATTGAGGTCATACATTAATCCTGCCTTGGGATTGAAAAATGTGAAATCCACAGAATTCTTTTTAGCAGTCCCGTTGGTAAAGAATTCAACTGCTGATTCATAGGTATAATTAATTTGACGCAATTGTAGATCAGTAAACAAATTTAACGCCTTATACTGATAGTTGATCTTAACAAAACCGTTCACCTCTAGTTTCTGTGATGAATTCGTATAATAACGATCACCTAGTTCGCTTTGTGATGCATTACGCGCCCAGACAACTTCACCAAAGTGTTCACCATCGTAATAATTCCACGCACTTCCTGCAAGCAGTGAAAGACCTTTTGTTCCTTTGTAATCAAAGGTCAACACGGAACCGTAAAAAATATTGTCAAGCCACCTTCTTCTAATCACATCTGTAGTACTTATGGTGTCTGAACCTGTAAACAGTGTGTCGAGGCCATAAAAACTAAAATCCTCATTGCGTCGGTATTGCTCGTAATAACCTCGTCCTCGGGTGAGATGGCCTGAAAGGTTCATCGTTAATTTCGGATGCAGCGTCTGCGTGTAATGCAATTGATAGTGGTCTTGTTGATAATTGTCAGTTTCATTTTCATATGAGTAATAATTATACGTGTTTGGATTACTCGAGAAGAGATTCGTTGAATCCTGCGGTGTTTCATAAAGTCCGCCAGGATAATAGTTGTTGTAAAAATGCGAAAGCAGGCTGTCTTGGTCACCAGAAAGTTTTGCTCCAGGAATACCGTACCATGCCTGATAAGTTTTCTCTACACCACTGAAAACATTGGCTTTCAAAACGGCATTTTTACCAATGATTGCTCCTGAAAGGTAAAAGGATTTTAAATCAGACGACGCACGGTCTATGAATCCATCCGAATTGATTCTTGAAAGCCGTGCATCGAGCGTAAATCTTCCATCGATCAATCCCGTTCCTGCCTTGACGGTATTTCGAAAGGTGTTGAAGGAGCCAACGGAATTATCGAGCTCTGCATAAGCAGTTTTCCGAATATTGTCTGTTTTGATGTTGATGCTCGAGCCAAATGCTGCTGCGCCGTTGGATGAGGTGCCAACTCCCCGTTGTACTTGAATGTTCTCAGCGGAAGAAGCAAAGTCGGGCATATTGACCCAAAACACGCCATGTGATTCACTGTCATTCAATGGGATTCCATTCACGGTGACGTTCGTTCGGGTGGGATCAACACCTCGAATACGAATGCCTGTATAACCTATTCCTGCGCCAGCATCTGAGGTAACCACCGTGGAGGGCGTTCCATCCAAAAGGAAGGGCAAATCCTGACCAAAATTTAGTTGACGGATCTCTTTGGTGTTCAGATTCGTATAGGTCGTCGGGGTTTTATCTGATGCTCGAACGGCTGAAACCTGCACCTCTTCGATGGTTATGGTCGAACGACTGATCGAAATGGTCAGTTGAACATCCTTATCCGCCACGATTACATTTTCAAGATGTTCTTCAAATCCAGGTCGATTGAATTGTAGACTGTAGGATCCGTTGGTGAGTTTATTGAAGACAAATTCACCTGATGAATTGCTGTTGGTTTTGTAATAGGTTTCGGAAATACTCACACTCACGTCTGACAGCGGACTTCCATCAGAGGAAACCACCTTCCCTCGAACGGAATGCTGTGCATACAACGATCCCGCCGCGATTAACAAAACACTTAGTACTGAAATTCTTGTTTTCATTTTCATTGAAATTTAACAAGAACAAGGGGCTAATTCTCTGATTGTGAATAATTAGCATTTGTATCATCTTCCCTTCGCAGGCATTATCCTGACAGGTTCAATGGGTATAATCTCAGCCTCGGAAAAATCGAGGCACCCCTTAGAGACAGCACAAAAATACTGCAGAATAATTTAAATTGATGCGTTGATAAGTTGATTTATTTTTTGTGAGCAAAAATCCACCCGGCTTTTTACACTTCCTTCAAGAATCGAAAAATTTCGATTTCTCATTTCGAGTTCATTTCTATATCGCACGAATAATTCATGACGATCGTGTGGGTTTTCTCTAAGATCATCTTCTTCCCAAGGGATGTCGGGTCTGCACAAGAAATAATAATCGAATTGTTGTTCATCATAACATTTCAAAATAGCATTGCTCACATGTTGGTATTTCACTTCTGACCAAATTTTTAAAACGGTCATTTCTGTATCGCAAATCAATAAATCACAGTTCTGATCCTTCCATTTATTAGTTTGTCCGACAGCAATTTTATCGAGATCTTCTATGTTGTATTTGCCGTTATTTTGAATTAGGTATTCACGAGCATATTCTTCAATCCAAGTTGCTTTCAACTGATTAGCGACTAATTTACTAATGGTGGTTTTTCCGCTTGATTCTGGTCCAGTAAAAGCAACACGAATCATTGTGTTCTCAAAATTTTACGCCACTTGAAATATCCAAATACCGAGGATATGGTTAACGATAGATACATGACAGAAGTGAGGCTTAATGAATTACTCCAGAACAAATACATTGCGACAATATCCACGATAATCCAGTAGATCCAGTTTTCCAAAACTTTGATTGTGACAAGATAGGTTGTTGTCAAACTGAAAGAGGTTGCAAAAGCATCAGCGTACGGACTGGCTTGGTTGGTATAATTATCAAAAACAAAACCAAGAATAAGAAAAAGAATGGTGCTGACAAGGATGTTTAAAAGGTGTTTTTTTATAGGCCACTTGATAATTGGAGAATCATTGTCTTTGGAATCCTCAGTCCACATATACCAACCATAAAAAGCCATGATCAAATAAAACAGTTGCAGTCCTGTTTCGATGTAAAGTTGACTGATGTAACAAATAAAAATATAAAGCATTGAGCTAATAGCTCCAAACAACCAACCAATTGTTTTCTTGAATGATATGAATACGATATACAAAATTGCTGTGAAAACAGCAAAGCCTTCTAAAAAGTCGGTTGCACGCAAGTCCTCAATTAGTGTTTTCCAAATTTCCATATCAGTGCAAATTTGTTAAAATATTTCATCGTTATGCGCAGCGAATGCCTATCAATTGTAAACATTTTTCTAACCATCCTTTTTCTCTGTATCTTTGCATAAGATGAAATTTAACGAATTAGGGCTAAACCCATCCTTGCTTGAAGCAATTGAGCACATGGGATTCCATACAGCCACACCCATACAAGAAAGAGCAATTCCGCGTATTCTAGAAAACAGAGATCTTATCGCATGCGCTCAAACAGGTACTGGAAAGACTGCCGCTTTTATCTTGCCAATACTTCATAAACTCACTGGTAAGGAGGATACTTCAATCAATACATTGGTGCTTGTTCCCACAAGAGAACTTGCCACACAGATTGACCAGGAAATACAGGGGTTGTCCTATTTTGTTTCGGTGGGATCTATGGCCCTATACGGCGGTGGTTCAGGAAAAGATTGGGAAGAACAAAAATCCATGCTGAAAGAAGGAATGGATATCGTGGTTGCTACACCAGGTAAACTGCTTTCTCATATTGCACAAGGCTATGTTGATTTCTCAAAATTGAAACATTTGGTGCTTGATGAGGCTGACAAAATGTTGGACATGGGGTTCATGGATGACATACTTAGAATTATTGGAGAGTTACCGAAAGAGCGGCAAACGTTGATGTTTAGTGCTACGATGCCACAAAAAATTCGCGACCTGGCTAAAAAAATTCTAACAGATCCAGAGGAAATTACCTTGGAAGTATCGAAACCGGCAGCAGGTGTTAAACAATCCGTATATTTTGCTTTTGACAATCAAAAGGTACCTTTAATCGCAGAGCTATTAGCTGAAAGAACGGATTACAATAGCATCATAATTTTCACATCCTCTAAAAGCAAGGTGAATGAAATAGTCTATTCTTTGAAGAAGAGTGGTTTTAAAGCCTATGGTGTGTCTTCCAATTTACAGCAAGATCAGCGGGAAGAAATTTTGCGGGGTTTTAGGTCAAAAAGAATTCGGATTGTCGTTGCTACCGATGTCATGGCCAGAGGGATTGATATTAAAGAGATAAACTTGGTCATAAATTTTGACACACCTTTTGATGCCGAAGACTATGTGCACAGGGTTGGGAGAACTGCCCGCGCAAATACCAAAGGCGAGGCCATTACCTTGGTGAATGAGAAAGATATGCGGAAATTGGTGCAGATTGAACGATTGATTGAAGCAGAAATTCCAAGGCTAGAGCTACCTGAAGTATTAGGTGGCGGACCAGAATTCAAAATTGCACCCAAACAAAAAAAGAAGCCCTTTCGCAAGAAGCCGTTTACACAAAAAAAAGAAGCGGGAAAATAATTTCTAGTTGACTATTTATCGTCTTTCAATGTATTCGTTACCTTTACCTTACGCTGCATGAAAGAAACCTCATTCATTGAACAAAATCGGAAAAAGTGGGACCGCTTTGAGAAGCTTTATGCCTCAAAATCTGAGGACCCAGAGGAGTTGAGTGATCTTTATATGGATATCACGAATGACTTAGGTTATGCCCAAACATTTTACAAAAGAAGAACGGTACGTGTTTACTTGAATCAATTAGCACAGAAGGTTTTTTCAGGTGTGCACAAGCAAAAAGGAGAACCGTTGAAGAAACTGTTGCATGTTTGGCAAGTTTCTCTTCCACTTGAAATATACAGGTCAAGGAAAAATTTACTCTTTGCATTCATTGCCTTTTTAGTTTATGCCATTCTTGGTGCGGTTACTACCTCTATTAATCCTGACTTTCCTCGAATTGTTTTAGGCGATGGATATGTAGAGATGACGCTTGAAAATATTGCAAAGGGAAATCCATTGGGTGTATATGAGTCTGATGATCAAACAGCTATGTTTATACGGATTACGACCAACAATTTAAAAGTTGCTTTTTTGACTTTTTTTGTGGGATTTTTTTTCACGATTGGCACGCACCTACTTTTATTCTCTAATGGTGTCATGTTGGGATCCTTTCAAAGTTACTTTTATACGAAGGGTCTGCTACTAACTAGTTTTTTGGGAATTTGGATTCATGGTGCTTTTGAAATTTCTTCCATTGTGCTGGCAGGTGGCGCAGGAATAACTGTTGGAAGCGGATTACTCTTTCCAGGCTCTTACAGTAGGCTGCAAGCACTTCAATTATCAGCTAAACGAGGGCTCAAGATAATGTTGAGTCTTATACCGTTCATTATTGCAGCTGGTTTTCTTGAAAGTTTTGTGACCCAAAATTACGATGTGCTTCCAGATTGGTCGAAATGGCTAATCATCGTTTTTTCTTTCTCAATGATTCTATTTGTTTATGTGATTTATCCAATAATCGTTGCACGCAAATACCCACATTTGATAGAAAATGAAGAACTATTCGCTAGAAAAGAGGTGAAAGAATGGGCACTTTATAAGTTGAGAAACACAGGGGATATTCTTTTTGATTCCTTT
>JBIIQP010000022.1:0-27808 GCA_044341975.1 Crocinitomicaceae bacterium
AGTTCATATCCGTTTCAATCCTTGCTTCCCATTCCCCATTAACACCTCCAACAGTTCCGTGCCATAACAAATCACCGACAGAAGATACTTTAGCAACTAAAAGATCATTAACCGAATATGCCAGATAATCGCCTAAACTTTCATTAGGGAAAAAGAAACCTGAATTTACAACATCAGCGACTAAATAAATATCACCGTATTGATCAAACGTTACGGATTCTCCATCATTTACTCCGGTACTTTTCGCCCATACGGTATTTAGAAAGCTATCAAATTTGACCAAAAAATCTCCATTGAAAAGCACTACTCCCCCAAAAGCATCGATAGCAATTTGATTGGAGTTATCATTAGCATTAGTACTAAGTGCATCGCCAAAAGAAGCTACTAAATTTCCATCTGTATCCAAACGCACAATAATTGCCCCATCAGTAGACGCTCCAGCATAGGAATACACATTCCCGCCAATATCCAAATCACTTTGCGTTTTAAATAGAACAGCCAAATCACCATTGTTGTTAACAGCTATTGAATTAGCAAGTTCAATATCGGTACCGCCGAAAGATTGTCCCCAAATAAATTCACCATTGGAGTTGTATTTGGCAACAAATACGTCCTCCTGACCCGAAGGATAAACATTGAAAATACCTGAACCTGGGTCTAGATCTGTTGTGAATGTAAAATTCCCAACGATATAGAAATTACCCTGCCCATCACTTTCGATATCATTTAAATAAAGATCATTGACTGATCCAATTTTTTCTGCCCATTTCATTCCGAGATTTTGGGCGGTGACAGATCCCAGGAGGAACAAGAATAACAGAAAAGGTAATGCTTTTTTCATAGTAGTATAAATTATGTAAATCAAGCAAAGCAAAAAAAAAAAAACACTTAAGCAAATATTCATTAAACTAAATTCTTAAAAATGTAAGAAACTCATTTTGAAAATTTAAAGAAGAGTACGACTAAAAGTTCAATGCGTTAAATCATATCCATGAACAGTTAATTTAACTTTCAATTTCCTTTACAAACCAATACCTTTGACACATGCGTATAGATATACTCACCGTTGTACCAAGTTTATTGGAAAGTCCTTTTGCTGCATCGATCATGCAACGCGCCAAGGACAAAGGCCACGTGGAAATATATATTCACAATATCCGAGATTATTCGACCAATAAGCATAAAAATGTAGACGATTACCAATATGGTGGCGGCGCCGGTATGGTAATGTCAATTGAACCCATTGCTGCTTGTATTGAAAAACTTCAAGGCGAGAATGATTACGATGAAATAATTTACATGACACCGGATGGTAAGGTATTGGAACAAAGTGACTGCAACCAACTTTCATTGTGTAAAAACATCATTATTCTTTGCGGGCACTACAAAGGCGTAGACGAGCGCATTCGACAACATTATATTACCAAGGAAATTTCAATTGGATCCTATGTATTATCTGGCGGCGAACTTGCTGCCGCAGTTGTTGTGGATGCGGTTGTAAGATTAATCCCCGGCGTTTTAAACGATGAAACATCTGCCCTTACTGATAGTTTTCAGGATGGATTGCTTTCTCCACCTGTTTATACCCGTCCCGAAGAATTTCGTGGGTGGCGAGTTCCTGACGTCCTGCTCTCAGGTGACCCTAAAAAAGTAGATGAATGGCGAGAATCAGAAGCATTGAAGCGCACGCAAGAACGCAGACCTGACCTATTGGAAGACTGATTTTGACATAACATGACAATTGAACAAACCATAGAAACACTAAAATCTGGCGGAACAATCCTCTACCCGACGGATACTATTTGGGGGTTGGGATGCGATGCCACAAACGAAGCCGCCTGTCAACGAATCTTTGAACTTAAAAATCGTCCTGATAATAAAAGTTTCATTGTTCTCGTCGATGGATTCACAATGCTTGAAAAATATGTGCCTGAATTTCATTCAGTTTGTTACGATCTTGCAGATTTGGCAGACAAGCCTTTGACCATCATTTATCCCAAAGCGCAGGGATTAGCGCAATCCGTTATGGCTGAAAATGGCTCAGTCGGTATTCGAATTACCAAAGACCCCATCTGTTTAAAGCTTATCCGAAGTATTCGCAAACCCATAGTGAGTACCTCAGCCAATTTGTCTGGGACATCCAATCCAACTACTTTTTCGGAAATTGCACAACAAATCATAGCAAATGTCGACGCCGTTTTGGAACTACGCACAAACGAAAAAATGATCACCCCTTCACAGATCATTCAGATTGATTTGGATGGAAGTGTAAAGGTGATTAGGAGATAAATTTCATGAAACTTGATAACAATTCAAGCGTCTGATTAATTCGATCAACTTAACTTTTTTAATTCCTTCATTGCAGAATATTATCTTTGCAACCACATGTCTAACAATTACGCAAAACATCTCACACATCCTGTTTTCAAGGTTGCCTCCCAGATCATAACCGAACAAAACCTAGAAGCCTATGTAATCGGTGGCTATGTGCGTGACCTTATTTTGGGACGCCCTTCAAAAGATATTGACATTGTTGTTGTTGGTAATGGGCTTGAACTTGCAAAAGCATGCGCGGAAAAATTGAAAGTAAAGAAAGTCTCACTTTTTAAACACTTTGGCACTGCACAATTCAAATACAAAGACCTCGATGTTGAATTTGTTGGCGCACGTAAAGAGTCCTACAGCAGTGATTCTCGCAAACCTTCTGTAGAAAGTGGCTCATTGAAAGACGATCAAAACAGACGCGATTTCACAATCAATGCCCTAGCTCTCAGCTTAAATGCTGAAAATTTCGGTGAACTCATCGATCCCTTTGATGGGATGAAAGATCTTGAAAACGGTGTCATTCGCACACCACTTGAACCGTCACAAACATACAGTGATGATCCACTGAGAATGATGCGCGCCATACGATTTGCTACTCAATTGGACTTCAAAATTGATGGCAAAAGTTTACAAGCTATCTATGACAATGCAGAAAGATTGGAGATAATCTCTATGGAACGTATCATGGACGAAGTGAATAAAATCATCTTAAGTCAAACTCCTTCGAGAGGATTCAAGCTTCTTTTCTCAACTAAACTCTTGCACCAGTTTTTCAAAGAAATGGTCGATTTGCATGGAATAGAAACTAAAAATGACAAATCCCACAAAGACAATTTCTTTCATACGCTTGAGGTCCTCGACAATGTAGCTGAACAAAGCTCAAATCTTTGGTTGCGCTGGTCGGCTATCATGCACGATATCGCAAAACCACCAACTAAGAAATTTGACAACGAAATTGGTTGGACTTTTCACGGACATGAAGAACTTGGAGCTCGCATGACTCCCAAAATATTCACGCGCTTAAAATTACCGCTGGACTATAAAATGAAATATGTTCAGAAGTTAGTACGCCTTCATTTAAGACCAATTGCTTTAGTTAAAGGGTCAGTCTCAGATTCTGCAATTAGACGATTGTTGAATGAAGCAGGCGATGATATCGACGATCTCATGACCCTGTGTAATGCGGATATCACCTCTAAAAATGAATTTAAAGTCAAGCGCTATAAAAAGAATTTTGACATCGTTATTCAAAAATTAAGGGCTGTTGAAGAAAAAGATAGGATTCGCAATTTCCAACCACCTGTTTCAGGTGAAATGATTATGCATACCTTTAATATTGGTCCACGAGCAGAAATAGGAACAATCAAATCAAGAATCAAGGAAGCTATTCTTGAAGGAGAAATTGCGAATGATCAGGCCGAAGCGATTCAATTTATGTTCACAATAGCGAATGAACTAGGATTAGTAAAAGTTAACGAGCCGATTTTGAACAAATAATCTTATTTTTACTCAGTCATTTCTAGATAAACAATTATGGCAGGACTTAAATTCAGAGTTCTTCTCGATACTGAAAAGGATACAGAAATCTTCAGAGATATTTTGATCAAGGACACGGATAGCTTCGAGGCCTTGTACAAAGCGGTCATTGCTTCTTTTCGTTTTGAAGGGGATCAAATGGCGAGTTTCTACGTTTCAAATGACAGTTGGGATAAAGGACATGAAATCAGCTTGATGGACATGACCTACGACGATGATTCGATCGATTCACCAGCGGCCGTCATGAAAGATGCTATCATTAAAGATTTCTTAGAAGAACCGGACCAGAAATTTATTTTGGTCTACGACTTCATGCGTATGTGGATCTTTTTACTTGAATTAATTGGCTACGAAAAAGAAGGTCCTGAAAAACCAGAAATGCTGCTTGCTGTCGGAATGGCACCTCCTGAGGACTCTAAATCAACAGCAGACAATGAATTGCTATTTGCTGGAGAAAATGACAGTGAAGAGGAAGAAGATGAATTTGGGTTCAATGAATTTGATGACGAACTCGGAGATGATGACCTAGCAGGATTTGACGAATACGAATACTAATGATCGAAAAAAAAGGAGATCCAGTCGGGACAGCAATTCTCGATTACATAAAAACTAGAAAACCAGACGACATTATTGTCAGTTCAGACATTTGTGAGGACGATGTGATTCCAGTAGAAGTACTTTTCAGAAACCAAAACGAAATGCCAGATCTTGAGCTAATGGCTTTAGAATCCTGCAAAGGAAAGGTATTGGATGTTGGTGCTGGAGCTGGAGCTCATTCAAAAGAGCTAATTGACAGAGGACTTGATGTTGATTCCATAGAAATTTCAGACGGTGCTGTCCAATACATGAAAAGTATTGGACTCAATGCGAGAAAAATCAATTTTTTTGATCTCAAGAATGAAAAATACGACACCATTCTTATGATGATGAATGGTATCGGGATCGCTGGAAAATTATCGAATCTTGAAAACACATTGCTTCACGCTAAAAATCTACTCCAACCAGGAGGGAAAATATTATGCGATTCCTCAGACATTAAGTACTTGTATGAAGACGAGGATGGTGCATTGTGGGTTGACTTAAATTCAGAATACTACGGCAATTTTCGTTTTCAGATGAAATTCAAAAAAGAAAAAGGCCCTTGGTTTGATTGGCTCTATGTCGATTTCGAGAATTTGTTCAACGCCGCAAAAAATGTTGGATTAAAAGCCAAAAAAATATTGGATCAAGACGATCATTATTTAGCTGAAATCACGTTAGCATAAATGTTTAGACTCCTTTTTTTTGCATTTATTCTAGCCCAGTCAAACAGACTCTTAGGACAGGAATTAAAGCATACTGTCTTTCCAATGTCGGAGAATGCGCTTCTATGGAAAATAGAAGGTCCAAACATTAAAAAAGATTGCTATCTATTTGGCACAATGCACCTTATTGAAAAGGATTATTTCTTTTTTCCTGATAAACTGACTAAAATAGTTCGCAAGAGTGAACAACTTGTGATGGAACTTCCCGGAATACCCAACCAACTTGAGGCATTAGAGTTGGTTCAATTAAAAGAAGGAAGTTTTTTTGATTTTTTCTCACCGCAACAAACAGATTCAATACTTCATTGGGCAACATCTGAACTCAAAATGACAGAAAACCAATTTAAAACTTCAATGGGATCAATGAAACCATTTGTAGCGATTCAATTGGCCGCACAAATGCATTTTTTAGGTAAAACAGAATCTTATGAAATGACTTTAGAGCAAATTGCACGAGAAAACAGCATTGAAATAAAAGGCCTAGAAACAATTGAGCAGCAACTTTCTTTTTTTGACAATCTTTCCAAAGAAAAACAAGCTGAAATGGTAATGGAAGGCATTCGAAAAAGCGACGAGTTGATTAATAGTACCCTGAAAATTGAAAAACTATACAATAGACAAAATGTTGATTCATTGTACCTCATGATTCATGAAGAAGGTGGGATCCTCTCTCAAGAAGAAAACACCTTTTTAGAAGAACGAAACAAAAACTGGGTTCCAAAAATTGCAACGTTTATTGCTCAGAAGAAAACATTTATTGCTGTCGGAGCTGGACATCTTGGTGGACCAAATGGTCTTATTCGACTATTGGAACAAAAAGGTTATACCCTCACTCCTATCGTACTTGAAAATTAAAAATTGATGAAAATACTTTTCTTAAAAAAATTGTTTTTTACACTTTTAACCTTGTCAATACTTACTGGTTGCAGAACGTATTCTGATGACGACAAACAAAATTTTGACAAGCAAATAAAAGAATATCTGAAAAGTAAAAATATCGTTTGCAAACGAAGTGATTCAGGACTTTACTACAAAATAATAGAACAAGGATCTGGCAACTCTATACGTTTTCAAGACATTGTCACCTTTAAATATGAAGGCAGATTGATCAACGGTGAAATGTTCGACAATCAAAAAGAACCCATCGAATTCAAAGTACGTGACCTCATAGGTGCCTGGAAAGAAATAATGCTTGAATTAAAACCAGGAGCAAAAGCATTTTTGGTTGCACCACCCCAGTTGGGTTATGGAGACCATAAACTAGATGATATTCCACAAAATTCGATCTTGATTTATGAAATCGAAATAACAGATGTGAAATAATTTAAAAGAATCGTTGAAGAAACGATACAAACTTCTATTTTTGAAACGTAAAATTAAACGACACTAAAAACCGCAGTAATGAGTGTATTGGTAAATAAGAATTCTAAAGTAATTGTTCAAGGATTTACAGGTAGCGAAGGAACCTTCCATGCCGGGCAAATGATTGAATATGGAACAAACGTTGTAGGTGGTGTTACACCAGGAAAAGGAGGAACATCTCATTTAGAAAGACCTGTATTCAATACAGTAGCGGATGCCGTTAATTCAACTGGCGCTGATGTGTCTATCATATTTGTACCGCCTGCTTTCGCGGCAGATGCAATTATGGAAGCAGCAAATGCTGGAATCAAAGTAATTGTATGTATTACAGAAGGTATTCCTGTGAACGATATGATTAAGGCACGTGAATACATTAAAGGTTATGATTGTCGTTTGATCGGACCAAACTGTCCAGGAATTATTACAGCTGGAGAAGCAAAAGTTGGTATCATGCCAGGTTTTGTCTTCAAGAAAGGAAAAATTGGAATTGTTTCAAAATCAGGAACGTTAACATATGAAGCAGCTGACCAAGTTGCTAAAGCTGGATTGGGAATTACAACAGCTATTGGAATTGGTGGAGATCCAATCATTGGAACAACAACACGCGAAGCAGTTGAACTTTTGATGAATGACCCAGAAACAGAAGGAATCGTTATGATTGGTGAAATTGGTGGAAACCTTGAGGCAATTGCAGCGAGATGGATCAAAGAAAATGCAAAGAAACCAGTTGTTGGATTCATCGCTGGAGAAACGGCACCGAAAGGACGTACAATGGGTCACGCTGGAGCTATTGTTGGTGGAGATGATGATACTGCTGAAGCGAAAAAGAGAATTATGAGAGAATGTGGGATTCACGTAGTGGATTCACCAGCACAAATTGGCGCAAAAATGGCTGAAGTGTTGGGCGTAATTGCTTAGATAATCTTACTATTTTATTGAAAAACGGCCCCAAAAGGGGCCGTTTTTATTTTCTAAATTTCATGAATTGTTCAGTTGAAAAATAAGTTTTTTTATTCAGAAAGTTGTCTTAATTTTGAGCCGCATTTAAAAACAAACAAAATCAATTTCAGCCAATTACTTCATTTCTGTTTGTTTTTAAATCTTATTACTAATGCATAACTTAAACAAAGAACTATGAAAAAAATCTTATTGTTTTCTGGAATGTTGATGTCTTCGCTTGTAATGTTTGCACAAAAGGCAGTCATTTCTTCAGCGACTGAAAATTCACTTCATTCCCTTCAACGAAAAAGCGACTTTGAAAATCGCACAAAATTACTTAACTGTATTGATACAATTCGATACCCTCAGTTGAAAGAGGCATTGTTGTATACTACGGCAACGCCTAAATACTACACGTTCGATCTCTGGGCCTCGGACAATGAAGCTGTTTCCCAGAAATTCGATATGTCTGGTGCGGGACTAACAGTATCCGGTATTGAGTTTTTTGGAAGAAACGCTCCGGCTTTAGCAACTCCAACTGTTCTAGTAACGGCTGAACTTTACAATGTAAATGGAAGTAACATGCCAACTACACTTATCACTGGTGCAACAGGAACTGTTGAGATATCTGATACGGTAGGTGCCTATCGCTATATTACTTTCTCAAATCCTATTGCAATTACAGGAAATTATGCTGTCGTTATTAAAGCAACCAATCCAGGAGAGATTTTAAACATTTGGTTGAATAATGTTACTCCTTCACAAACATATGATGAGGACCTTTCTCGTTTTAAATCGGATTACTATATTAACTCTGCTTCGACATGGGTGAGCCTCCCAACAATGACAACAGGTGACGCAAACTTTCCTGGTGGCCCATATGATTTTGAACCGATCGTTGCACCGATCGTTTCTTACAACATTACGAGCACTGCAACGGTTGCTGCAGACCCAGTGTGCCTTGGTATTGGTCAAACATTAACTGGTTCAGCTGGACCAACTAATATTCTTTCGAGCAGATTTTATAACTACCAAGTATTCGAACAATATTTCTTGGGAGCAGGATCTGATTCAACTTATTTCTGGGATATGAGTGATGGCTCGCCATTTATATGGGCAACAAACTCTAACTATACCTACGCAGATTCAGGTTCTTACGATGCTTATTTTGTTGTTTTAGGTGGATTCTGGAATTCATGCCTAGATATTGCAGTAGATGCTGTAACTATCAATAAACCTTCCACAGCTCCAACAAGCATTACGGGAACTACTTCTCTTTGTAGCGTACAAACAACGACACTTACTGCTGCAGGCGGTGTTGCTGGTTCAGGTGTTACATATGAGTGGGGAACAGGATCAACTGTAGGTTCAAACATCATTTCTGGTGCAACAACAGCATCTTACACAACTAACGCTCTTAGTGCAACAACAACTTTTTGGGTTAGAAGAAAAGACCCTGCTCCATGCAGCACAACTACTACAGGAGCTACTGTTACAGTAACTGTAAATACTCCTTCTACTGCTCCAGCATCAATTAGCGGGACAACTTCAGTTTGTCAAGGGGCAACAACAACGCTTACTGCTACCGGAGGTGTTTCTGGAACAGGTGCTACTTATGAGTGGGGAACTGGAGCGGTTGGTACAAACGTTATTGCTGGAGAAAATTTAGTTTCTTTAACGACTACTGCAATTACTTCACCAGTAACTTATTGGGTTAGAAGAGTTGACGGAGCACCATGTAACACTGTGACTGCAGAAGCAACTGTTAACATTACTATTAATGCGCTTCCAACTGTATTTGCTAATACAACTGACAATTCAGTATGTGCGGGAAGCCCTACAACGCTTAATGCATCTGGAGCTTCAACTTATTCTTGGAACAATGGTGCTGGAACAGGAGCTTCTGTTTCTGTATCACCTACTACAGGTACAACATATACAGTGACCGGTACTGATGGTAACAATTGTACAAATACTTCAACAGTGGCAATCTCGGTAACTCCAACACAAGATGCTTCTTTCAACTACCCTTCAAGTACATTGTGTTCATCAGGAGCAAACGTGACACCAAATACAACAGTAAGCGGTGGTACTTTTTCTTCTACAACTGGACTTGCTTTTGTAAATTCTACAACAGGGGAAATTAATGTTTCTGGAAGTACAGCTGGCTCATACACTGTTACCTATACAAATTTAGGCACTTGTCCTGGAACGGCAACATTTTCCATCAATATTACTTCTGCACAAGATGCAACGTTCAACTATCCTTCAACGAATGTATGTTCTGGCGGATCAAATCCATCACCAGTTTTTGGATCGGGTGCAAGCGCGGGAACTTTCACTTCTACAGCAGGTTTGAATTTTGTAAGTACTACTACTGGTGTTATCAACTTGGCAACAAGTACACCTGGAACCTATACTGTATTTAACGATATTGCAGCATCTGGTTCATGTGCTGCTGCGCAAAATTCTTCATCGATTACTATTAAAGCTCTACCAACTGCAACAGTTACTGGTGGTGGTTCACAATGTGGAAATACAACACCAATTGATGTTACTGTAACGCTAACAGGAGCAGGACCTTGGGATTTAGTAGTTTCTAATGGTGCAGGTACAACAAATGTTTCAGGACAAACAACATCTCCATTGGTTATACCAGTTACTGTAAGTGGAACGTACACTGTTACGACAGTTAGTGAAAACGGATGCAGTGCTTCAGGTACAGGATCTGCCGCTGTAACATTCTCAAACGGACCAACACCAACAATCTCGCCAGTGAATTCACTTTGTTCAAATGCAGGCGCTATTACGTTGGTTGCTAGCCCATCAGGTGGCACATTTACTGGTACAGGTGTAACAGGGACTCAATTTAACCCTGCAACAGCAACAGTGGGAAGTAATGTTGTTAACTATTCAGTGACTGATGGAAGTGGTTGTACAGGATCTACATCTGTTTCTATTGTAGTTACAGCTGCGCCAAATGTTTCAATTACTCCAGTAAATGATATTTGTAACAATGCAACTGTAGTGACTTTAGCTGCTACTCCTGCAGGAGGAACATTCTCTGGAACAGGTGTGACAGGTAACCAATTTAATCCAGTTCAGGCACCAGGTAACTTCAATGTTTATTATTCATATACTGACGGAAACGGTTGTACAGGAAATGCAGGAACAGCAATCACTGTTCTAGCTTCACCTACTGCTTCATTGTCTGCTTTTTCACCAATTTGTCTTCAAGATGGAGCAATTACATTATCTGGTGGAGCGCCACAAAATGGTGTTTATTCTGGAACTGGTGTGACGGGTAACCAATTCAACCCAACCGTATCAGGAGCAGGAACAATTACAATTGACTATACCTACACAGCTTCAAATGGTTGTTCAGACAATGCTACGAATACAATTACAGTAAACGATTGTGCGGGTATTGATGAAATTGCAAGCATCAACGCTTTAATTTCTCCAAACCCTGCATCTGATGAGTTAACAATTACAATCAACTCTGAGTTGAACAATGTTGTTTATTCAATGGTTAGTGAAGATGGAAAAGTTGTTATTCCTGCAACTTCAATCAATACTACTGTAACGAATATCAATGTGAATCAATTGGCGGAAGGTCTTTACTTCATTCAATTGAGTAATGCAAATGGTATTGCAGTTAAGAAGGTTATCATCAAATAATCGTTCTCAATAAATTTGAAAAATGCCGGGGTTTTGCTCCGGCATTTTTTATTTAGAAAACAACCATTTAACCAAAATCGCCAGTAGAGAATAATGTTACCTTTGTAAAGATGCACTATGCAATTGTAGATATAGAAACAACAGGAGGAAGCCCAAAATCTTCGAAAATAACCGAGATTGCTATCTACAAGCACAATGGGAAAGAAATAATAGATGAGTATGTAACGCTCATCAATCCTGAAATGAAAATCCCGGAATTCATTGTTCGTTTGACAGGGATTAGCGATAAAATGGTGGAAACAGCGCCAAAATTTTATGAAGTAGCACGAAAAATAATTGAATTCACGGAAGAATGTATTTTCGTTGCCCACAATGTTGGTTTTGATTACGGTATTATTCGACACGAATTCAAAACATTAGGTTATGATTACCGCAAGCCACATTTATGCACAGTTAGAGCTTCCCGATATGTTATACCTGGAATGGAATCCTACAGCTTAGGCAAATTATCAAGAAATTTAGGAATAGAAATTAAAGGGAGACACCGAGCAGGTGGAGATGCGCTTGCCACAGCTCACTTGTTTACTCAACTTATTGAAAAAGATCCTCAGAATTTAAGCACATTCATTCAAGAAGAGATCAATCCTAAGATTTTGCATCCGAATCTTGATTTGGAGTCATTGGAAAATATCCCTTCGAAAACGGGAGTTTACAAATTTTATGATGAGGACAATCGACTCATTTACATCGGTAAAAGCAAACAAATTAAAAGCAGAGTAGATCAGCATTTAAGGAATAATAAAACAAAAAAGGGTTCCCAAATGATGAAAGAAATTTCACGGATTGAAATTGACCTCACAGGATCTGAACTCATTGCTTTACTGAAAGAATCTCAATTAATCAAACATTATAAGCCGCTTTATAATCGCAGGCTGACACGCACAAAATTTCCATTTGGAATTTATGACGACATCAATGAAACAGGTCATTTAAAATTAAAAATTGAGAGCACAGGCAAAAGAGAAAGTCAACCAATAATCAGTTTTTCAACACGTAATGAAGCAACCAGTTACTTAGAGAAAATTGTAGAACAATATTCTCTTTGCCAAAAATTATGTGATTTATATCCAACTCAATCAGCTTGTTTCCATTACTCTATTCAAAAATGCAATGGGGCTTGTATTGATCAAGAACAATCAAGCACTTACAATGAACGAGTTCAATCCTTTATTGACAAATACACATTGAGTGGCGAAAGTTTTTATTTAATTGATAAAGGAAGACACAAAAGCGAAAAGAGTCTAGTATTGGTTGAAAACGGTACAATTGCAGGATTTGGATTTGCACCCTATCATTTTAACAATCAACCTTTATTTAAATGGAAAAGATTCATTGAACTGACGCATGAAGATCGCGATGCACGCAGTATTCTAAATCTGTTCCTGCGAAAAAACAAAGAAATAAACATTGTAAAATTTTAACCAACAAAAAGGCCGACTAATTAGTCGGCCTTTTATTTTATCCAAGCTTAATTTTTAAGCTTTCAATCTCTTAGAGAAATCAATTAGAATTGGCGTTGCAACACACAAGGATGAGTAAGTACCAATTACCACTCCAACCAACAATGCGAACAAGAAACCTTTAATTGCTGGCCCACCAAATATGAACATGATCAAAACAACCACGAACAAGATCATGGAAGTGTTAAATGTTCGACTTAGTGTTGTATTCAATGATTTATTGATGATTTCATAATGGTGATCATCTTCCTTGCTGTTTCTAAGGTTCTCACGGATTCTATCGAATACAATTACTGTATCGTTCATAGAGTATCCGATAACTGTCAAGATCGCAGCTATGAAGGCTTGATTCACATCCAAACTAAATGGAAGGATACCATGTAAAAGGGCAAAAACAGATATTACAAAGAATGCATCGTGAATCAAACCAATGATTGCACCAATTGAATATTGCCAGTGACCAAATCGAATTAAAATGTAAGCAAAGATTGCTAATAGCGATAACGCAATCATCACATATGAATCAGTTGACAATTGATTCGATATGGAAGCGGAAACACTTCGCGATTCTATGATTTCAAAATTACCAGACTTCGCTTTACCCGCTTTTAATCCTTCAAGTACCTTTCCGCGAACAACTTCGTTTGCACCATCGTTTTTCGACATAAAATTCGTAACGATTTCCACATTGTATTCATTGGATTTTGTTTTCAAATCGATGGAAGCTACTTCACCGTTTTCAATTAATACTTTAGACAAACTTCCGCGGATTTGCTCAATGTCAGCTTTCTTATCAAATTTCACCACATACGTTCTACCACCAGTAAATTCAACACTTTGCTTCAAACCTCTCGTGAAAAGTGCCCCCATTCCAATTAAAGTAACTGTAATTGAGAAGATGTAGAAATATTTTCTTTTTCCCACCCAATCAAAATGAAGATTTTGGAACAAGCCCTCCGACATTTTAGTAAAGAAGCTAATTTCCTTTCCTTTCGCCAACCAACCTGTAATTACTAATTTAGAAATGACAATTGCTGAGAACATTGAAGTAAAAATACCGATGATCAATGTTGTAGCAAATGATTCAATCTCACCCGTTCCAAACACTTTCAAAATAACTGCAACCAATAAGTGAGTTACATTGGCATCGATAATGGAAGGAAGTGCCTTTTTAAATCCAATGTCAATTGAACCAGGGATATCAACTCCTCGGTATTGTTCCTCACGAATACGCTCAAAAATCAAGATATTTGCATCGACGGCTGTACCAATCGTAAGCACGATACCTGCAATACCCGCCAATGTTAATACGGCTCCAAAAGAAGCTAGACAACCAAAGATGAACACTACGTTAGCTGCCAAAGCAATATTTGCTGCGATACCCGCCTTGTTGTAGTACAAGAACATGTAAAGCAATACAGCAAGGAAAGCAACCCCGAAAGAAATCAAACCAGATTTTGAGTTCTCGGCCCCGATTGTTGGGCCAACTTTAGTTTGTTCTTTAATTACACATGGTGCTGGTAGTGCTCCTCCATTCAATAATCCAGCAAGATCTTTTGCCTCGTCAATTGTGAATGAACCCGAAATTTGAGTGTTTCCACCAGTAATTGCATTGATTACACGAGGTGCACTGTAAACTACATCATCCATTGTAATTGCTACGATTTTATTGACGTTGTCTCCAGTCATTTCAGCCCATTTATCTGAACCTTCTTCAGTCATTGACAAGTCTACAGTAATTTTTCCTGATTGCTCATCATAGCCTGTTCGTGCATTTTTAATGTCCTTACCTCCTACTCTTGCTTTACCTGTTTCTGGAACACGGATAGCATATAAAACGTACGCTTGCTCTTTCGAGTTAACTGCCACATCTTCAAGATCAGCAGACCACATGAACTTCACATCTTCTGGGAAAACGCTCAATACATCCTCTCTTTTCAATATTGCTTCGACTGCTGATTTATTTTCAGCAGCAACATATCCTAAAGCATAATCTCCAGCCGACTTCACGAAATCAGCCAATCCTTTTTGTGAACCACCTAAACTTGTAAGTGACTCTAGAGATTTTGTTTTTGTTGTGTCAGTAGAGTCTTTTTTAGCGATTTCAATATCTTCAACCTTCACTTCTTTGGTTCTTGACACCATCGTAGCTTGTTGCCATTGAGCACCAATTTCACTTGGGAAATATGTTTCATAGAATTGAAGATTCGCAGTAGATTGTAACTTACTTGCAACAGTCGCCTCATCTTGAACTCCTGGAAGTTCAATGTAAAGTCTATTGTTGACCATATCACGTTGGATGTTCGGCTGAGCAACACCAAACTGGTTGATACGCTTGCTCATAATTTGCTCAACACCATCCATAGAAGACGAAGCTATTTTTCGCAAAAACGACTCAACATCGTCATCTGAAGAATTAATTCCAAGACCTTCCAATTCAGATGTAGCTAACAAACGAACAACTGGCATTTTATTCACCTTTTTGTTCTCCTTGATAAACAATGAAATGAAATCACCACCTGAATTCGAATAGACACTCAATGCTCTTTCATAAGGCTTCTTAAATTGAAGATCACGAGGATTTCTCGCATAATTTTTCACCAATTCAGGAATTGAAATTTCAAGCGTTACACTCATACCTCCTACAAGGTCAAGTCCGAAAGCCAAACTTCTTTTCTTTGTCTCAGCGAAAGTTGAACCAAAAATTGGATAAACTTTATTCTCTGCTTTCTCCTTTAAAATTTGATTTATAAAAGCTGACTTTGCTAATGCTTCTGCCTCAGGTTGTGAGAAATCTACCGAAGTATTGTTCGGCAAGTATCCGATGTTGTTGTTCTTTGCCGCATCTAATTTAAGCGCTGCAACACGCTCGTTTGCCTCTTTCTCAGACTTATCCTCTACTGAGTTGGAAACCCAGGTAAATGAAAGTTGATACACACAAACGGCAGACAATAATATTGTTAAAAACCAAAAAAATCCTTTATTACGCATCTTCGTAAAACTGTTAGTTATCAATTAAAGCGCGCAAATATAGAATTTACGAACGGTAAAATCAACAAACTTCGATGACTATTTCCGAAGTTTATCAACAACTTAAAATAGATTTAAAGTACCGCAGGTTTATTTACCTTCCAATGGAACAGATTCTGATGCGAATTGCACCAATCTTTCAGCGAAATTATCCCAACTAAACGCCCCTCTTTTTGAATCAATTGACTTTTTAAAAGATTCCTGTTCAGATTTGTCAAAATAGTCCCTGATAGCCGTCGCAAGCATTTCATTATTATTGGGTTGAACAACTTTGCCCATATCTTGAACTGCCTCTTTCAATCCTCCAACATCGGTCACAATTACTGGGACGCCAAAGTGAAATGATGTAGCTGTAACACCCGACTGAGTAGCTGAACGATAGGGCAAAACACTCACATCCGCAGCAGAAAAATAAATGTGCACCTCTTCGTCTGGAATAAACTTGTTGACAACTTTCACGCGACTTGCTATCCGAGGATCCGTAATTAAATGATTGTAAGAGCTTTTATCACTGTAAAACTCTCCTGCAACAAGTAACGAATACGATTCATCAAGTAACAAAAAGGCTTCCAACAAGACATCAAGACCCTTGTAATCTCGAATCAGACCAAAAAACAAGAGAACTTTCTTAGTCGCATCCAATCCCAATTTTTCGCAAGCATCATTTCTTTCTATTTTTTCTAAAAACTGATCATACCAGGGATGTTCGAGTGTTAACACATTAGCATCCGGCCGCAGAGACAATAAATCATTCTTCACCTGATCGGACATTACGACAAAAGCATCAAAATTTCGCACAAACATTTTATTGAGCCATCGGTCGAAGAATCTTTTTTCATGAGGCACCAGATTATGAACTAAAGCGATTCTCTTTGTGCTCGTTTTCAATCCTCGTGAACAAAAACTGAGAAATACAGAAAAGATCGACATCCAGTAATTTGCGATGAATAAATCTGATTTTGCAGATTTGAAGCTTCTTCTAGCACCGAAGTAAGTAAAAGGATTGAATGTACTCACAATTCGTTGAGCTCTACCTTCCAATTCAGGATTTAAAGTCGTAACAAACTGACTAGAACCTGGAAATAAAAAATTAGGATATTGTTTTTTAAAGGTAAAAACTGCTACTTCATGTTTTTTATCAAGTGATTTGACCAAGCGTTCATTGAAGTGTGCAATTCCTCCTCGAAAAGGATAATAAGCTGAAAAAATTGAAATTTTCATTCGCAAGAGAGCCAAAGGTTATTGAAAACCAAAACCGATGCAATTGTAAAATAGTTCATCACCAGACTTAACATTCAATGTGTCAAAACCATTGATTACCAAATTCTTATAATACTTCTGTATCAAACCAACATTGTTCGCATACACCTCATATTTGCGGCGGTAATCTATCAATGAGAAAAAATCTTCTTGTTCAACAACTAGCGTGCTATCAAAAGAAACCCCATTAATGGATTGTTGTTCATGGATATTACGATAATAAGCCGTTAGCTCTGGAAGAAGATTAAATGCATTGATATTCCATTCTTTACTCTCTGTAGGCTCAAACACCAATTTAACAATGCGCTGGTTTTCTTCTACTAATTCAGCTCTTCGATCCGCAATAATGGTTGACCAAATATCAGTTTGCACCCAACTTTCAGAAGCATTATTCCTTTTGAATCGAATAAATTTTCGAGCGATACGCCCTTCATTGTCAATAATCGTATCACCAATCAAGGTTCTCAATTGATAACGTGTCGTATCATGGGGTATTGAAGAAGTTGCATCATGATGAATTTCAGTAACATCGTAATCGATGTATCGACCATCTTTCAGACCGAAATAATCGTAATGAAGATCATAATTGGTTTGATCTTTATTACAAGAATAAAGAGCAGTTATCAACAAAAATAACAACAAACCAATTTTTGATAAATCACGTATCATACTACGAAGGTACAAAAAAAGACTTCTAATTGGATTTACTCTCTGAGGCTTGTTTCTTAATCTGATTCAACCTTACTTCAAGTTCTTTGCCTTTGATTACTCGTCCTTGGAGGTAATATTGTTTGCCAACTTCTTTACCTGATTCATCAAAGGATTTTGTCCATCCATTTCGCAGTCCCTCTTTAAAACATTCCTCTATCATGATTGAGCCTGTAATGCTGTACTTCATCCAAAAACCAGATTTCTTCCCATTCAAATAGTTTCCTTTCTCCTTCATCGATCCGCCATCAAAATATTCCACAAATTCTCCTTCAAGCAAACCTTCTTTGTAATTGGATATGGAAGAAACAATCTGAGACTTATCATTTGGATCTTCTGAAACGAAAAAAATGGTTTTTTTACCATGCAGAACATCCGCTTTGTAGGTTTCTTTGTTACTCAACCTACCAGTTGGACCAAAATTGCTCCACACAGAATCTTTCTTCAGGTCGAGGTAAATACCTCTACTCATAATCACTCCATTATCATGGTAAAACTGAGCCTCGGAGCGATTCGAACCTTCAATGTGCTTGACAATTGCTTTCAGTTTGGATGACTGATAATAATACATAAACGTTCCAACAGGCTTGTCATCCTTGAATTGTCCTTTGTATTGATAAACCTTTGTGCCTGGATACAACTTACTCCATTGACCTTGCTTTTTGCCATTCGCATCAATGAAATTTTGCGAAATTCCTTGAACTGTTATTAAGAGAAAAAAAAGTAAGTTTTTCATCGTTCTATCAGTTTTAAAAACTCATAAAGACTTTTAACAGTCACGTCTGCTTGTACTTTAATTGGTTCAACAGTTTCAATCCTGACAGTTTTCATGCCAAGGTTTTGCCCAAAAACAATATCTGAATCTGAATCACCAACCATGACTGCTTTGTTGAATTCCACCATCTTGTGCTGACGTTGCGCCAATAAAGCCATGCCAGGTTTGGGTTTACGCAGGTAATTTTCTGGTCCGGCAATACCTGGAGCATAATAACACTTTGCAATTCTCCCGCCCATTTGTTCAATATGACTAGACAAATAACCATGAATTTCCTGAAGGTTACTTTCCGTCATCAATCCTTTTGCAATGCCTTGCTGATTGGTAACAACAAAAACCAACCCGAAAAAATTAGAAAGTTGAACAATCGATTCAGGAACTTTTGGCAGGAAATGGAATTCTTCAATTGATCGAACATATCCTTCCATAATGCGTTCATTGATCACGCCGTCCCTATCAAGGAAAAGTGTCCAAGTGGAATCAATTTGCCAATCAAGCTTCTCCAATTTCTTTTTCAATAAGGTAGACATTTCGTGTCGATGAATTTCTCCCTATTAATTCAGCTAAAAATCCTGCAAGAAAAAACTGGACACCAATAATCATGGCTGCTAAAGCAACATAAAACTCCGTTCGATCTGCGATCAATTTTGCAGAACGATCTAAAAATAATTTATCTATTCCGATATAAAATGCGAAGAGAAAACCAATAAAAAACATGAGTGTTCCTAAGGCTCCAAATAAATGCATTGGTTTTTTGCCAAATTTACCCATGAAAACCACAGAAAGTAAATCAAGTGGACCGTTTAAAAAGCGATTCAATCCAAACTTTGTTTTACCATATTTTCGCGCCTGGTGCTGAACTACTTTTTCTCCAATGTTTGTGAAGCCAGCATATTTTGCGAGAGGCGGAATATATCTGTGCATGTCGCCATATAATTCAATGCTTTTCACGACAACATTCTTATAGGCTTTTAGTCCACAATTAAAATCATGCAAATGGATACCTGTCAAACGTCGTGCTGCCCAATTATACAATTTCGTTGGAATTGTTTTTGTGATTGGATCGTATCTTTTCTTCTTCCAACCAGAAACCACATCATAATCCTCGTCCACAATCATTCGATACAACTCAGGAATCTCATCGGGTGAATCTTGTAAATCAGCATCCATGGTGATCACAACTTTTCCTTTTGCTACATCAAATCCTGTATGAAGTGCCGCAGACTTCCCATAATTACGTTGAAACTTTATGCCCTTAACATTGTGATCCAACTTTTGTAACCTTTCGATTTCAAGCCAAGAAGCATCTTTGCTGCCATCGTCAATAAAAAGGAGCTCATAGCTAAACTCATTGGCAAGCATAACTTTTTGGATCCACTGGTGCAATTCTGCCAATGATTCTTCTTCGTTAAAAAGTGGAACGACGATTGAAATGTCTTTTGTTGTAATCAATGTGCTTGTGTTGATTGAAGACAAATATAGTCATTGAAAAATTGTGTAAACAAAACTCAATGAACAGAATTCAACAATTAATCTTTTAAAACCTTGTAATTAAAATCAGTAGACTTAAAAATGTAAAAACCACTTTTCAATGCACTGATATCTAATTCCATTTCACTCTTATGGCTAATTCCTGATAAAACAACTTTTCCGTTTAAATCCAACAACTCAAAATCACCAATTGACATAGCACTTTTTACTGTTAAATTACCGCTTGTTGGATTGGGATAAATAACCCCTACCTCCATTGCTGAGCTATTTACGTCCAACACATTGCTATTCGAAATATAGAAATAATCAATTCCTGCTTCGGTTATATTGACATTTGGATCATTATCTGACACCCTGAACACAATCTGCATAGTTGCACTCGGAACGATGTAATCACTCAAGCGAATACTCATTGGCACCCATTGATAAAACAAGTTTTCGTAGGCTGGTAGTTTTGCAATTACAACCGCAGTAAATCCATTCGTAACTACAATTTTCAACGTATCATCTGGCGTATTTCCGTGGAAGCAATAAAACCAGTAGCTAAAATTCAAATAAGGATCAGTGTAGGAAGATAAATCCATCGACGGCGATGTAAGTAACGTAACACCTCCATCCACATCATCCAAATCAGGATTCAAAGTAGCGTCATTACCTGTTATATACGCTTTATCTGTGCAATCAAATTCCGCATCATTTCCGGGCGCGGAACCAGATGACGTTGAATTAGGTATACCCCGTTCCCACATACCTGTAGTTGCATTTCCTCCAACAATCCATCCAAGATCGAAGGTGAATTCGTCATGGTATCCTTTTTCAAGGTAAATGTTTAACACCCCCGTATTTTGATCAACAACTTGATTGAAACAACTGGGAAAATAACCCCATTTAACAACAGAAACATCATATTGCTCTTGATAATACAAAGTCATTTGTTCTTGTCCCAAACCATTTGTAATTCCCTGTTGTTCAAGAAGTGGAACCTTCATTTGAATGAGCGCATCCGCAATAGGCAATGAAGTTGAGGCATCATACACATTGATTGTCAATTGAAACGGTGGAATTGGAATAAGTTGTACATTTTGAATAACTATTTGACCTTGCACCAATTGAACTGAAAGTGTTTGCGAATAATAACCGACTTTCGAATAAATTACATCATATGTTCCTGTGGCTAAGATTCCAGTTTTATAAGATCCATCTACTCGCGATAATTCAACTTGATCGTCAGCAATAATTTGTATTGAAACACCTTGTATTGCAGCTAAAGTTGAAGCGTCTGTTACCATTCCCTCAAGATAAGATGCCTGTTGATAATTTAAGCCAATTATGAATAATCCTTCTGTAATATCACTTGCCAAGAGATTCCCTGAAGGTAAAAAAGGATAAACACCCCAGCAACCATCGAACCCACTTGTTTGAGTTGGGTAGGTATCAAATTCGGCAACCTTCACCATATTATCAGGGTAAGTTATGTCATGGACAACAATTCCATCTGAATAATAACTGGAAATCAAATAATTACCCCTGACATGCGCATTGTGCGGAATAACTCCTTGTCCTGGTGAATTTTGAATACGATCAATTTCAACAATATTTTGCGGATCACTGATGTTGTAAGCCGCTAAGAATGCTCCCGAAACCTCATCTGTAGTGAACACTGTTTGACCATCATCAGACGGCCAAATGTTGTGAGAAAAGTTGTTCGGTGTATTCTTGGTCCCGAGAAGGATTGGATTTGCTTTATCTGACACATCAACTAAACTGACAAACCCATCTGAAATGTGGGCAAGAAACATGGTGTCATTTCGAACAAATCCATCGTGAACATACCAATTATCAAAGAATCCGACCTCCGTTGGCTGCATCGGATTTGTTTGAACATCAAGTATTAGAGCCCCACCATTTCCGCGATTTGAACCAAAAACATATGCAAAACCATTTTCATCTACAAAGCAGGTATGCGCTGAAAGTAATTGAGGGGTTGTGGTTCCAAAATAGGTTGAAGTAGGAAGAACTGATGAACTTGGCAAAGGACTTAAATCAATTATCAACAAGCCATCATTCGCCTCTGTCGTCACATAGGCATAATCACCGTGGACACATGGATCTCGCCAAATAGAACTAGAACCAGCAATCCAAAAAATTTCTATTGGGGACGTAGGATCCGAAACATCAAGGATCGAAGTACCTTCGGTTGTCCCAACAATTGCATACTCTTTTCCAGTTTCATCCACGTACCCCCAAACATCGTTAAGATTGGCTTGATGAAGTTGCTGATAATTCACATGAGAAAGTAGAATGGTGTTTAGTTGGGAAAAGGACGTTATACTGAGTAAAGTAACAATAAGTGTAAGAATGAGATATTTCATATCAGTATGTTAAACGAATTTCTAAAGAAGAAGGTCATGTGTGAAAAACTAAAATTAGTTCAATAAGCTTCAGAAAAATTATTTTTCAGAACACCTCAAATTCATATCAGCCACGATTTCTTCAGGAGTTAAATAGTACTTTTTGTTCTTTTCGCGATACGAGTGCTTCACTTTTCTGTTCCTGTGAAAAAAATTGACTCCTTCGAGAAGCTGAGCTCCCAAACCATGTTTTATCGTTTCTCGATCAGCAGTATGTTCAGTGCGCTTCAATGCATTTTTGTCAAAAACATATGAGGCTATAAAATTAAGGAGCTCAGCATTGTTTTTTTTACTGTAATCAACTATATGAGCCATTTCATGCCCAAGCCATCCAACAAGTGAATTAAAACTTAAATCCTTGTAGGTTATGCCGGTATATCCTTCATTCGTATTGATATTGATTACATAATTTCTATTTTTCTTCGACCTGAACACAAAAAACCATTTAGGCTGTGCCTGCATAGTTGACGAAATGGATTTCAATCGCAATTCTATTTTCGACTTACTTAATTCAGGATAATGGGATAAGGCAACGTAGTATGCCAATTTCAACGTTGAGTCATCAGAATGTACTTTGTGGTTGTTTTTATATGAAAGATCAAATTGCGTTAATGAATCCGAATAAGCAGATTGCTCAAAATAAAAAGTATCGCAAAAAATCCTATTGCAATTTTCGATTTGACCGAATGCAAGATGGGTGAATAGAAGACTGATTATAAATGGTAGGCGCACAAAAAAATCTTTATGTACTAATTTAATCAGTTTCAATTATAATTCAAAGAAAAAACTGAACTTAAAGATGTTTTGAATTATCAGGATTTAACCAATCAATATCACAGGATAAAAATAGCCGCTACAATAAAAATGATTATTATAACAATATATTGCCATATGTCAACAAAATAAGGGAAATACCTTTTGTATGTTTCTTTTAATGACATGTCCCAAAATTAAGAAAAACAAAGGTTATTGTTTTCAAAAAATCAACTGAAACAAGGTCTATTTTTCTTACATTTGAACTCCTAAATAGCAACTATGGCAAAAGAATCCATTATTGAAACAACTGAATCGTTGGACTTTCAAACATTTAAAAATGAAGTTTTGGAAGACTTCCGTTTGGCGAACATTTCTCGTGAAGCGTCTTTATTGGGTCGCAAAGAAGTATTGACGGGCAAGGCCAAATTTGGCATCTTCGGTGATGGAAAAGAGCTCGCTCAAATTGCTTTAGCCAAGCAGTTTCAAGATGGAGATTTTCGCTCTGGTTACTACAGAGATCAAACGATCATGCTTGCTATTGGACAATTGAATGTGCAGCAATATTTTGCTGGATTGTATGCCCATACGGATGAAGATGTCGAGCCTCAATCAGCAGGAAGACAAATGGGCGGTCACTATTCAACAAGAAATTTAGATAAAAACGGAGATTGGGTTGACTTAATGTCCCAGAAGAACAGTTCTTCAGATATTTCACCAACAGCGGGGCAAATGCCACGTTTACTCGGCTTGGCTCAAGCATCTAAAGTGTATAGAAATAATCCTGTTTTAAGAGAATTAGAAAAATTCAAGAAATTCTCTAATCAAGGCAACGAAGTAGCTTTCGGAACTATCGGTGATGCCTCTACTTCTGAAGGACCATTTTGGGAGACAATCAATGCTGCGGGAGTTCTTCAAGTTCCGATGGTTATGTCTGTTTGGGATGATGGTTATGGTATCTCTGTTCCTCGTGAATTCCAAACAACAAAAGGCAGTATATCCGAAGCATTAGCTGGAATGCAGCGAACAAAAGACAAGCCTGGTTATGAAATATTCTTGACCAAAGGTTGGGATTACGCTCATTTGTGCGAGACGTATGAAAAAGCTGTAAAGATTGCCCGCGAAGAACATGTGCCTGTTTTGGTGCATGTGAAAGAAGTTAATCAGCCGCAAGGTCATAGTACCTCAGGATCACATGAGCGATATAAAACTCCTGAGCGTTTGCAATGGGAAGTTGATTTTGATTGCATTAACAAATTCAGGGAATGGATTTTAGAATTTGATGCAAATGGAAATACAATTGCATCAGCTGAAGAATTGGAACAGATTCAAAAAGAAGCAAAAACACTCGTTCGCGATCAGAAAAGTGCGGCATGGAAAGCATTTACAGATGACATCAATATTGAATTGAAAGAAGTTGTTTCAATAATGAAGCAAACTGCTGAGGAAAGTCCTAACGGTGTTTTTATTTTAAAAGAAGTAGAAGCCCTAGAAAAAGCTTTTGAACCTATTCGAAAAGATGTAATGTCCGCAGCTAGAAAGGTGCTTCGAATGCTACGAGAAGAAAAGTCAAGTTCTAAATCAGCTCTTTCGGCTTGGATTACAAAAAAACAAGATCGTAATTTTGACCGATATAGCTCACTATTGCATTCAGGATCTAAACAGGCAGGTCTGAGCATTCAATCTGTTAAAGCTGAATACGATGGCTCAAACACAATGGAAGACGGTCGTATCATTCTGAGAGAGAATTACAAAAAAATATTTGATAAATACCCTGAAGCCCTTGTTTTTGGGGAAGATGCAGGTAAAATTGGTGGTGTTAATCAAACGCTTGAAGGGTTGCAAGATCTCTATGGTTCGTTGCGTGTCTCTGACACAGGAATTCGAGAATGCACGATCATTGGCCAAGGAATCGGAATGGCAATGCGCGGATTACGTCCAATTGCTGAAATTCAATACCTAGATTACCTGCTTTATGCTATTCAAGTACTATCGGATGATTTGGCAACAGTTCAATATCGCACGAAGGGAGGACAAAAGGCACCATTAATAATAAGTACACGTGGACATCGCCTTGAAGGAATCTGGCACAGTGGTTCCCCAATGGGAATGATTGTGAATGCACTTAGAGGAATTTACGTTTGTGTTCCAAGAAACATGACGAAGGCCGCAGGATTCTACAACTTGTTGATGGAAGCAGATGAACCAGCTTTAGTCATTGAGCCTTTAAATGGCTATAGAACGAAAGAACTGATGCCTATAAATATTGGTGAATTCAAAGAGCCATTGGGAATTCCAGAAATTGTAAAATCAGGTAAAGATCTGACAATGGTTTCTTATGGTTCAACATTCAATTTATGTGAAGTTGCTTGCAAGCAATTATCTGAAATGGGTATTGAAGTAGAATTGATCGATGTGCAAACACTGCTGCCTTTTGATATCAATCATGTGATTAAAAATTCTTTAGCAAAAACAAATCGACTTTTAATTGTTGACGAAGATGTTAGCAGCGGGGCGACTGCCTACATGCTTGATAAAATCCTTGTTGAGCAAAAAGGATACTATCATTTGGATTCAGCACCTGAAACTTTGAGTGCAAGAGATCACCGTCCAGCTTATGGAACAGATGGCGACTATTTCTCAAAACCAAGCATTGATGACATTGTGGAAAAATCTTACGCGATCATGCATGAGGCAGAACCGATAAAATTCCCATCTATCTATTGATTAGTTTATAGCTCTTGAAGTATTTCCATTACCGTTGAAAAAGACCATGATGGACATACAGAAAACGAAGGAGGCAACTGTCGTTTGCTTGCCTCAATAAAACAGAAAAGGCTGCCAAAAATGGCAGCCTTTTCTGTTAAATTCAACCAGCCATCGTTCAAATAAACACGAATGGGCCAGCAATAAGTCCAATTGCACAAGCAATTAACACACAATATTGCAAGACCGTTGGTCGCGGTGTTTGTGTTTCCTCTGTATGATCTGAAGCTAGAAAAGTCATCAGCATTTTTAAGTAATAATAAATTCCTATACCAGAATTCAAAATTGCGACGATGACCAATTCAGGGTATTGTTTGAATGCATGAGAAAAGACCATGTACTTACCGAAGAATCCTGCCAACGGAGGGACACCCGCTAATGAGAGTAAACCCAGTGCTGCAATTACACCAACTACAGGATTTTTTCTACCTACGCCTCTGAAACCTTCAAGATCATCACTTTCATTTGTAATTGTAAGTGAAATAACGATTAACGCAATCACTGCAAAACCATATCCCATTAGGTAGAACCATAGGTATTCAATATTCTTTATATGAGAGAGAAAATCTCCTTTAACGACCAACAACGATAAAAGTGCATATCCAGCATTCGAGATACTTGAATACGCTAAAATTCTTTTAAATTTAGTTTGCCGCAAAGCTGATAAATTCCCAACAAACATGGTTACCATCGCTAAAACATAAATTGCACTCACCCAAATCTGACTTGCCTCTCCAAATACAAAAGCGAACATTTTCATGAAAGCAAACATTCCGGCTAACTTCACTACAGCTGCCATGAAACCTGTCACAATATTTGGACTTCCAGCGTATACATCCGGACTCCAAAAGTGAAATGGTGCAGCCCCTACTTTGAATAGAAAACTTGCCATGATTAACAGGATACCAACAGACAGCATAGAACCTGAAGCTCTGCCATCTCCGATCGCATTTGCAATTTCTGCAATTTGAAAACTACCAGTTGCACCGTATAACCATGCAATTCCAAACAAAAGGATTCCCGTTGCAAACGCTCCTGTAAAGAAATATTTTACTGAAGCCTCAGTAGACAAGATATCTTTCTTTTTAGAGCCTGCCAAAACATATATAGGAATAGACATAATTTCAAGTCCAAGAAAGAACATGAAAAGATCTGTAAACCCAATCATACACATTGCGCCAACTAGAGAAAATAAAATCAATGAAATATATTCTCCTGTATGCTCAGGTTCTCGTTTAAAATAATCATAACCACCTGCAATAATGAGTAAACCGAAGATTAAAGCAAGCATCGAATAAACGATCGAAATTCCATCAAATTCCAACCCTTCATACTTCACTAAATTGTAAGGATGATTTAATTGAACAGCCAATAATGCTATTGCAGTTGAAAGACCCGTCAATGCGGTAACAAGTACCAAAACAGGTTTCTTTGCCATTGCGATAAACATGGTAATCAAGCCTGTAACAAAAACAACTATTAAAGCGTCCATATTATGGTATTAAAATATTTGTAGCTTGTGTTGATTGCATCAAATTATCCAAGCTAGGTCCAACAAAATTTAGCACTGACTGCGGATAAATTCCAAGAATCAAGATTACCACAGTTAGTAGAAAAAATACAAGGAGTTCATTCCATGTAAGATCTTTAAACGATTCCAATTTCGGAGCTCCAAACATACTTAATTGATAAGCCCTTAACGTATAGACAGCACCAAACACCAACGTTGTTCCTGCAAGAAGACCTATAGTCCAATTGTATGAATACAGCCCTTTTAACAGAAGGAACTCACCGATAAATCCAGAGCTGAAAGGTACCGACACGGAAGCAAAACCAATAATTGCAAACCAAAACGCAAACTTTGGAGCGAGTTTCGCGACTCCTCCCATTTCACTTAATTCACGGGTGCCTAATCGGTCTTCCAATATTCCAGCAGCCAGGAACAAT
>JBIIQP010000114.1:0-8274 GCA_044341975.1 Crocinitomicaceae bacterium
CTGTGAATGGCACCTGCAGTGCTAGTGGCTCATTAACAGTTACTGTTACAACGACACCAACACTTACCTTGAACAGCCAGTCTGTATGTTCTCCATCGACAGTTGATCTGACTAGTGCATCGGTAGCTACAACGGATGTAGGCACCCTATCGTATTACAGCGACGCTTCGCTGAGCACAGCAGTTGTTAGCCCATCAGCAGTGGGAGCAGGAACGTACTATGTTCAGGCTGTGAACGGCACCTGCAGTGCTAGTGGCTCATTAACAGTTACTATAAAAGAATTACCATTGAAACCGCTTACATCACAGGACACAATATATTGCAGAGGATCAGAACTTGCAACAATGACTGTATCTGGAGGGACAGGCATATTTATATGGTATTCGGATGCCAACTTATTAAATGAGATTGGTACCGGTAATTCATTAATGCCAGAATTTATTTTGGGAACATCTGTTTATTATATCACAGAAAATGAAAATGGATGTGAAGGTCCAGTAAGTGCAATTCAAATTACAATTATTGATTGTGAAATTGTAATTCCATCTGCCTTTACACCAAATGGAGATATGGTAAATGATTTCTGGGAGATCGTTGATATGGACGAGGTGTATCCTTCCAATGTCGTTTATGTCTACAACCGATGGGGTAATCTGGTGTATAAGTCCAACAAAGGTTCTTATGCCTCTAAACCATGGGATGGAACGTACAATGGGGATAAACTTCCAGTTGCTTCTTATTATTACATGATTGATTTGAGTGATGCCGATGATGAATTACTCAAAGGAACGGTGTCCATCATTACGAAGTAATTAAGAATACTATTCAATGAAGGGGGAGTGTTACTTCCCCTTTTTTAATTGAACTTTATCGCCTTAACTGGATTCACTCTACTTATAACAATACTCGGAATAATTAACGCAGAAATACAAACAATTAATGTTCCGACGTTTAGCAGTAAAATTGAAATCAAATTGAATTCAACTGGCACTTTATCAAGGTAATAGATTTCTGGATTTAAGCTAAATATTCCGAAGTATTTTTGTCCAAAACAAAGTGCTAACCCTATAATATTACCAATTAACATTCCCCTTAAAATTAGGAAGCCTGCTTGGTACAAGAAAATCTTTCTTATTTCCCAGTTTGTGGCACCCATTGCTTTCATAAGTCCAATAAAATTGCTTCGAACGAGTATCATTACAAGAAGAGCAGAACCCATATTTATAATGCCGATGAGAATCATCAGTGTTAAAATGATAAATACATTGATGTCAAGAAAACCTAACCAAACAAAAATATCGCTTTGTGATTCTTCAATGCTTTGCACTGCTATCGTTTCATTGTGCTCATTTGGGAAAAGTTCAAGGCGTTTTTTAAGCTCCGTAGTGGTTTTGTTCAATTGCTCCCAATCTTTCACTGTTAGTTCATATCCCCCCACATAATTGGAGGAGCTTCCCAAACCATTTTTTTGTTGGAAAACCAGTGTTTTGGATCCTGCATCAATTGAAAAATGTTTTCCATCATTGGAAAGGAAAGATCGCATTAAATTGCCTTCATTGTTTAATTGGAAGCTGCACATTGAAAATGCTTCTCCTTCAACTTTTACGATTAATTCAGCAGTATCTGGAATGCTAGTCTTTTCATTTTTTCCAGATATATCTGAAAAATAATCTGAAGCGATTAATCGTATGGTAGTGTCTTTATAAGGGCAAATCGTAAAACCTGCATAAGTCTCATAACCTTTGCCCCAGTCGTAGCGATAGTTACCATTTCCACCTTGCACATTGGCTCGAATAATGAGCTGTCCAGAGGCTAAAGTATCAGCTACTTCTATAGAAGCCTTAATGCCCCAATCATTTAATTCTTGAACGATTCGGATATCGCCAATTGCAATTTTTCGGTCAAATTCTTCAAGGCCAGTTCTGTAAATGCCGACTAATTTAAAAATTCGTTTAACAGGTTGGTTTTTAACGAAAAATGCGCGGACATCATCATTTAATTTTAAATTAAGATCATTTGCAATTTGCTCTGAAAGGATCAATTCATTATTTGGTTCTTTTTGATTAAAATTTGGAAGTCGCCCTTTTTTTAAATTCTTTCGAAAGAAACTTAAATCGTAATTCGAATCAACTCCTTTTAAAACAGCACCAATAATTTCTTGTTGAATGTATGAGGTGTCTTTTTTTTGAGTTGCAATACTGCGCTCCTTTTTTTCAGATTGAAAAAGAACTGGCTTGTATGCTACATAATTAATCGTTCGGATGTTTTCGTTGTTTTTGACACCTTGTAAAAAGGCCTGATCTTTGAGGATAGGTTCACATTCATAAATGCTGCTTTCTCCGGAAGACATTATAAAAAGATGGGATCCAAAACCCGAAACCTTATTTCGAATTTCGTGTTGAAATCCGGTTACAACAGCAATTGTAATTAAGTTAACAACAATAGCTAGTGCAATACTTGTAACGGATATGCGAACTATGGGCCTTGAAACTTTTTTATTTTGTATTTCGCTTCTGAGCAGTTTTCTTGATATGAAATATTCAAAAGACAATCCCTTATTTTTTAGTGCGCTAAAGTACATAAAGCTTTCGTGCCTTAAAAGTATTTTGCTCCTTTTGATTGTTTCGTCGTGCAGTGTGCCTGGAAAAAAGAAGGTTAACTCCAAGGAGACATATGTTATCAATGAGACTGTTCCTACAAATGAAGGTAGTATTCGTGAAGATGTTGCTCTACAACATACAATACATCATCCGGTATTAGGAATAGATCGATTACACCTATTCTTGGATTCATTGAAAGATTATCGCATTGCTGTCGTTGGTAATCAAACATCAATGGTAGGGAATGTGCATTTAGTCGATACTTTATTGGCTTTGAAATTAAACGTATTAAAAGTCTTTGCACCAGAACATGGATTTCGAGGGGATGGTGATGCAGGAGAAAAAATACATAGTACAACTGATGAGAAGACGGGGTTACCGATTATTTCTCTTTATGGTCAAAATAAGAAGCCACAACGTGATCAGCTCTCGGATATTGATATTGTGATTTATGATATACAAGATGTTGGTGTTCGATTTTACACATACATCTCTACATTGCATTATGTAATGGAAGCATGTGCGGAGAACAAAAAACAACTGGTGGTGCTAGATCGTCCGAATCCTAACGGGCATTATGTAGATGGTCCAGTTCGAGAACCAGAGTTCAGGTCTTTTATTGGGATGCATCCCGTTCCGATCGTTTATGGTATGACTATCGGCGAGTATGCAATGATGATCAATGGTGAAAATTGGTTGGATGACAATTTGAAATGCAAATTATGGGTAATACCTTGCAAAAATTACACGCATAAAACGAAATATGTGCTTCCTGTTCCTCCATCTCCAAATCTTCGATCGGAAGAGGCTATTTCTTTTTATCCAAGTCTTTGCTTATTTGAAGCTACAACAATAAGTGTTGGTCGTGGCACAAATCGACCCTTCGAAGTTTATGGTCACCCGAATTTTCCAAAAGAATCATTTTCCTTTACACCAATTGCTCAGTTGGGGGCAAAGAACCCAATGTATGAAAATAGGTTGTGTCATGGAATTGATTTACATGGTACAATGACTAAAAGGAAATATGAAATTAACCTCACCTATCTTATAAATGCAAAGGAGCTATTAGGGGATTCTATGCCGTTTATTGATCAGGTCAGTTTTTTTAATCGTCTCGCTGGAACTGCCAAATTGAAGGACCAGATTTATGCAGGCTGGACGTCAAAGGAAATAAGAGAAACGTGGAAGCCAGGACTGGAAGAATTTAAGAAAATTCGCTCTAAGTACTTGCTTTACGATTAATCATTTCAGTTTTTCAGCACTCTCTAAAACTTTTGCTTTGAGTTCTTCCATGTATGCCGATAATTTTGAGAGAATTTCAGGGTTTGATGCCCCAATAATTTTAGCAGCAAGGATACCTGCATTTTTTGATGCATTCAACGCAACGGTGGCTACTGGAATGCCATTTGGCATTTGAAGAATTGATAAAATACTATCCCAACCATCAATCGAATTAGAAGATTTTACTGGAACACCAATTACAGGTAGGGGAGTCAAAGAAGCTGTCATTCCTGGTAAGTGGGCTGCTCCACCTGCTCCAGCGATAATTACTTTCAATCCTTTTTTATGTGCAGATTTAGCGTATTCGAACATTAATTCTGGTGTTCTATGGGCTGAAACAATGTTCATTTCATAACTTATTCCAAATTCTTTAAGTATATCTGCTGCATCCTGCATTACCGTCAAATCAGATGCGCTTCCCATGATGATTCCAACCTCTGCCATAAAATAAATCTTTGTGCAAAGGTAGTAAAATCCAAAGTTCAGAATAGCATTCACTTGAATATGGCTTATTGAGCTTTCTGATTAGTTTATTGAAAAAAGTTGTTGTCTCAAAATACTCCCTCTAGCTTCGATGCATTAATTAATATGTCAAATCAAATAAAAAACAAGATGAAAAGGATTACTCACGTTGCAATGGCCTTCTTTTTGGGCCTTATGGGAGCCCGATCGCAAACATCCTCATGTTCGGATGTGAACGGTTATGTTAGCTCAAAAAATACAGGTGGATTAGGGAATTTTGAATTGGTTGCTGGTCACGAAGAAAAGGCCGCTCAAACCTATTATTATTCTGGACCAGGAAAAGTAAGTAGTGTCAGAGTGTATGGTTCCTTCCCTGGCTCGGGGGGTGTACCTTTGAGAGTTTATATCTACAGTATTGATTTAGCCGGACGACCAAAATCAGAGCTTGCGTATCAAGATGCCATTTTTTGGGCAACAGATAATGACAATGGCTATATTACTGTAAGTCTACCTGACGGCGGGACCTTTGTAAATGACGATTTTGCAGTTGGCGTAACGGTCATGAATGCTTATCCATGGGGTAACAGTTTTCAATTGTTATATACAGGAGATGGTGAAGGAGCTGGAGCTGATCTTGCTTCATTAGCGGGAACTTCTACTGGTAATAATTGGACAAGTGCTATTACGAACTTCGATAAAGATGGCGATTTTTACTTAGTTCCAGAAATGACAAATTTCATTTCTCCAATGATAGAATCGGCAAGTCATTGTTTGGCTGTTTCAAGCGCTGCTGTGTTCAATAATGCAAGTGATTTTTCGAAAGACACTATGTTTAATAGAATATTAGCAAATGGTTATGACGGACAAGAACATCTTTATACATGGAGTTTCGGTGATGGTTCACTTGTTTCACACCTTGAAAATCCATCACATGCGTTTAATGTTGCCGGACAATACAATGTTTCCTTGACTGTCACAATAGATGGATGGTCGGGCGCATGTTCAAATACCTATCAATTTCCAGTATCCGTAGGCTTATCAGCAACAACGGCATCAGTTATTGATGCAACTTGCAATGGAAATGCAGATGGAAGTATGACTGCCCTAAGTTCAGGTGGTGCTTTGCCATATGCCTATAGTATTGACGGTGAACATTTTCAAGATCTTACCGTGTTTTCTAATTTAACGGCAGGTGCAGATACTTTGTATGTGAAAGATGCATTAGGATGCATAAACACATCGATATATACTATTCATGAACCACCTGCAATCAATTTTACAACTTTGTCATCAACGAATGCGAATTGTGGTGGAACAGATGGAAGTATTCTTGCTGCTGCAAATGGAGGTGTGGGCACAATCTTGTATAAATTGAATTCTGGGTCATACCAATCATCGGGTACATTTTCTGGACTTGGTGCAGGAACATATACAGTTTCAGCGAAGGATGCAAATGGTTGTGTTAGTACAAATAGAGTCAGTGTGAACAACTTTGGATCACCATCATTGACGCTTATAGGAAAGTCAAATATCAGTTGTCATGGCAGTGCTGATGGTTCGATTCAGCTTACTTCATCAGGTGGTACAGGTGTAAGTCAGTTTAGTATAAATGGCGGAACAACTTATCAAAGTAGTGCTACATTCAGTGGGTTGTCAGCTGGAACGTATGCTGTGATGGTAAAAGATGCTGCTGGTTGTTCTAGAGGATTTAATGTCACTTTGAGTGAGCCTGCTTCTATTTTCTTTAGCGCTACAGCAGTAAAAGAAACATGTGCAGGATCTAATGACGGTCAACTTTTGGTTCAATCAACATCCGGTGGAATTGGAACTTTCTCATATAGTTTAAATGGAACATCCTACCAATCAAATCCGCAATTCAGTGGTTTGGGAGATGGAAATTACACCATTTACGCAAAAGATGCAGCAAGTTGTGTTGTGAGTAATCAATTTACTATTCAAGCAGTTCAGCCAGTGGCAGCTATATTTACTACAACTGATGCTTCATGTTATAATGAAACTGATGGGATGGCTCAAATTGTTGCTGCAGGAGGTGCAGGGAATTATTCTTACAGCTTGAATGACCAAGATTTTCAACCATCACCACTTTTCTCAAATCTTTCAGCAGGAAATTACGATTTCACAGTGAGGGATGATCATAATTGCTTGTATACAGGACAATTGGCAATTTCACAGCCAACTCAAATCAGCGGATCTGTGACTGCAACAAATGCTACTTGCGGAAATAGCAACGGTGCATTGCTTGCAATTGTATCAGGAGGTTCTGGTTCAGGATATTTATATAGTTTGGATGGTCAAAGTTACAATTCAACAGGATCATTCACTGGCCTTAATGCTGCAACCTATTTTATTTCTGTTAAAGATGGTGCTGGATGTACGGATGTGTTGTCAAAAACAATTGTTGATGCAAATGGTCCTGTTATTAATTCAGTTGGATATACGGATGTCGCATGTAATGATGGAAATGACGGAAGTATAGTAGTTAATTCAGTAACAGGTGGTACAGGAGTGCTCCTTTACAGTATCAATGCTCAAAACTGGTATGCTTCTCCTTCTTTTACAGGATTAACGGCTGGTAGCTATACTATTTATGTAAAAGATGCAAATGGTTGTATTGGAACAGAAACAATGGTAATTCAAGAGCCAAATCCATTTGCAATTACGAAAACGGTTCAGAATGTAACTTGTCATGGAGGCAATAATGGATCTGCAACGATCTTTGCTGCTGGTGGTTCTGGTGCATTGGCTTATAGTGTTGATAATGGTCAGACTTTCCAATCAAGTAACATTTTTAATGGACTTACTGCAGGGATTTATAAAGTCATTGTGCGAGATGCTGCAGGTTGCTCAAGCTTTATTTTTATGTCTGTTACAGAGCCAACTCCTGTAGCCTTCAGTTCTGGTGTGTTGAATGTTACTTGTCATGGTTCACAGAATGGATCAATTACATTGACTGCATCAGGTGGTGTTGGAGCGTATCAATACAGTATTGGTGGATTGAATTATCAAACATCCAATATTTTTAATGATTTATCTGGTGGTTTTTACATGGTTTATGTGAAGGATGGAAATAATTGTCCTGCAATTCATGTAATTAATGTTCAAGAACCTAATCCGTTGCAAATTAACTCAAATATTTTCAATGTTTCATGTGCTGGAGGAAATAACGGTGCAATAGACATCACAGTTACTGGAGGGGCAGGAAACAATGTTTATTCATGGAATAACCAATCAGAGGTTCAGGATTTATTTGACCTACAAGCTGGAGATTTTCAATTAACAGTTGAAGACCAAAATGGCTGTTCGATTTCTGAAAATTTCTCAGTAACGGAGCCTGCTGAACCGTTAGTGATTAACGCTGTTATTGCTGGAACTGATGTACAATTGGGTACGATTGATGCAACCGTTACAGGCGGAACAGAACCATATTCTTACGGATGGTCAAATGGTCAAACAGCACAAGACATGGATTCTTTGTCGCCAGGTAATTATGTATTGACTGTTACTGATGCATCAGGATGTATTTCCTCAGGACAATTTACAGTTGAAAATACGGCAAGTCTTATCTCTTTGGGCAATTTGACATCAACGTTAAATGTATTCCCTAATCCAACAAGCGATGTATTGCATGTTGAATGGAAACAAAAACAAATTGGTCATCTTGAAATTACTGATGTCAATGGAAGAAAAGTTTTTGAGATGAACGTTGGTAAAACAGCGGTGGACTTGAACGTAAATCTCTTTGAAGAGGGAGTTTACTACTTGAGAGTTTACGATAAAGATGAAACTGAATTAAGTCGATTCAGAGTCATAAAATAATACCTTTACCTACTTTGCTAAACAAAAAAAGCGCGATGGTTTTCCATCGCGCTTTTCGTTTTAATAGGAATTTAGAGTGTTCCTCTTTTTTCTT
>JBIIQP010000115.1:0-8260 GCA_044341975.1 Crocinitomicaceae bacterium
GTAAGCTCTTCGGTATTTTTTTAGTAAACTCTGAGTTTGGTAATTCTTATAATTCAGTTCATTTGGACTAGCATAATGAAAATGAAATTTATTTTTGAATGGCGACTTTATCTCATCTACGGTTAACCATTCCTTTGTTCCATAGACAGAAACCAAATCAGCATTCATTTTTGAACTATTGGCATTCGCACTGTTCATGAATTTTACCATTTGCAGTTTATCGTTTGTCGGGAATATCAATATTGATCGGACGTCCTTTCTAATAAATGTTAGGTAATTATCCATAGTCGTCTCAATCAACTTTGGTCTGTTCCCCTTAACTTTAGCGGTTAAAAATGAATTTCTAAAAGCATCGTAAAGCAGTTGATCTTTTTCACCGACAGGTTTTATTAAAACAATTTGCTCTGAACTATGGTTATTTAACGTGAACCTTGCCAAAACATCCATTAAATCTGCATCTGATGGGACAGTATTATAGACAAAGGGATTTCCCTTTAGTATAGAAGTCTGAAGTAACACCGGACAGACCATTCTAACTCTGTTTATCTTGCACCACTTAGCAACAAAGTCGGCATTTTCAGGAAAAAATGGTCCAATGACCAAATCCAAACCTTTCAATTCAGATTTATTTAATATTTTCTTAGTCTGATTGGTGTCATTTTTAATATCATAAACATAAACTTCAGCGTTCAATCCAAATTTCTTTAGTGAATCCAATGCCAACTTTGTGCCCATGTAAAACTCAGTAGCTAACCCACTAATATATTCAGCGTTTGCGTCTGTTTTATCTAACTGAAATGGAAGTAATAGTGCAATTTTATAACTGCTCTTAGCAGGAAATAAGAGCATTGAATCCACAATTGGTGCAGCAAGACTTTCTACTTGTCTTATATCAGGCTGTTTGAAATCAACTTTTTTAATCTGAATTTTAATAACATCACCTGGTTTTATTCTAGTGGTTTTTAAATTATTCGTTTTTTGGAGTTCATTGACTGAAACCATATATCTTTTTGACAATGTGTAAAGCGTTTCATTGTCTTTCACGATATGTTCAATAATCGTATCCGAAAGCGGTATTTTAATAACTTCTTTTCTGGGCGCCGGAAGTGTGTCAGATTTCACAACTGGAATAGATTCATTGGCCTTCACATCTTTAGTTGATTCGGACTTTACAACTTCCGTTTTGACAACCTCTTTTTTATCTGCTACCTCACTTAAGGATGATGAACTTGGTGTTTTTCTTAACCTTGTTGCAACATCTCTGTCAACGCCTACAATATGCAACACTTGGCCAACTTGAACCCCATTTTCTGCATTAGGATTAGCCAGTACAATTGACTCTACCGTTACTTCAAATTTCTTTGAAATCGCATAAAGGGTTTCTTTGGGAAGCACCGTGTAATCAACATTCTCAACTGGAACTGGAACTAGAACTCTTTGGCCAACACTAACTCCCTTTTCACTCCCTGGATTTGCCTTCGTAATGTCCTCAACAGGGACATTGTAATTCTCATGAATCCACCACATTGTGTTTCCGGGCTTCACAATATGTATGTAGAACTTTCGGCCGTCAATAGTTTCTTTAACCGCTTTTTCAGGTTGTGAAAAAACAGCATTACAAACGAGAAGAAAAAAGAAAATTAATTTATGATTCATATTTCTGCTTTGAGCCCTTCAAACAATAGCTATGCCAAGTACTATTCCCATTCTATCGTTGCGGGTGGTTTTGAACTTATATCATAAGTAACACGATTGATTCCCTTGACTTGATTAATAATTTTATTGGATATTTTTGCTAGAAATTCATAAGGTAAATGACACCAATCTGCTGTCATACCATCTGTGGAAGTTACTGCTCTTAGTGCAACAGCGTTTTCATACGTACGCTCATCTCCCATCACTCCTACCGATTGAATTGGCAAAAAGATAGCACCAGCTTGCCAAACATCATCATATAATCCATCTTCCTTCAAACCATTTATAAAAATAGCATCTACCTCTTGAAGAATTCTAACTTTCTCCGCTGTAACGTCTCCCAATATTCTAATACCAAGTCCTGGCCCTGGAAAAGGATGCCTTCCTAAAATAGTTTCATCGATATTCAATGAACGACCAATGCGACGTACTTCATCCTTAAAAAGCAAACGAAGCGGTTCTACCACCTGTAATTTCATATAATCAGGCAGTCCCCCAACATTGTGGTGGGATTTTATTGTTTGCGAAGGCCCTCCATTTACTGAAACAGACTCAATAACGTCTGGATAGATAGTACCCTGACCTAACCATTTAGCATCCGTGACTTTTTTTGATTCTTCATCGAATACATCTATGAAGACTTTTCCAATTGCCTTTCGTTTTAATTCTGGATCTGTCAAACCTGAAAGTGCCTCATAAAACTTTTCTGAAGCATTCACCCCCTTCACATTCAATCCCATGTGTTTATAGGAATCAAGGACTTGAGGGAATTCATTTTTTCTAAGAAGTCCGTTGTCAACAAAAATGCAATGCAAATTTGCACCTATCGCCTTGTGCAACAAAACCGCCGCAACTGAAGAATCAACTCCACCCGATAACCCAAGAATAACTTTGTCAGTACCGATTTGCTCTTTCAATTTTCTCACTGTTTCATCAACAAAAGAATCTGGCGTCCAATCTTGATTACAATGACACACATCTACAATAAAATTCCGCAAGAGAATTGCGCCCTCAAGTGAATGATAAACTTCTGGATGAAATTGAATTCCAAATGTTTCTTCACCGTCAATTTTGTATCCGGCTACTTCAACATCGGAAGTACTTGCAATAATTTTATAATTGGAAGGAATTTTTTTAATCGTATCACCATGTGACATCCACACCTGGCTTCCGTCAGTCATGCCTCTCATAAGAACATTGGAATGATCAATGAAACTTAAATGTGCTCTTCCGTATTCACGAATTGTTGAAGGAAGTACTTCTCCACCAAAATTATGAGCCAAATACTGCGCTCCAAAACAAACACCAAGTAGTGGTAGTTTTCCTTTGATCTCATCCAACAATGGCTTCGGTGATGAAGTATCCCTCACAGAAAAAGGACTTCCAGATAAAATTACACCTTTAATATTTGGGGTGAGTTCCGGGCATTTGTTCCAAGGATGAATCTCACAATAGACGTTCATCTCTCTCACTCTTCGTGCAATCAGCTGTGTATATTGCGAACCGAAATCTAGAATAAGTATCATTTCATGCATGCCGCAAAGATAGAATGAAAACACATCTATTTTTCTCGAAATGTTCTTATAAATATTACTTCTTTTCAACAATGAATCAGACAATTTGTCACACACTTTTCATTTGGAATGATTTCTGACTATTCCACGCGAAATTAAAGTTAGACACTACGGGCACTTCCAATATTTGATTAAATTTGGGCTCCCATTTAACAACACATTATCCATGATATCAGGATTACTAAAGAAATTCTTTGGAGATAAATCAGAAAAAGATAGAAAAAGCTATCAACCAATCGTTGACAAATCGAATGAATTTTTCGCATCATTTGCCAGTTTAAGTGATGATGAATTGCGCGCGAAAACAGCCTATTTTCAAAACTTAGTAAAGGAAAATATTCTTCCACTTGAGGAGGAATTGAAAGCCCTTCAAGATGAAGCAGCTAATCCAAAGACACCCATTCAATTAAAAGAAGGACTTTTTGAAGATATTGACAAATTGTCTAAAAAGATTGATGATCAAATTGAGGAGGTTTTGTTTTCAATCTTACCAGAAGCATTTGCTGTCATTAAAGAAACAGCCCGCAGATGGTCTCAGAATGGTCAATTAGTTGTTAATGCTCAAGAATTTGACAAAGAACTTGCAGCAAAGAAAGATGGTATTACCATAGATGGAGAAAAGGCTATTTGGCACAACTCATGGACAGCAGCCGGTGCTGAAGTTAAATGGAACATGATTCATTACGATGTTCAGTTAATGGGCGGCGCTGTATTGCACAAAGGAAATATTGCAGAAATGCAAACAGGTGAAGGAAAAACCCTTGTAGCGACTTTACCAGTCTACCTTAATGCGCTTTCAGGCAAAGGTGTTCACGTTGTAACAGTCAATGATTACCTTGCAAAAAGAGACTCCGAGTGGATGGGTCCATTGTATCAATTCCATGGGTTAACCGTCGATTGTATTGACAAGCACCGTCCGAATTCAGAAGAAAGAAGAAAGGCTTATTTAGCTGATATCGCTTTTGGAACAAATAACGAATTTGGTTTCGATTACTTGCGCGATAATATGGCTGGTGCTGTAGATGAATTGGTGCAACAAAAACATCATTTTGCAATTGTTGATGAGGTCGATTCAGTATTAATTGATGACGCAAGAACACCATTAATCATTTCAGGTCCAACTCCAAGAGGTGATGAACACGAATTTTATCAATTAAAACCGCGAGTTGAAACAGTTGTAAATGCTCAAAGGAACTATGTTAATCAGTGTCTTGCAGATGCTAAAAAATTACTCATTGCTATAACAGGTTCAGTTGAATCTGGCAAAGACGCAAAGCAAATGATTGAAGAAGGTGGTATTGCTTTGTTGAGAGCTTACCGCGGATTACCTAAGAACAAAGCATTAATTAAATTCCTTTCAGAACCTGGAATTAAAGCTCACTTGCAGAAGACAGAGAACTTCTACATGCAAGAGCAAGGTAAACAGATGAAAAAAATCGATCAAGAATTATTCTTTGTAATCGATGAAAAAAACAACACGATTGAACTTACAGCCAAAGGAATAGATCTTGTTTCTGGTTCTGATGACAAAGATTTCTTCATACTTCCGGATATCGGTTCTGAGATCGCAAATCTGCAAAAGGAAGATCTCGAAAAAGAACGTTTCTTAGAAAAAAAGGATGTTTTGATTCGTGATTACAGCATCAAATCAGAAAGAATTCACTCAGTAAATCAATTGTTAAAAGCTTATACCCTTTTCGAAAAAGAGGTTGAATATGTCATTCTCGAGGGGAAAGTTAAGATAGTGGATGAACAAACTGGACGTATCATGGAAGGCCGCCGTTACTCTGATGGTCTCCACCAAGCAATTGAAGCAAAAGAAAATGTGCAAGTAGAAGCCGCAACTCAAACTTACGCGACAATTACCTTGCAAAACTACTTCAGAATGTATCACAAGCTTGCTGGGATGACTGGTACTGCCGAAACAGAAGCAAAAGAATTCTGGGACATTTACAAATTAGATGTGGTTGTTATTCCAACAAACAGAAATGTTGTTCGAAATGACCAAAACGATTTAGTTTTCAAAACAGCACGTGAAAAATATGCAGCGGTAATTGAAGAAACTGAAAAACTTGTAGCTGCAGGAAGACCTGTATTAGTGGGTACAACAACTGTTGAAATTTCCGAATTGTTGAGCCGTATGCTTAAGATGAAGGGAGTTAACCACCAAGTTTTGAATGCAAAATACCATCAAAAAGAAGCGGAAATTGTTGCTGAAGCTGGTAAAGCTGGAGCAGTAACTATTGCTACAAACATGGCAGGAAGGGGAACGGACATCAAATTAGGTGACGGCGTAAAAGATGCAGGTGGATTAGCTATTATCGGTACAGAGCGACATGATTCAAGACGGGTAGACAGGCAGCTGAGAGGTCGTTCAGGTCGACAAGGAGATCCAGGATCTTCCCAATTCTTCGTGTCTTTAGAAGATGACCTTATGCGCAAGTTTGGTTCAGAGCGAATTGCTCGACTAATGGACCGAATGGGATTGAAAGAAGGAGAAGTCATTACACACGGAATGGTTTCAAAATCAATTGAGAGAGCGCAGAAAAAGGTAGAGGAAAACAACTTTGGAATGCGTAAGCGATTACTTGAGTATGATGACGTTATGAACGCTCAGCGCAGGGCAATCTATAAGAAACGACGAAATGCACTTTACGGCGATCGACTTGATCTTGACATTGACAATATGTTCTATGATGTTTGTGAGAACAGTGTTTATGCCCACTCAAAAGATGATTTCGAGTCATTCGAATTAGATTTGCTTCGAATAATTGGAATTGAATCTCCGGTTTCGTCATCGGAATACAGTACTATCGATCGAAATGAACTTGTAGAGAAAGTTTATGCTGCTATGGTAGAACAATACAAGCGTAAAAGTGCTAAAATTGCTCAACGAGCATATCCACAAGTGAAGCACGTTTATGAAACAATGTCGAATAAATACGAGAACATTGTATTTCCATTAACAGATGGTCGTCGTGAAGTTCGTTTGGTTTTAAATCTGAAAGAAGCATATACTACTGAAGGAATAGCAATTACTCAAGCTTTTGAGAAAAATATTCTTTTAGGAATGATTGACAATGAGTGGAAGGAACATCTTAGAGAAATGGATGATTTACGCTCCGCAGTTCACCATGCGCAATACGAACAGAAGGATCCACTGTTAGTTTATAAGCTTGAATCTTTTGAACTTTTCAAGGCAATGCTTCAACGTTTGAATACTGAATCAATTGAATTATTGATGAAATTGGACATTCCTTTTGAGACAGAATTTCAAAGCACCAATAGTGAAGTAACACATCAACACAACTACGATAAAGCGCAAGTGAGCAGCGGTGGAACTTCCACTTCTTCCTCATCAGAACCACCGCGTTTTCAAGGAAGTGAAGGTTACAAACAAGCGATTCAAAATTCCTTACCGCAACAAGAAAAACAACAACCAATGGTTGCTGAGCCAAAAATTGGACGAAATGACCCTTGTCCTTGCGGCAGCGGAAAGAAGTTCAAGCAATGTCACGGCAAATAAAATTTCAACTATGGGCACACCAACTATTTCGATTATCGGAACAGGAAATGTTGCCTTTCAATTGGGAATAGCATTCCGAAAATCTGGGGTTGAAATTCGTAATATTTGGGGCCGCGACACTGCCAAAACCAATGAATTGTCTAAAGCTTTTGGTTGCGCAAGTGCTGTTAATATTCAATCTTTATCTGGTGACATTGTAATTGTTTGTGTTAGTGACGACGCTATTAAAGAGGTTATCTCCCAAATTAATACTTCAAAATTTGTAGCGTACACTTCAGGTTCATTTGAATTATCAGATTGCGGTAGAACGGAAAACACAGGAGTGTTCTATCCATTGCAGACGTTTACAAAGGAACAGGAAGTAAAATTTGATGATATTCCATTGCTTATTGAATCTCAATCTTCCGATCTTGAAGAATTACTTTTAAAACTGGCAAAAAGGATAAGTAGCACTGTACTTTCTGTTAATTCACAACAGCGCAAATTGTATCATTTATCTGCAGTATGGATAAACAATTTCACGAATCACATGGTCTTTCAAGCCAAAAGCTTAGCCGAAGAAAACAATATTGATTGGAAAGTACTTCAACCTCTTTTAGAAAAAACAGCTTTAAAATTAACAAATACTGACCCTTACAATAGTCAAACAGGACCTGCGCGACGTAGTGATAATTCAATTATAAGTTCTCACGAAGCGTTACTATCTGGTATTAGAAAAGAAATGTATACGTTGATTTCGAAAAGCATTGACCAAACCTATAACAAATGATTAGCTACAAGGAAAAACTAAATAAGGTTACAACATTTATGTTCGACGTTGACGGCGTATTAACCAATGGTGATGTCATGTTGCTGCACAATGACGTTGTGCGCACATTAAATTCCAGAGATGCATATGCACTTCAATATGCGGTTAAAATGGGATTCAATGTCCTAATTGTTACGGGGGGAAATTCACAAGATGTAAAGGATCGTTTATTAGCCCTAGGGGTACAGGAGGTTCATTTATCTTCATTTAACAAGTTGAATGTATACAATGAAATCAAAGAGCGATTGGGATTGGTTGATGAGGAAATTCTATACATGGGTGACGACATTCCTGATTATCAGGTCATGCAGCATGCTGGAGTAGCTGCCTGTCCACAAGATGCGGCTGTAGAAATAAAACATATTTCAGATTATCAATCCCCTTTCAATGGAGGAAGACACTGCGTTAGGGACATTATCGAACAAACCTTGCGTGTGCAAGAAAAGTGGTTTTCAGAGTCTGCATTTGAATGGTAATTAATGCGCTATAACAACTCTTGTCCTTCCTAAACTTTCATTTCGATCGTTAAATAATTCCAGAATATAAGTTCCAGATTGAAAATGCGTTAAGTCTAAAACTGCACTATTTGGAATTTCGCCATTGAATACCAATTTGCCACTTAAATCAACCAATTGCACTGCTCTGATGTTATTTTCA
>JBIIQP010000116.1:0-8225 GCA_044341975.1 Crocinitomicaceae bacterium
AATCAACTAAATAAAAATGGAAACACTAGAAAAAAAGACACAATTAAGTGCGTATGAAGTTGAACAATCAATTTCAGAAATTAAAACTGCATTCATTGGAAAATTGGCTGCATCTCTCAACCTAATTAAAGTTGAAGCCCCACTGATTGTTGAGAAAGGATCTGGTATAAATGACGACTTAAACGGATATGAAAATCCTGTGGATGTCAATGCAAAAAGTCTGGGAAACACTAAAATTGAGATCGTGCATTCGCTAGCAAAATGGAAACGCTATAAACTGGGAACCATAGAAGCGAAAGCTGACCAAGGATTGTACACAGACATGCGAGCCCTCCGACCAGATGAAGAATTATCGGATGTCCACAGTATTTATGTTGATCAATGGGATTGGGAAAAGGTTATTCCTGAGGGACAACGAACCTTAGATTACTTGAAAGGAACAGTTCAATCGATCTACACGGCATTGAAAGAAACAGAACTTGCTGTTGAGAACAGCTATGGAATACCGGCTATTCTGCCAAGTGAAATAACCTTTTTACATACTGAGGATGTCGAGAAAAAATATCCGGACCTTTCTCCAAAAGAGCGCGAGAATAAAATTTGTCAAGAATATAGTGCCGTATTTTTAATCGGTATCGGTGGAAAACTTGCCTCAGGACAACCGCACGATGGGCGAGCTGCAGACTATGATGATTGGTCTACTCCTACCTCTTCAGAATACAAAGGATTGAATGGCGACATCTTACTTTGGAATCCTATACTAGGAAGAGCCTTCGAAATATCATCAATGGGTATCCGTGTTGATAAAGATACATTACTAAGACAATTGGACATCGCAGGACACAGCGAACGCACAAAATTACATTGGCACCAACTTTTGCTTGAGGGAAAGCTGCCGCAAACGATTGGAGGCGGAATTGGTCAATCCAGAACGGCTATGTTCTTATTGAGAAAAAAACACATCGGCGAAGTTCAAAGCAGCATTTGGTCAAGAGAAGTTCAAGAAAAAGCACTTACTAACAACATAAATTTATTGTAAAATGAGAAATCATCACATTGCTATTCAAGGTTCTGTTTCATCCTTTCATGATCTTGCTGCAAAAAAATATTTCGGTGAAGAAATAACAGTTTTGGAATGCGGTTCGTTCCGCGAAGTATGCGACAAACTTTCACACAACCTTGTCGACTATGGAATCATTGCCATTGAAAACAAAATAGCTGGAAGTATCTTGTTAAACTACCAATTAATTGATCAATTTGAATTGAATATTATCGGTGAGATATACCTTCCTGTCGAACTTGGACTTTTGACAAAAAAAGGAACAGAACTCAAGGACATCAAGGAAATTATATCGCACCCAATGGCACTGGGGCAATGTCAAGATTTCCTTTCAACACTCGAAAACGTTAAAGTAAGTGAATTCAAAGACACGGCTACTTCAGCTAAGTTAGTGAAAGACCAAGAGGGAAATGGATTAGCAGTAATTGCCGGTCCAGCGGTTGCAAAAGAGCATGATCTCGACACAGTTGAAGAAAATGTATGTGATGAAAAGCAAAACTTCACTCGTTTCTACATTCTGAGCAAGGGTGCTATTATTGAGGACCAACCCGACAAAGCTTCAATAACATTGACAACTAAAAATCAAATCGGTTCTTTAAGCGAAGTATTGGGAATAATAAAAGATCAAGGTTTGAATCTAACGAAAATTCAAAGCGTTCCAATCCCTAATAATTTGTCGCAATATGCATTTCACTTAGACATTGAGTTCAATAACCTTGAACGCCTTGAGACTGCTTTAAGCAATCTCAGCGATAAAGTGAAATCAATAAAAACACTGGGGTTATACAAAGGACAAACTATTCCTGTTTAAAAAAAGTACTATGAACGAATCACTCATAAAAAAAGACGGATTAATCATTGCTGGTCCGTGTAGCGCTGAATCTGAAGAGCAATTAGTAACAACAGCTAAAAGACTCGCAAAAACCGGAATGGTTGATGTCCTTCGTGCAGGAATCTGGAAGCCTCGCACAAACCCTGGTGGATTCGAAGGTGTTGGCCTCAAAGGTTTATCTTGGCTTTCAACAGCAAAAAAAGAAACGGGTCTTCCAGTTGGGACTGAAGTAGCGACAAGTCGGCACGTTGAAGATGCTTTGCATTACGATGTGGATGTTTTATGGATTGGTGCACGAACAAGTGTCAACCCTTTCAGCGTTCAAAACATTGCTGATGCACTAAAAGGAACTGATTCAACGGTATTAATTAAAAACCCTGTTAATCCTGACCTTAAACTTTGGATCGGTGCGGTTGAACGCATTCGAAATGCCGGAATTACAAATATTGGATTGATCCACAGAGGATTCTCATCATACGGAAATAAAGAATATAGAAACGCTCCTATTTGGCAAATTCCAATTGAAATGATGCGCATATTCCCTGACCTCCCAATGATTTGTGATCCATCTCATATTGCGGGTAAAAGGGATACTTTACATTCAGTTTCCCAAAAGAGCCTTGATTTACATTACAACGGATTGATTATTGAATCGCATTACAAACCGGAAGAAGCTTTAACGGACAAAGAACAACAAGTTTCTCCAGATCAATTGTCCAATCTACTGAATCAGCTTGTTTGGAAAAAAGAGTCAATTAACTTGCCAGAATATCAGCAAAAGATTGAATCATTGCGCGATCAAATCAATCAATTCGATGACGAATTAATTCACTTACTGCAATCCCGAATGATTGTTGCTGAAAACATTGGACAACTCAAAAAAATCAACAATGTGACTGTCCTCCAATCAAATAGATGGAATGAAATTTTAGAAAAAATGCTCTCCAAAACAAGAAATACAAAATTAAGCGAAGATTTTGTGAAATCAATGATGGAACTGCTCCATGTTGAAAGTATCCGAATTCAAAATGACATCAGCAACAGATAATCAAAAGAATGCCAGAATCCATCTATAAAAAGGTTCATCCAAATACATATACAACAATTCATTCTGTTGTAAAGTGAAAGATTTATTGCACATTTGAAAGGGGAATTGATCCAGAAATAAATAAGGAAAATGAAACGAATATTGTCATCATCAGTTAATGGACACGCACAGATACCCGCATCAAAAAGCTTTACGCAAAGAGCTTTGGCATGTGCATTAATTGCCAATGGTGAAAGCTACCTTAAAAACATTGGAATATCCGATGACGAGCAAGCTTCTTTGGAGATCATTCGAAAAGCTGGAGCAACTGTAAGTCACATTGAAAATGATGTTCTCATACAAAGTAGCGGTTTCAATCCAAGTGGTGCATTAAATTTTAATGTGAATGAATCGGGATTGGCTACACGCATGTTTACACCAATCTTGGCGAATAGTTCGTTTAAAGTTGATCTAACAGGACAAGGAAGTATTTTGACTCGGACAATGTCGTTTTTTGACGAAATCCTACCGCAATTAAATGTTGAATTTAACTCCAATCAAGGAAAACTACCCTTTTCACTTCTTGGGCCGATTCAACCAAAGACCATTGCGGTTGATGGATCAATTAGTTCACAATACATCACTGGATTGATTTATAGTTACGTTGCCTCACCATTATTGAGAAACGAAAAAATTAGCATCCACAACTTGAAGAGTGAGCCTTATCTCCTGCTGACACTTGAAGTTCTAAAATTATTCGGAGTAGAATTGATTTACAAGGATAAAACAGTGTATTTTGACGGTCCATATACACTTAATCCTTCAAATATTTCGATAGAAGGAGACTGGAGCAGCGCATCCTTTTTGTTAGTTGCTGGAGCAATCGCTGGAAAAGTTTCATTAAGTGGTTTAAATCCAAATTCGAAACAAGCGGACATTGCCATTTTAGAAGTCTTAAAAAAGGCCGGGGCTAAAGTTGAACAGGATGGTGATCAGTATGTCATTTCAAAAAATGAACTCAACGGATTTGAATTTGACGCAACAGATTGCCCAGACCTCTTCCCTCCTATTGCAGTTCTAGCTGGACTTTGCAAGGGGAACAGCAAAATTAAAGGCGCAAACCGTCTTATTCATAAAGAAAGCAATAGAGGGATTGTACTTCAAAAAGAATTAAAGCAATTTGGAATAGAAATAACCTTGGAAGATGACATCATGATCATTTCACCAACAAAAAAAGTTATAGATGGCACTATTGATCCGCATGGCGACCACCGCATTGCAATGGCAGGTGCACTCTTGGGATTGGTCAGTGAAAAAGGAGTGAACATTCTTACTCCTCATGTCGTGAATAAATCTTTTCCTCAATTCTTCGAGGTACTGGATAAATTATCTGCGGAAAACAACCCGTAAGACTAAAAATTGATGAGTATTAACCATTAAAACTTGAATTTGTGATAGGCAATAAATTATACAACATCAACAAAGAGTTAACAGCTGCACAACGAAAGGCAATAGCACAACATTGCACGACAAGCTCTGACAAGCGACTTACAATTCTTAGAACCTATATTCAATCATCTCCGGGTACATTGAATGATTTGAACCAGTTTTTATCTGATGCAGTGGAATCGAATTGGCCAAATTCTTCTCAAAAAGAAAAGGAGTTAAAGCTGCGTCGATTGAGTAGTTTTTTTGTTGATCAAATTGAAAGTGTTCTCTTGTCAACATTTGTGGACAAAAACTCGAGTATTAAATACATCCTGCTAGCTCAGGCTCTGGAGAAAAGCGGAAACCTGTCCTTGATAAATTACTATTACGACAAGGCCTATGATTTTTCTGTCATCGAAGAAGACTACTATTATCAAATGATCGGCTTGAAAGGAAAGATTCGTATGAGTTATGCCTCTCAGAATGAAAAAGACCTGAGTAAAGCGCTGCGATTAAACGAGGAATTACTCAAGGTTTTACGTCACGCGAACAATGATAAAGTGACCGAATATTACTATAATATTTCGAACATCTTCCTGGAAAAAAACTCATTGATAAGTAATAGACGCGCAGAATTGACGCAAGAAATTTTGGAGCAAATCGAATTAATGGATTACCCATTAAATAAAGTTTCGCTATACGTTTCATTGGCTAAATTGAATTTTGACAATGAACTCTTGCACTTGTACTTTTCAAAAGCGAAGGAGACACTTTACTCGGTTGAAAAACGCAACCATGATTTCTACGACCTTGACAGAAAAATACGTTTTCTTGAATTGCGTCTGGAATTCTTTTCCGGAACCAATATTGAGTCGCTTTTAGAAATGTCAGAAGATACTATCGAACATTTCAAGGGCTTTTCTATCATCAACAACAACATGCTTTTTTATAGAATTCTTTTCTGTTTGCTTCATAATGAGCTAGAAAAAGCAGAGAGATTATTGGAAGAAAACCAGGTCTTTTTCCGGGGTGAAGGGAAAATTCTTGAAAATTTCCTCCAAGCTGTGCTGCTTGAGAAACAGGGTGAATTGAAGGAATCCTTGCGGATTTTACAGCAAATCATGTATTCAACAAATTACTTTATCGCAGTTTTCTCTCGTTTACTGTATATCAAAGTGCAGTTGAAAAGAAACAAGGAAAATATGATTCGTCCAGTCGTACAATCTACACAGCGATTCCTTCAGCAAAACAGTGGCAATGCACTTGGTAAAGATGCACACCAATTCGTATTAAAAGCCCTGAGATCAAAGACTTTTGGAAACAAAACAAAAATATCCTCATCAAGCCCTACTCTAACTGTATTTCATGAATATTTACTTAATGTTTAACCCTTAATTTTAATTTTTTTACCACTCTGTAATGGAAAAATCTTATCCAATTCATCAAATTAAAAAACTACTTGTTGCCAACCGCGGAGAAATTGCCATCCGAATCTTTAGGGCAGCTTCTGAATTAAAAATTTCAACTGTTGCTGTCTATACCTATGAAGACCGGTACTCGCTTCATCGTTATAAAGCTGATCAGAGTTTTCAAATTGGCAATGAAGCCGAACCCCTGAAACCTTATCTTGACATTGAAGAAATCATTGCTGTCGCTAAAACGAATCAAGTAGATGCAATTCACCCAGGTTATGGTTTTCTTTCTGAAAATGTGTCTTTTGCAAAACGCTGTCAAGAAGAAGGGATCATTTTTGTAGGACCTAGTGCAGAAGCAATGGATCAATTAGGCGATAAAGTGGCTGCAAAAATAGTCGCGAAAGTTGTCGATGTGCCTTTGATTCCTGATAGTCAAATTGAACTTGAATCAGTAGATGATGCTTTAAAAGAAGCAAAACGCATCGGTTTTCCTGTCATGCTAAAAGCTGCGGCCGGAGGTGGTGGAAGAGGCATGCGCGTTGTGAGAACTGAAGATGAACTGCAAACAGCATTCAATGATGCAAGAAATGAAGCATCGAAAGCCTTTGGAAATGCTACAATTTTCATTGAAAAATTCATAGAAAATCCGAAGCACATCGAAGTTCAAATCTTAGGAGATAATCATGGGAACATTGTACATCTGTATGAGCGCGACTGCTCAGTACAACGAAGATTTCAGAAAGTTGTGGAAGTCGCACCTTCTATATTAAAGCAAGAAACGAAAGAAAAACTTTACCAATATGCCCTTCGCATTGCGAAGCAAGTAAATTATAACAATGCCGGTACAGTAGAATTCTTGGTCGATTCTGAGGAGAACATCTATTTCATTGAAGTCAATCCTCGAATTCAAGTAGAACATACGATTACAGAAGAGATTACAGGAATTGATATTGTTCGTTCACAAATTATCATCGCTGCTGGACACCCGTTGTCGCATAGTCAAATTTTCATTCAATCACAGGAAGACGTAAAAGCAAATGGTTGGGCAATTCAATGTCGCATCACTACAGAAGATCCTGAAAATGATTTTAAAACTGACTATGGAACAATCGTTGCCTATAGAAATGCCGGTGGTTATGGAATAAGATTGGATGAAGGAAGCAGTTATTCCGGAGTAAAAGTTTCTCCTTTTTTCGATTCAATGCTGGTTAAAGTTTCAGCAAGCGGGAGGACATTAAAAGGTGCGTCAAACCGATTAAAAAGGACGCTTGAAGAGTTTAGGATTAGAGGTGTAAAAACAAACATTCCATTCTTGATCAATGTAATGGCCAACGAAACTTTTCAGTCAGGAAAAGCGACAGTAGGCTTTATTCAAGAAAATCCAAGACTTTTAGCTCCACAATATGGTTTTGACAAAGACAGGGGCACCAAGTTACTGCGCTACCTCGCTGAATTAAAGGTGAATGGTCATCCTGACGTAAAAAAAGTTGATGAGGACAAGACGTTTAGAAAGCCCATCGTACCATTTACTGACAAAACCATCCAATATCCCAAAGGAAGCAGAGATTTACTTTTAGAACTAGGTCGTGACGCGTTTATTCAAAAGATTAAGTCAGACAAAAAAATTCACTATACGGATACCACACTACGCGATGCCCATCAGTCGCTTTTTGCTACCCGCTTGAGAAATGATGACATGTTCAAAATAATTGAGGGATATGTTAAACAAGTTCCGGAATTATTTTCTCTTGAAGTATGGGGCGGTGCCACATTTGATGTCACAATGCGATTTTTGCATGAAGACCCTTGGGAAAGGTTGCGAACAATACGTTCTCTTGCCCCAAACATTCTGCTTCAAATGCTTTTTAGAGGAACCAATGCAGTAGGTTATGCTGCATATCCTGATAATATCATTGAGAAATTTATTGAAAAAAGTGCAGAGAATGGTATAGACGTGTTCCGCATTTTTGATTCTCTTAATTGGTTCGAGGGAATGGAACACAGTATTAAAACTGTTCGAAACAATACCAACTCATTGGCGGAAGCATGTGTATGTTACACCGGTGATATCTTAAATCCCAATAGACAAAAATTCAATTTAAACTATTACATCGATCTAGCAAAAAGGCTGGAAGATGCGGGCGCGCACATTCTTGCAATAAAAGATATGGCAGGACTTCTAAAGCCCTATGCAGCTGAACTCTTGATTTCAGAATTGAAAAAATCAGTTTCGATTCCCATTCATTTGCATACGCACGACACCTCATCCATACAAGCTGCGACTTATATAAAATCGATAGAGGCAGGAGTCGATATTTTGGATGTAGCATTGTCTTCAATGAGCGGCTTAACATCACAGCCAAACTTTAATTCACTAGTTGCGGCCCTTCAAGGACATGAAAGGGAAAATCCAATCTCTCTAAAAGCACTCAATGACTATTCAAATTATTTTGAAGTAGTTCG
>JBIIQP010000118.1:0-8042 GCA_044341975.1 Crocinitomicaceae bacterium
GTAAAAAGTCGGTTTTTTTTTAATTTAAACTTCATGTTTTCAGTAATTTTATCGGTTAATAAAAAAAATCACAATGAATCGACTCAAATTTACCAAAGACCAGGGTTTGACATTTTACAAGGAACTCAACGAAAGAATTGATGAGTATTTCAAAGTAAACGGAAGAGAACGCACCGGAAATGGGAAGATGTATTTTAAAATCATCATGTATTTTTCGCTTGACTTTTTGTTTTATTTCCTTATGATCAATAGCACCTCATTAGTGATGTTTTATGTTTGCTATCTTTTAATGGGTTTATTTGTCTTAATGACAGCGTTTAACGTATCGCATGATGCAGCGCATGGAGTGGCAGTAAAAAGCAAATTTTGGAACAAGGTATTGTTTTCAATGAGTTTCAATCTACAAGGAAATAACGCCTACGTTTGGGGGAAAAATCACAATGAATCACATCATTTATACACAAATGTTGAAGGAAGTGATATAGATGTCTTGCACAATCCATTGTTTCGTATGACGGAAACACAAAAGTTAAAATGGTTCCACCGTTACCAATATCTTTATGCACCTTTACTTTACTTACTCTACTCCTTGAATTGGTTTCTGTTCAGAGAATCGTTGATGATTATTAATGTCTCAAGCCGAACAATTAAAATTAAAATTCCCCCTTTTGAAATAGTGAAACTTGTTTTTTTCAAGTTGGTTTATATTGGTTTCATGCTTGTAATACCAATCTACCTGCATGATTTTGGATGGAAACATATCTTATTAGCATTTATACTTAATCATTTCTTGGTGTCGATAGTTTTTGTTGCAGTGCTTGGAGTCTCTCATTTATCTGATTTTGTTGAGCATCCAGAAGTAGGTGAAAATCGTGAAATCGGCATGAGCTGGCCAACATTACAAATGAAAACTTCTGTGGATTACAATTCAGACAGTGTATTTTTTAATTGGACATTAGGCGGATTTAATGCCCACGCCCTGCATCATTTGCTTCCGAATGTTTGTCATGTTCATTATTTGGAAATCCTGCCAATCTTCAGAGAAGTGGCTGCAAAAAATGGCATAGTCTACATGGAAACAGGTTATTGGAATTCATTGAAAGCTCATTTCAGATTTCTTTATAAAAGAGGTCATTTCGAACACATGCCCATACAGCAGTTTGAGAGTTAGACACATAAATAATCAAGCTGATCAACAATGGTTGGATCAATTGACAAGAAAAGTAGAAGGAGTAATTAGGGCGGAACGTCCTAGATGGTGGTTGTATATCGTTTTTAAACTTCTATTCTTTTTAGGAGGAAGCGCCTTGTGTTATGGTTTGCTTTTTAAGGAAACTTCAATTTGGATTTTCTTTTTGACCTATGTTCTATATGGTTGGTTTTCATTTCTTTTGACCTTAAATTTCGCCCATGATGGTGCGCACGATACCATTTCAAGCAAACGAAATTGGAATAATTTTATTTTTCAGTTTCTTTTTTCGCTATTGGGTGCTGATGCCAGTGCATGGAAAGATCGACACCTAAAAGCACATCATTTTGCCCCAAATGTAGATGGATATGATAGTGATTTATCTGTTACGATATTATTCAGAATCACTCCTGATTCACCTTACCGTAATTATCATCGCTGGCAATTTATTTATGCGCCAATTTTATACAGTACGTATTCATTTTTCTGGATTTTCCTGAAGGATATCACCTTGTTTTTTCGAGAGGATAAAAGCAAAAATATTAGGAAAACAGTAACGTTTTGGGGCTTAAAATCAGCTTATTTTATCGTTTCTTTCGGATTCCCTTTTATGTATGTTCCACAGTCCGGTTGGATTATATTTGCTGCATATATGGTCATGCATTTAACTCAGTCGCTTTTCTTACTTTTCACCTTTCTGATTAGTCACCATGTTGAAACAACGGCTTACCCAAAAATTAGTACGAATGAAACCATCGCTGTTTCATGGGTTGAGAATCAAGTTCTCAGCTCAAATGATATTCATCCATTCAGTTGGTTAGCGAATTTTATTTTTGGAGGATTTAACAATCATATCGCACATCACCTTTTTCCAGGTGTCCATCATTTCTACTACAGAAAAATGAACAAAGTAATTTATAAAGAGATTCATCAAAAAGGGTGGAGGGTGAGTCAAACCTCCTTTTTTGGTGGCATCGTATCCCATGTTCGCTTATTAAAGGAATTAGGCAGGGCTAGCGCACAAAAAGTAGCATGATAGATTCATTCGATATGCCGTTTCTGAACTTTAAATAGTGTAATTCTTGTTATTTTAAATTTTTATGCGATCCATCGCAAGTCGGCATTCGTTTCGACAATCCGCAAATACAATCGTTGAATCCTTTTCCACTTAGAATGCGTTGTTTGTAGTTTTCAATTCTTGAGATACGAGTGGAAGCCTGTTTCGCACCTGAAAAGAAAATGTTATAGGCTCTTTGTCTACCTGGTGTTAAAGCTTTGAAAGCCTCGTTTAATTTGGAATCATTTTTTAATACTACTTCTAACTCTTCAATTAGTACTAATTCAACATCCTTTTTTAATTCAACTTTCAATCCCGCTTTTTCCACTTCAATGGCTTCAAAAATATAGGCTTTTAGAATTGTGGTTAATTCAGAAATTTGATCTGTGTTTGTGAATTTAATCATCTTGGCTGATTGAGAATTTTCACCAGGTGATACAAGTAATTTTTCGTGGTCCTGCAAAAGTGCCCCCTTGAAAAAGTTGATGAAACAATTTTCTTTGAAACCACCAATGATCAAGACATTCTTATTTTGAAAGGTGTAACAGGGCTGTTTCCATTTTAATTCTTCCGTTAATGTGCAATCCAAAACAATGGATCTCAATAAAGTCAATTCCTGCTGCCATTTTTTAGCATTCTCCAAGAATTCGTCAACGGCTGGGTTCTTCATAGATTAATTTTTTGAAGTAGGATGGAAGTGTAAACTTAGTTATAGTTGATTGATGAAATTAATTCATAAAAGAATATTCCCAGACAAAAATGAAAGAATTTCTGGAGCTTTGTTATAATTATAATGAACCTGTAATTTTTAAGAATCTATTTTCCCTAATGCTTATGAATTAAGACATAGGAAGATACCACCAAGACTATTTACTAAAAACCGAGTCATTTATGCCTTGGTTCACGGCATAATCAGATAATGAAATAGTTATAGTTCCTTTTTTAGATGTGTCTGCGGGAGTAAGACTCTTTTTTTGGTTAATATCAGCAGCAACACTTTTGGGTAATTTAAATTTTTTGACATCAATCTCAAAAACCATTTTAGTGGGCAATCCAAATGATACTTTATCTCCGTAGGTGAAGGTTGTAGTAATAGAACCATTAGTCGCCGATGTAATTTGAGATTTCATTATGACTGATCGCGCATAATCCACCCAAAGCTTTGCTAAAACAATATCGTTGCCATCACCTTTAGGAATCACAGTAATTACGACTGTTTTAACTGAATTAATGACTGAAGTGTCTCCCAATAGTGATTGGTATTTACTAGAATTACTCAAAAATGCATTAAGATCTGTGAATCCTTGTTTTGGGAGAATGACAATGCCTTTTGAGACGACTTTGAATTTGTTTTTTTGTTTAAAATAAATTGTAGCCTGGGAAGGCAAGATTTTAATCATTGGAATATTTGCGGAAATCTTTGCTGTTGCTGAATAATCTTTTACTGTGTTTATTTTTGAAACAACTTTGTTTAATAATTCAGTTGATGTTTGGCAAAACACACCAAAATGGAGCAAAGACAGTGAAAGTATGAATAACGTTTTCATTATGATGTAATGTCTTTTTTGTTAAATCCAATAATTGAAACACAAATGAAAATTACATTGTGAACTAACAATATTATGATGGATTGTTTTATCGATGCGAATGGCACTGGATCTTCAAAGTAACTTCTCCAAGATGCCATGTGTGTAGTAAATAGGTAGGGTTTAATGGAGTCAAACACAGTAACATCTAAGGTTCCAATTATCGTAAATAAGAGAATAATGGCCATTGTGGCAACGATTGGACCTATTGAGTTTTCTGCAAAAGTAGATAGGCAGATTGACAATGAAGAAACGGTTAGTAATGATAAAAAAGCCACAGCAAAACCAGCTCCATATCTCCAAAGGATGTCATTTTCAGGCAATATCACTATTCCATCACTATTTAAAACAATTAAATCACCGCTACCAAAAATAAGGTGTGATAATCCTAATGCCATTAGACCAAGCCATAATGTTAAGAACAAGGTATACAATGCTCCGGCTATGAATTTGGATAGCACGATTTGAGTCCTGGAAATTGGTTTCGTGGCCAACATTCGTATAGTACCCATTGCTGCTTCACCTGAGATTAAATCACCTGTCACCAACGCCACGAGCAATGGAATATGAACAATGAGCATTTGTAAGATGATAAAGGTGATGAGATTTCCATTTATCACTTTTCCATTGAAAGTTAAAGTCTGCTCGAAACTAGCTGTGACAAAAGAAACAATAGAGTTGCCATCCACTTTCATAGCAAAAATAATGATGCCAATCAACAACGTCAAAGCGCCTATACCCAAATAGCTTCTTGGCTTAGAGAGTATTTTTACAAATTCATTGTACGTGTTTTTTAGCAGCATAACTAGGAGAGGATAGTCTTAATGAAATAATCTTCGAGTTTGCGCTTGGGTTCAATCGCCATTACGCCAATGTTGTTTTCGACCAAAAGCCTGTTTAGCCGTGGTACCCTGTCACGATGAATAGAAACATCTATTGAATCTGAAGAAATTAATGTTGTTTTAGCTTCAGCAAAGTTTAGTTGAATTAATTGCTGTGTAGCTTCAATGTTATCTGTTTCAAGGCGAACCACGAGCTCTTGTGAATTTAATAATTCACTTACAGAACCTTCTATAATTGTCTTACCTTGATTGATAATCACCATTCGATTTGCAATCAGCTCAATTTCTGATAGTTGATGTGAAGATAAAACGATGGTTTTGTTTTGTTCGTTTTTCAAACGAAGTATCAAATTTCGAATTTCGATGATTCCCTGAGGATCTAGCCCTGTTGTCGGCTCATCCAAAATAATTAAATCCGGCTTGTGAAGTAGCGTTTGAGCAATTCCTAAACGTTGCTTCATTCCATGTGAGAACCCTTTTACTTTGTGTTTACCACGATCGCCAAGTCCAACAAATTCCAGCATTTCTTGAATTTCCATTTTTGAAACACTAGCACCAGAAATTCGAGCAAAGATTTCAAGATTTTTCTCAGCAGATAAATACCGATAGAAGTCCGGTTTTTCAATAATACTGCCAATCTTGGATAAGATTTCTTTACGCTCGTTCTTAAATGATTTTCCAAAAAGACTTGCGTTTCCATTGTCAGGAGTTATCAAGGATAGCAAGCAGCGAATCGTAGTGCTTTTTCCCGCCCCATTTGGTCCAAGAAACCCAAACACATCTCCTCTTTGCACCGAAAAAGAAACATCTTTTACGGCTTCGAAAGTTCCGAAGCTCTTGGATAATCCTTCAACCTTTACTATTGTCTCATTCAACACATCTTTTAAACAGACAAAAGAAACAATTGTTTGATGTGCTTATAAGTTTAACGAGATTATCTAAAGAGTTTTAATCGCTGATAAATTCGAAAGAAAAAGTTAATACCGCACGATGAATATGATTTCTACTACCAAATCCTTGCAACCTTTCCTAAAGGATTTCGCATGGAGGAACCTTCTTTCACACCAAATGCTTCAAAAAATTCAGGACAATTTTTCAAAGGGCCATTCACTCGATACATGCCAGGGGAATGAGGGTCATTTGCAATGCGGTTTTTCATTTCTTCTTCCGTATAGCTAATTTTCCATAACTGAGCGTAGGAGATGAAAAAACGTTGTGCAGGCGTGTAACCTTCGCGCACGGAACTTGATTTAAATTCATCAGTTAATGTGTAGGCGTAATAGGCCATTGTGAGTCCACCCAAATCAGCAATATTTTCTCCCATCGTCAATTGTGGATTAACACAGTGACCTTCTATCGGACAGAAAGCAGAGAATGTTTCACCAAGTGTCCCTGTCTTTTCCTCAAATTTAATTCGATCCGATTCTGTCCACCAATTTTTGAAAGATCCATCAGCAGCGAACTTTGAACCCATATCATCGAATCCATGCGTAAACTCGTGACCAATAACCATTCCGATTCGTCCATAATTGACAGCATCTTCTGATTTTTCATCGAAGAAAGGTGGCTGCATTATGCCTGCAGGAAATGCAATCTCGTTTAAAAGAGGGTGGTAGTATGCATTGACCATGTGAGCCGGCATTCCCCATTTTTCTTTGTCAATAGGTTTTTTCAGATCTGCCAGATTCTTTTTGAAAGAATAATTGTTTTCTGCTTTTATATTAGAAACGTATGCATTGTTGGAGAAGTCAAGTGAACTGTAGTTCTCCCATTTACTAGGGAAACCTAACTTTCTGCCAATTGAGTTTAATTTGTTGGTTGCTTCTTTTTTGGTCTCATCCGACATCCAATCTAAATTCTGAATCCGTTGTTTGAATACAGACAAAAGATTGTCAACCATTGTATTAACTCTGTTTTGGGCATTTTGAGAATAATACTTTTCTACAAATGCTTTTCCAAGTAATTCACCGAAATCCTTGTTTGTTATTTCATCAATTGCACGTTCGTTAAGCGGCTTCATTTCGCTTTTACCGCTCAATGTTTTTCCATAAAAATTGAAACTTTCGTTGACGAATCGCTCGGAAAGATTTCCGGCATAATGGCGCAATGTTTTCCAGAGTAAATAATCCTTCCATACAGTCATTTCCTCACTTCCAATTAACTCTCCAGTTTTTTTAATAAAATCAGGCTGAGAAACAACCAATGAATCAAAAGTTAAGCTGCCAACAGACGATAGATAAGATTCAAAGTCAATTTTTCCAAATAGTTTGGCAGCTTCCTGAAGTGATTTTTTATTATAGGTCTTTTCAGGAACGCGTAATTCCGCTGGAGACATCATTGCAGAAGCTAATTTTGATTCAAAAGAAACAATGTTTTCGGATTTAAGAGCTGATTCAGATTCATCATATCCGATAAGTTTTAACATACTCGCAATATGCAACTTGTATTTCGCTAGGATTTCCTTTTTGTTTTCAGATAAATAATAATCACGATTCGGTAAGCCCAATCCCCCTTGACCGAGGTAGCTTATGTTTCCATTCACATTTTTAAGATCTTGTCCGACTCCGAAACTGAAAAGGCTATTGATTCCATAGGTATGCTGCTCAGCAACCAAAGAGATGATATCAGCTTTTGACTTTAAATTCTTGATTTTGTCCAGTTCTGCAGAAATAGGCTGAAAATCCAATTTGTTTCTGGTTTCCATATCCATATACGCTGAATAATAGTTTCCTAGAATGTGTGCATCTGAACCTTTAATGGACTGCGCTGATGCTTTGAGATTTTCAAGTATTTCAGTCAATTTTTTCTTGTTGCTGTTTTCGAGTTCATTAAAACTTCCCCAACGTGATTCGGATGGCGGAATGGGATTGTTTTTGATCCAATTACCATTTGAAAAAAGAAAGAAATCATCTTCCGGACGAATCGTCTTATTCATGAACGATAAATCGATCGTTGAAAGTTCTGTTTTTACTACGTTTGCAGGAGCAAAACTTTGAACCGCTACAACTTCTTTTTCTTGCTTGCAACCTGCTAAAGTAATGGGTGCGATAAGTAATATTAGTTTATTGATTTTCATATAAATAGATCTTTATTTTTTCAGCATTTCAACGTGAGGAATCCCATCCTCCAAATATTCTTTTCCAGTGGAATTATAACCATGTTGACCGTAGAAGTTTTCGAGGTGTTTTTGAGCAGAAAGTCGGATAGGTGTTTGAACACCAAATTCATCTTCTATAAAAGCCTGGCATTCATTCATGAGTTGGTGGCCAAGACCTTGTCCACGCAATTGTGAAGAACTAACAACACGACCGATTGCCACTTCATCATAGCTAACACCTGCAGGAAGAATTCTCGCAGTAGCTATAATA
>JBIIQP010000119.1:0-8039 GCA_044341975.1 Crocinitomicaceae bacterium
CCAGGTACAATTGTTTTTTTTAATGAGATTAAAACAAAGTTAAAATTTAAAGCTTCTTTTTTAAGGTTGAATAACACCTTTGTTTTTTTGACTCATCCTATTGTAAATGCTGATTCTCCTCTAAAGTGGTTTAATTTGAACCTTAATGATTTTCCGGAACACGACTATGTGGCTGAATACATCTTCATGTCAGAGATTAGTGTAAAAGGCATAAAAGACGCACAGGAATTAAATATTAAATTGAACAAAAAGAATTCTGAATTAAAGGCTAGTTTAGAAAAGGTGGAGCAAATTAGTAGTTTCCCAAATCAAAATCCACATCCTGTCATTCGCATTAACAGAGACTTGAAAATCCTTTATGCGAATAAAAGTGGTTTGAATCTTATGGATGGATATGTTGATGAGGATGATTTCAGAGGCTTTGTTCCTTTGATTAATCATGTAAAGCATAAATTTGACAATCATCAAGCTCCTGTATTTGAAGAAATCATTGAAATAGATAAAAGAACCTTTGTGTTTACTCTTATTTATTTTAAAGAATTTGATTTCGTGAACATCTATGGATTTGAAATAACGAATTATTCTGAGGAAATAAATCATCAAAAAGAGGAACTTCTAGAATTAAATGAAAAGTTAAAAGTTCAAGAAGCATTCTTACAAAACATCTTGGATTTATTACCTGCAGATGTATGTCTTTTTGATGATGATATGCGCTTCAAATTCATTAATAAAACGGCGGTAAAGAATGATGAATTGCGTGCTTGGATGATTGGAAAAACGGAGCATGATTACTGTGCTAAAAAAGGCCTTGCCTCGGATAGATTTGATCAACGTAAAGCATATTTTAATCAAATGAGGCAAACCGGTAAGCGCGTTGAATGGATTGAAGAGGTTTCAAATGCGTCAGGAATTCGTTATTTTTTGCGTTCTTTCTCTCCACCAATTTCAGGAAAAGCTGGTGATGATTACATAATTGCTTATGGCATTGATATTACAGATACTATTGAATCAAAGGCAGCCCTTGAAGAATTGAATCTCAACCTTGAAAAGACAGTTGAATCAAAAACGAATGAAAACCTTGAGTTAAATGCAAATCTGAATGAAATAGAAAAATTTGTAGCAATAGGTGAACTCACAATGGGCATTGCACATGATTTAAACAGTCCGCTTGCTGCAATTCTGATTGGCGCTAAGAATGTGAGAGAAACATTGGAGGTGCTTTTTCATGGATTGATTCACGATTGTTCCCCTGAAGAATTGGAATTTGCTTGTTTTCACGCAATGTCTGGTGATTTAAAGTCCTTTCAAAGCAGTCTAAAGGCAATGAAAGAACGCAATCAGATGCAAGCGCTACTTCGAAATGAAAAAGGGTTTTCAGAGCAGGAATCATTAGAATTAGCAGATGGACTTTTAAAAGCACGCGTTGGTATTGATGAAACGGAAAAGATCAACCGAGTTATAGAAAGTAAGAATCAGACAAAGTTTTTAGAGCTGATGCGCCATATTTACACCATAAGGCAAATGGTTGATACAATTTTGGATGCGGCAAATCGTTCAGCGGATGTGATTTCGGATTTGCGAAAGTTTACTAAAAGTGCTGTTCAACAGAGAGAGGAAACCATAAATATTGCGGAAAGCGTAAACAGTGTGTTGAGGGTTCTAGGTACCAACTTAAAGGGGAATATCGATGTTCATATAGATATTCCGACGACACATGAATTAAAAGGTGTTCCAAGAGATATTTTCCAAATTTGGTCTAACGTGATAAAAAATGCGCTAGAAGCATTGGGTGAAGCAGGAGGTGATCTTTGGATTCGTTCTGTAAAAGAAGGCGATACATTAAAAATTGAATTCGAAAACAATGGCCCCGAGATTCCAAAAGAATTTATTTCTAAAATTTTTGAGCGGTTTAAGTCATCAAAGGGTAAGGATAATCATGGGTTCGGTTTAAACATTGTCAAGAAAATTGCTGATACGAACGGTTGGGGAATAAAAGTTGTTTCTGAAAACAAATCAACTAGTTTTTTGTTTGAAATTAAAGCATAGACAACCTTAATGTATACAATATGGTTTTAACTCAAGATTCTGCAGTAATATGTGTTGATGATGATGAATCAATTTTAAGTGCACTCAGTGTGCAGCTGCAGAAACTAGTTGACACAGAAAAAGTGCTTGTTGAGTATTATCTTAATCCTGAAGATGCCCTAGCTTCGATTCCTGAAATTATCGATCTTAAAATAAAGGTGATTTTTGTTCTAACGGACTACCAAATGCCTCGAATGACGGGAGCTGAATTCCTTAAAAAACTAAAAAGTATTTACCCGGATATCCATTGCATCATGTTATCTGGCCAAGCAAATGATGAAATAGTAGAAAATTTAATAAGCGAAAACTTGTTGGACTATTTTGTCTCAAAACCCTGGTCTGAAGAACAATTATTGGATAAGATAAAACTCATTGTTCCTTCTGACAAATTGGTCTTGAAACGCTAATACTAGGTTTTTTCATTTGAATTTCGTTCTCAAAAACACTTTATAGGCTTCTCTAAAAAGTATTTTCTCAGAAAGGAGCTGTAGAAAGTCGGGTTTGGGTGTAAGAGCTAGAAATTCTTTTTCGGAAAGATCAATTGTGTAAAGTAATTGCAACAGACGTGTTTCACCTTCCTTCATTAATTCAGTCACATTTTCTGCAATCTTTTCTTGGATTTCTTCTTTATTGAATGGGATTTGCTGAAAAGTTGTATCAAACATTAAATTGAATTTCTCAAAATCCTTCGCAATTTGTTGCTGCGTTTTTAATACAAATTCGACATTGTTAAATTGCTGCTGAAGATCGGTTGGAGAGATGAGGTTGTTCATTTTTTCTTGAATAAAAATCAACGAATAAAGATCAAAGACGAAACGTACACGCAGACCAACAAATCAAATAATTCCTTGTTCATTGTTCCTTGCTCCATTTACCGCACGCCCCCTCCGGCATCAAAACCTTTCTCAGGAATCATAAAACTCAAATTGCCTTCTGCGTCTTCAGCCATTAAAATCATTCCTTGCGATTCGATGCCGCGAATTTTTCTTGGTTCAAGATTCAATAAAACTTGAACTGTTTTACCAACAATATCTTCCGGTTTGTAATGCTCTGCAATGCCAGATACAATGGTGCGCTTGTCAATACCCGTATCGACCAATAATTTTAAAAGCTTGTCCGCTTTTTCAACTTTTTCAGCTTCCAATATAGTGCCCAAACGAATGTCTAATTTCGTGAAGTCATCAAATTGAATGGCCTCTTTTTGAGGTTCATAAGAGGTCTCCATCTCGTTAGTTTGCTTTAATTTATTAACCTCAAATTCAACTAAGGTGTCTTCAATTTTTTGGAATAAAATTTCTGGTGCATTGATCAAATGTCCAGCAATTAACTGATCATCTTTTCCTGCTACAGACCAATTTCCTGCTTCAAAATTTAGAAAATCGCCAAGTTTTCCTGCTGTCTTAGGCAAGAATGGTTGCAAAACAATGCTAAGATTTGCTGTAATCTGTAGCGCAATGTTCATAATTGTTTCGACACGTTTAGGATCAGTTTTAACGAGCTTCCAAGGTTCTTGATCGGCAAGATATTTATTACCTAGTCGTGCTAAGTTCATAGCCTCCGCTTGCGCATCTCTGAGTTTATATGCATAGATTAACTTACCTATTCGCTCAGGTATAGCCTGCATATCTTCAATGACGCGTTTGTCTTCCTCTGTCAATTCGCCTTTGGCAGGAACAACGCCTTCGTAGTATTTTTGGGTGAGTACAAGAGCACGATTAACAAAATTACCAAGGATATCGGCTAATTCACTGTTCACACGTGTCTGGTATTCTTTCCAAGTAAATTCGGAATCTTTTGTTTCTGGAGCGATAGAAGTCAAGACATATTTCAATTCGTCTTCTTTATCTGGATAGGTTTCAAGGTATTCATGCAACCAAACCGCCCAATTGCGGGATGTTGAGAATTTATCTCCCTCTAGATTTAAAAATTCGTAGGCAGGAACATTATCTGGTAGAATTAAATCACCGTGATCTTTTAGTAAAATTGGAAAAATCACTGCATGGAATACAATGTTGTCTTTTCCAATGAAGTGTACAAGTTTTCGGTCACCTTTCCAATAATCCTCCCAATTCTTGCCATGATCAAGAGCCCATTGTTTGGTAGCTGAAATGTAACCAATTGGTGCGTCGAGCCAGACGTAAAGTACTTTTCCATCTGCATTTGGAAGAGGAACTTTGACTCCCCAATCCAGATCCCTTGTCATTGCTCTTGAGTGCAATCCGCCATCTATCCATGACATGCATTGACCAATTACTTGGTTGCGCCAAGCTTTTGGGTCATGCTGTTGTATTCCGTCCAATTTCCCTTCTTTGATCCATTCGCGCAACCAATTTTCATGTCGATCCATGGGCAAATACCAATGGGATGTTGTTTTTAAAACAGGTGTTTTTCCGCTTAAGGTTGATTTTGGATCGATAAGTTCTGTAGGACTTAAATCTGTTCCACATTTTTCGCACTGATCCCCATAAGCACTTGGGCTTTGACATTTTGGACAAGTCCCAGTGATGTACCGATCCGCCAGAAATTGTTGAAAATCTTCGTCAAAATATTGCTCAGAAGTTTCTTCCGTGAACTTTCCTTTTTCGTAAAGTTTTAAGAAGAAATCTTGCGATGTTGTATGGTGAATTTCCGCAGATGTGCGGTGAAAAATATCAAATGAAATATTAAAATCACTGAAAGATTTAGAAATGATCGCGTTGTACTTGTCGACTATTTCCTGAGGTGTAATACCTTCTTTTTTAGCACGTAATGTAATTGCCGCACCGTGTTCGTCACTTCCGCAAATGAAAGCTACATCGTGCTGATTCATGCGTAAAAATCGAACAAAAATATCTGCAGGTAAATAGACACCGGCTACGTGACCAAGGTGCAAAGGGCCGTTTGCATAGGGCAATGCGGCTGTAACTGTAAATTTGTCTTTTGACATTCTATTGGGCGCTTTTGCGGCACAAAGATAATCAAACTGTGCGGTTCAAATCAGGATTTAAACGGTAGCTTTTAGATTGATTTTCGTTTCGTGCTCTTCAAAGCTTATTCCATACTTTGAAAGTTCTTGAAGAATTGGCTCGTAGACTTCTTTTTGGATAGGAAGAGTTACGCCTTTTTGTGATATTTCTTCTTGCAAAATCATTTTTGCGGCAATGGCTACAGGCAATCCTACCGTATTTGACATGGAAGTATACACTTGATCTTCACCGAGATTTACCATTGAAGAAGTTACTTTGTAATTTTCATTGTGGAGTGAGTATTCGAATTCATGGTACATAACAAGCATGTCTTTATCATTTGGTCCAAGCACAAGTTTATTCACTAATATTTTTTCCAATAACTGTGCTGGTGAAGCATCTTTTAAACCGATAGTAGTGTCTTTATCGAAGAGACCTATCCATTCAAATTTTTCATACAAGGCTGCTCGTTCAGGTCTTAAGAAATCTTTAAACTTATCTTCAACAGATTGAGCAGGCTTATAGGGTAAAAATGCATTTAAAAAAGAACGCGGTGTCAGGGTTTCCGATTGATCCATTTTGTAAGAATCGTCTGTCATTCCTAATTCTATAAATACATTCCAAGCTTGACAATAGCCAGGACGGCGAAGTGTGCCGCGGAAAATAGTTGGAATTTTTTCTAGTCCATACGTCTTTCTGTATGATAGTGAATCCCTGTTCGCGTACCCATCAAACTCTCCGAATCCGTCGATTGAAATACGCACAAGTCGACTAAACAGTCGATTGTAAGGAATGTATTTGAATTCTTCATGGTCTAAAAAGCAAGAGGCTCCTCCTTGTCCGGCCAAAACGACATTCCGAGGGTTCCATGTAAATTTATAATTCCAAGGATTGTTATCACTTTCCGGAGCGATCAGTCCACCACAATAAGACCTGAATGCATTTATTTCTCCTCCTTTCGATTGAATTTCATGAATGATTTTCATGGCACTCATGTGATCAATTCCTGGATCTACACCAATTTCATTCATAATGACGATGCCTGCCTGTTTTGCTTGTTCATCCAAATCACTCATTTCATGAGAAATGTAGGAGGGTGTAATTAAATCTTTTTTGAGGGCAATACAATCTTCAGCAACTTCAACGTGAAACCGTGCTGGTAACATAGATATTACAAGATCGGCATTTTCAATTTCAGGTTTCCGCTCGTTTCTATCCAAGGCATTGAAACAATGAGCTGTGGCATTCTTGTGCCCATTGATTTTTCTTTTAACAAGTTCGAGGTCTTGATCCACAACATTTAGGTGCCAGTTAAACACCTCAGAATGTTGCAACAAGTAGCGAATGAGGGAGGAGGCAGACAAACCAGCTCCAAGTATTAAAATTCTTTTCATAGCCCAATTATGACCAACAAAGTTAAGTAACTCTTAGTAATGGTTAAAAAAATAATCAACTTAGTTTTTAAATGTTAAATATAAAACAATGATTTCGGCCAACTTGAGAACCTTGTTAGGTTCAATTTTAAGAATCAAAAGAAAAATATAAATTTGCACGTCTAACGAAAACACACATGGGAAGAGCATTTGAATACCGCAGAGCAGCAAAAGAAAAACGTTGGGACAAGATGTCCAAACTATTTCCAAAATTGGGTAAGGCCATAACGATGGCGGCAAAAGAAGGTGGAGAGGACCCTGCGACAAATGCTAAGTTACGCACGGCAATTCAAAATGCCAAAGCGGAGAACATGCCGAAAGACAATATTGAGGCAGCGATTAAGCGCGCAGCTCAAAAGGATATTAGTGCATTTACCGAAGTAATATATGAAGGAAAAGGTCCTCATGGTGTTTTGGTCGTGGTTGAATGTGCCACGGATAATCCAACACGAACGGTTGCAAATGTAAAGTCCTATTTTAATAAGGCGGGAGGAAGTGTTGTTCCAAATGGTTCAATGGATTTCATGTTTAACCGAAAATCTGTTTTTGAAATTGTGAAAACCGACACAATGGATCCAGAGGAATTGGAGTTAGAACTTATCGATGCAGGGTGTGAGGAAATCGAAGTGGATGGAGATAAAGTGTTTGTTTATGGTGATTACACTGCTTTTGGTACGATAGCTAAGGCTTTGGAAGATATGAATATTGAGGTTCAAAAATCGAATCTTCAGCGCATTCCAACTTCTCCAATTGATTTGACGGAAGACCAAATGTTGGATGTAGAAAAGATGTTGGACAAAATTGAAGATGATGATGATATTCAGCAGGTTTTCACAAACATCTCTTAAATAAGGAACGAACTTTTGTTCAAATAAAATAAATCGGGATTTTGTTAGTTATATCTCTACAAATCGCATCTTTAAAGAAAAAGAACTGTTCATGAGGCTGATCAGGTATTGGTATATGGTTGTGACGCTGGTCGTTTTAATAGTGGCGTCTTGTTCAACTGAAAAAAACACGCTGATTAACAGGTCTTATCATGGAATGACAGCCCATTACAATGGCTATTTTAATGCGAACGAGTTAATTCGACAATCACTAACTACTTTTCGAACTTCGTTAAAAGAAGATTATTATTCTGTCTTGCCGATTGACCCACTTCCCGATGAAGAACAAGTAGTCGGGATGTATCCAGCTATAGATACGGCAATATCAAAATGTACAAAAGTCATTCAGCGTCACAGCATGCCAAGCAATGATCGTCCCTCTTTGAAAAAAGAAGAGCACAATCCATGGATAGATGAGAACTGGACTACAATTGGAATAGCAAGTTATTATCGCCGTGATTATGACGCAGCCATGAAAGGCTTTCTTTTCGTTAAAAAATTCTATTCAAATGATCCATCTATTTACATTGCGGATCTTTGGGTGGCCAAAACCAATATTCAACTGAATAAATTAACCGAAGCAGGCTTTAGTCTTTCTTCATTAGACAAAGCGTTAGCAGAGCAAGAAGAGAAAGGCAAAGAAAACAAAGCGACCAAAAAAGGAGATAAAAAAGAAGCTGAAATTGCAC
>JBIIQP010000120.1:0-7883 GCA_044341975.1 Crocinitomicaceae bacterium
TGCTGGTTTTGGTTTCACTTCAATCTCTTTTCCTAAAACTGATTTAATTCCAAATTTTTTAAGAATAAAAAGTGCCAATGCTGATGTGCCAATAGCAGAAAACAATAGCCCAAACATGTGAAAAGATTCAAAATGAAACATTTCCTGAATTCGGTACCAAGAATATGCCTGCGAATAGATTAAGATACTCCCGAAGCAAAAACCGAGGATAAGCGTGATTATAAATTTCATAGTATTAATAAATTGCTGGAACGATCAATAAAGAACCAATTAGTCCACCGACAAAAAAGGCGATTGTAGCGAGGATAGAACTTAAGGCAAATTGCGACACTCCCATTATACAATGTCCAGCCGTGCAACCGTTTGCATATCGTGCACCAAAACCAACTAAAATTCCACCAACAAAAAATTGAAACGCATTTTTAACATCATAAATGGATTGTGCAACTATTTCATATTTCTTAATGGGCAATGAAACCAACGCATCAGAAAAGCCAAAAAGTTGTGTCGCTGCCAATGCCGACAATACCAAACCAATTGCAAAGTGCAACTGCCACTGATCTTGCTCTCGTTTGTAGTTGAAATAGTTGATTTTAGTAGGAATATAGCTCAAAATATAGCGGTAACTCGAAGATATTCCGAACTGTTTTTCCTTTAAAATCAAAAGTGCGGGTACAATTAATCCGATAAGGGGACCAGCAATGTACCAAGCTAGAGGTTCTTTCATTTTTTCAATTAGTTAATTTCTGCAAAGTTAAGTTTGTTTTTCAACAACGCTCCTTGTTCAGACTTTTCAGAGATCAAAGGTTCTGGCAATACAATCAGTGATAAATAGTCAGTTTTGTTCAAATTAATTTTCTGCAATTCACTAAATCGAACATATCCAGTTTGGTAATTGTAACCTTTGCTTTTAAATGCCTCATCTACTTCAGCAAAAGGGAATTTATTTACGTTCTCTTCATTTTCCGAACCAACATAAACTTTCAAATAATAATCTGATATCAATTTTCCAGCTTGCTCACCATTAGACTTTCGGTATTCATAACGGTAATCAAATTGCAGTGCAGAAATATCTGAAAGCACAGCACTTGCTGTTGGATAACTTCCTGCTCCTTTTCCACTAAATAATTGCTTGTCAGAGAATAATGCTTCGACAATCACTGCGTTAAATTCATCATTCACACGATAAGCTGAATGCTCAGGACCAACAAAATGAGGGGCAACGAAACCAGCAATACCATCTTCCAATTTTTCAGCTCTTGAAAACAATTTGATGCGATATCCCTTCTCCAAAGCGTAATTAACATCTTGTGGTTTCAAATGACGAATTCCGTAATTGTACACATCATCCGGATGAGATAACACCCCAAAAGCGTGTTTAATTAGGAGAACTAGTTTGAATTTCGAATCAAATCCATCAACATCTAAGGTGGGTTCAGCCTCAGCAAAACCTAGTTCTTGTGCTTTTTTCAGAGCCACTTCGTAAGAAACACCTTGATTGCTTTGGGTAAGAATATAATTCGTTGTGCCATTGACAATTCCTTGAACCGATGAAAGAGTATCGTTGTTGTAATATTCCTCCAAATTTCGAATAATCGGAATTGAGCCTCCAACAGCTGCTTCATACAATAGAGAAACATTGTTTGCTCTTGATAAGGCAATCAATTCTTCAAAATGCTCCGCGATTAATTTTTTGTTTGCCGTGACCACGTGTTTTCCCGATGTTAGAGCCCTTTTTACTATTTCATAAGCTGCTTCACTGTCATTGATCAACTCTACGACAACATTTATTTTTGAATCATTTAAAATAACTTCCTTGTCAAAATGAATCAGTGAAGATGGCACAGTGCGGTTTTTATTCGGGTCCTTTACAACGATTGCCGAGATACTCGCATCAAGCAATTTACTTCTGTTTAACACATCATACAATCCACTACCTACTACCCCAAAACCAAAAAGTCCGATGTTCAATTTATTTCTCATTTCGCTGAAAGTTTAATATTATTTTTAAAAGTTGTTACACGATTATTCTTGAAGTCATTGAATAAAAAATCGCTTATTAAATGGGTTAATTGTTTGTTCTCCACTAAGAATCCATCATGACCAAAAATGGAATCTATTTTTCCAAACTGTGCTTTTAGAATCTTGTTAGCAAGGTATTCTTGTTCAGAAATTGGAAACAAAAGATCAGTTTCAATGCCAATCACTAAAGTCTTCGCTTCAATTTGCTGCAATGCACTTTCTATGGAAGGCCTGTTTCGTCCGACATTGTGTGCATCCATTGCTTTTGACAGTGTTACATACGAATAGGCATTGAATCGGTTGGCCAGTTTTTCACCTTGGTATTTCTGATAGGATTGTGCTCTGAATTCATCGACTTTATTCAACTCAATATCCGTCTGAGTTTGAGCATATCCTTCGTAAGAACGATAACTCAACATGGCAATACTACGTGCTGTTACTAATCCATTTCTGCCACCATCTTTATTACCATTTCCGAAAGATTGATCTGACTTGATAGCCAATCGCTGCGATTCATTGAACGCAATTCCAAAAGCAGAATGACGCGCATTTGTAGCAATTAAAACAAGGTGATCAATAATTGATGGCTGCTCAATTGACCATTCAAGAGCTTGTTGTCCTCCCAGAGAGGCCCCTATCAATAAGTGAATACGCTGAATACCTAAATATTCGCGCAGAATTTCATGCGCTCTCGCAAGATCTCTTGGTGTCACCAAAGGAAATTTATCCAAACTTGGTTGTTCGGTTGTTGGATAGTTGAGTGGCCCAGATGAACCATAGTGCGAACCAATAATATTGGCACAAACAATAAAATGATCTTTAGGATTGAAAAGATCATCCTCCCCAAAAACACCATTCCACCAGTCGAAGACATCGCTGTTTGCTGTCAAAGCATGACATACCCAAATAACATTGTTCTTTTTTGGATCAAACTTTCCATAGGTGTGATAAGCGATTTTTATGTCTTTGAGTATTTCTCCACTTTCCAAAGTGAAGGTTTCTTGATGAATGTATGTTTGATAATTGGACATTTTCCTTTTATATGATTTTGTTTTTTAGAAGGGCTAAAAGACTAAGTTTCTCAGGTTACTGATTTATCGAATTTGAGGTAATGAAATCAGTAGTTGCACCAAGAAATGCACATGTAACAAAACAAAAAGGCCAAAAAAGAATTGACATTGAAGTAATGTTTTGGGAATTGGAGGAGCGGCTTAACCGAAAAATAACTTTTTTTCATTTTATTTAATTTATATTCTTCCGACAACATTATCGAAATCAGGAATTGGCACCGGTTTTCCAATACGCTAGAGGCGCACTTAAAGTTGGTTGCCAGAGGATCGCAGAGCCTGTCTCTCACCTCTTCTTTATAAATCTTAGATCCACCGATTGTGAAAATGACAATGCAAATTTCTTAATTTTGTTCTCATTTCAAAAACAAATCAAGATTTTTTTTGAAAAATTCAATTAAAATGTCCTAAATGGCTATCTATCGTAAATATAAAACAATCATTTTTATCATTTTCAGTATAGCGTCCGTATGGGTATTATGGAATTTTGGGTTGAAAGAAATCTATTTAAATCATACTTTCAGAACGATTCAAATCACCTCTTTAGAAAATTCAAAATGGCTTAATCTATCCAAATGGAAAGATCAAGCGGCAGGGCAAACCTACGGCATTGAACTAGAAATAAATGGCTCAACTGATCGCACTATACAAGTCTTGTTCGGACAAGAAAAGAATGGTATGATGCAACAAGTTTTACTTAAAAAAGGGACTATTGACTTTGAGTTTATGCGTGACTGGTATTCGGATTCGTGCTATCTGTTTTTCCCTTCTGTAACAGGCGCGAAAGTAAATCTCGATATCAATTATAGATTCCTTGGATCATCTTACTAAATGGTAGCGCACTTTTAACCATTCAGAAATCCCTCCATCACTATCTGTAACAAGTGAAAGAAAGTAGCCTTTATTATTCTGACTATCTATTGCGACAGATTCTACTTTTGCTAAAAGCGGTTCATTTTTGTCGGTAATCAAAATAGCTTCAGGCTGAATGTGATGATGTATTTCATCCAAATCAATGTACCCTATAAAACTTCCCAATACTTCCCCGTCATTGACCCAATCGCTCGTGTTTTCTACAGAACAAGTGAAGATCATTCGTTTATTATTTTCGTCTGCTGTAGCGCCTGAAAAACCGGCTTTTATTCCATTAATTTCAGGTAAATCAACAGAAACACACTTCATTTTCAATTTCTCTTTTTTCTTTTCTAAAAAAGCAATAAAGTCTTCTATTTTAAAGGACACCAACTTATTTTTCCCGCGATTAAATAGGTAGATTTTATCATCAAGTGTCGCTGCTGCCTCAATGTTCAACTCCTCTTCATCGATTTTCGCCTCATCCATCAATTGCAGATAGAAATCAGTCAGGTCGTAGGTTTTAATTTCATTGTTTTCGCTCGTAAAAACGCAAATCCCTGTATTTCTGGAAGGCCATTTTGATCCAGAACCAAATAAAAACAGAGCTGTTTTGTCATTCCATTTCAGCGCACACATCGCTTCAAAATCGTGCTTATTGGATTTTGGAATCACCCCATCTACTAATTCATCCTGCTGAGTCAAGAGAACTTTTCTTAAAACAGTTGAAGAATTACTCATTTGATAGAGCCAAGGTGAATTGTCTCCAATCAAATAATAAATGTTACCAATTTTTTCAATTCCAGAAGCTGAAGGAACCTCATCAATAGTATGCCTTTCCAAAAGTTGAACACTAGATTTATTCTCGGGATCGCAAGACAAGGAAACAGCCATAATTGAAAGTATAAAAACGAGAAAGATGCATTTGATCAACTTTCCTTGTAAACTTCTTGAAATAGTGATTTTTTTCAGGTGAATCAAACTTATTTCAGTCCAAAATGTTTTTCAGCTTCCTCTGCTATATACCCGCCAATTGCCAACGAAGCTGTTGCTGCGGGAGAAGGGGCATTTAATACGTGAATAGATCTTCCATGATACTCGATTCGGAAATCATCACGTGTATCACCATCCTGCGCAAGCAATAATGCACGAACACCGGCTCTTCCCGGTTTGATATCATCCATTGTCAAGGAAGGAACCATTCGTTGCAAGGTCTTCAAGAATAATTTTTTGGAGAAAGCACGACGGTATTCATTGATTCCAAATGACATGTTATTAAAGAACAATTTCCATGTTCCGCCATAAGTCAAGGCATCCCATGTATCGCGCATGGAAAAATCTGTTTTTCCATAACCTTCACGTTTGAAAGTAAATACCGCATTCGGACCGCATTCAATCTCCCCATCTGTCATTCGGGTAAAATGCACACCAAGGAAAGGAAAATCAGGATTTGGAATAGGATAGATCAGGTTTTTGACCTTGTGTTTAGCCTGTTCGGTAAGTTCGTAATAGTCACCTCTGAAACCAACAACTTTTTCCTTGAGGTCGACACCATCTTTTCTGGCCAAACGGTCGGCCTGCAACCCTGCGCAAAAAACAAGGTATTTAGCAGTGTATTTATTCTTGTTGGTAACAACAGTCGATGATTCCTCTCCTTTTTCAATTCCAATCACTTCTTCTCCCAGACGCATCGCACTTTCACTGTTCATGGCTAGGGCTAATTCAGCCATTTTTTCTGTCGCTCCTCGGAAATCAATAATCCCTGTGCAAGGCACCCAAATCCCACCAATACTCTCAACATGCGGTTCGTGTTCTTTAACTTGATCAGCCGTAATTTTTTCGATTCCTTCTATTTTATTCTCCAAACCAGTTTGGAATACCTTTTCCATATTTGGCAATTCGCTTGGGTCCGTTGCAACAACTACCTTCCCACAAATGTCATGCTTGATGCCATATTCCTTAGCAAAGGCAACCAGTTCATGTCGACCTTGAATACAATTTCGTGCTTTCAGAGATCCAGGCTTGTAATACAATCCTGAATGTATAACCCCTGAATTATGTCCAGTTTGGTGATCCGCCAACTGATTCATCTTCTCAATGAGAACGATTTTGAGATTCGGATTTTTCCTTTGAAGCTTGTAAAAAGTTGCTGCTCCAACAATTCCCCCTCCAATTATAGCCACATCATAGGTCATACACTTCAGTTTTTATATGCGGCAAAATTAATGATTCACATCGAATCATGAATACTATCATCCAATTCGCTAAATAATGTCGAATAAGCCCTTTCGTTTTATCAAAAAACAACGGAAGCTTCCAATGCTCAAAATCAAAGCTTTCTTGAAAAGCTAAATGGAACAATTGGGGACAAAAAAAACAGGAACCAATTTAATAGTTCCTGTTCTCTTTGATCGAGTATATCTATTTACTTAAGAAATCTCTTTGAACCAATGCTCTTTTCTCCAGTAACACGAATAGTGTACACACCTTTTGAAAGCGACATTACGTCAAGCTGAACTAATTCAGCTGTTTTCACCAATTTCGATAACAACACTTTCCCGGACAAATCAATTAATTCTACCAAGGCAGCATTTTCATTTAGTGAAGTAAGATCAATTGTTAGTTGACTTTCAGCTGGGTTAGGGTATACACTAAAAGTCGTGAATTTGCCGAAATCATCCAACCCTGCATTTGGATCATAGTTAACAACCGTTATGCACGACAATGCATTACCACAATTATCAACAGCGGTCACCGTTACTGTATTTGCTCCAATCTGTAAAGGCATACCTGCACTCGGTGTTTGTGAAATATTGTTTATTCCAGTTGGACAAGTGGTTGTTGTACTTACGGATGTTGTCAAATTAGGTACGACAGCTGACTGTGAACCTCCGATCGTTTGATTGGGAGGGCATTGCAAAGTCAAAGTGCCAGTATTCGTTTGTATACAATTAGATTGCAAATAACATCCATTAAAGGATGCATTTGAAGGATCAGTTGGGGTGAATATTAATTGATATGCCGATGCAACGGCAGATTGAGAACTATTAATATTGAAATAACCGCTTGAACTTTGCTGTACTACCTGATTGTTATCACAATTAATTAAAGTGTAGGTACCAATTACGGGCATTTGACAATTGAAAAAATGAAGCCCGCCACCACCGCTGTAGTTTACTACCAATTCACCAGTCAAAGTAACAGAAATATTTACAATGGTGTCCAAACAACCCGATGAATTATAAAAATTTAAAACACCACTACCAGACTGGGTGAAGGTCGTATCATAAATTTGATATGAACTACCACAAACTGCAATATTAGTGTCAATTGTTACAGGCAGTAGTTCTACAACATTAACCGTTACTAATGAATCGCAACCACCCGAATTTAAATAATAGAACTCATGGGCTCCAGCGGCCAATATATTAGAATTATAATTGTATGTTTCATACTGACATACTGTAACATTTATTGTATTAGACGTAGGTTGACAATAACCGTATTTTGCAAGATAAATATCATACGAACTACTACCATTTATAAAGTAATCCACTGTTCCCGGAGCAAAATCAGTGGAAAAACCAAACGAAACAAACCTTTGACCGGCAATAACCTCGCCTGTACTAAGAGCCTCCAGGAATGGCTCTCTGAAACTTCCGTCATTAATAAAATTACTCCCCCAGGAAGCTATTGTACCATTTTGAGCATGGTAGCTATATATAGGACCTGAATTCAACGTTTGACCAGGCCCTGGATCACCATCATAACTTGGATAGATAATGGTTGAAATGTAAACTTCATCTGAAACAGAATTGTATGTAAGGGCTGCAGGGCTCTCACCTGACTCCCCCCCTATGGTATTCGTCCAGTTTTGATTACCTGAATAATCATAACTCGATAGTATCACATCTCCACCACCCAACCAAGTGTTAAATGAAC
>JBIIQP010000023.1:0-25971 GCA_044341975.1 Crocinitomicaceae bacterium
GACCGATCAGGAATTTGCTTCAACTGGCACAATTTCAACTTATGTCGTAGGTTTTCTTTTAGGTTTTGGAGCATTCATATTGTTATCCATCTTTTATTTTTTCCCTACAACTAGAGAAAAAGGTCATAGACTTTCTGCAGAGGAAATGTCTGACAACCCAATAAAATCGGTAACTCAGTCTAAATCAAGTGAAAGGTGGTACAACTATTTTAGAACTGAAAACGAAAGAACCTATTATTATTTTGGACGTCACTTTAAAGTCTATCAAAGTCGAACCACCAAGCACCTCGATCAATCAATCATTGAGAACGTTTTTGCTCAAAACAGAATAAACGCATCGATTTTTGAAATCATAACAATAGCTGCTTTTATTGTATCTGGGCAATTCATAGATTATTCTGCATTCGAGTTTCCAGCCGCAATGAGCGCAGTACTTTTACTCACAATTCTCCACATGATATTCAGTGCGTTAATGTCTTGGTTTCATCGATGGACCTACCCGATCATTTTCGGTAGTATATTTTTGATGAATTACCTTAGTTTAAATACTCCCTTCTTTAATTATACCAACTTTGCCTACGGACTCAATTACGACACGGAGAATGTCCGAAAATACAATATTAGAGAAATTCAACGCCATTATTTAGATGATAGAAGTCACCAGGAATCGCGCAAAAATATTGACGGAATTCTCCAAAACTGGAAATCAAAAACGGGCGAGGAAAAACCAAAACTAATAATCCTTACTACTTCCGGCGGCGGATCTCGTAGTGCATTATGGACATTCACAGTCTTGCAAAACTGTGATAAAGTTTTAAATGGAAGCGTTTCCAATCACTTGAATTTAATTACTGGCGCCTCCGGTGGAATGGTCGGAGCCGCGTATTACAGAGAGTTGGTTCTACGAAAATCCAAGGGCGAAATAAACAACATTGACGCGCCCGATTATGCCGCCCATTTAGGAAAAGATCTACTAAATAAATTAACTTTCTCTGCTTCCACAAAGGATCTTTTCTATCGCTTTCAGCATTTTACATACAACAACGAATCCTATCCAGTTGACCGAGGCTATGCTTTTGAAGAACAAATGCACGAAAATACCAATAGAGTCATGGAACATTCTCTCGGCTACTATGAATCGTACGAGAAAAATGCAACAATACCTTTAATGCTTTTTACCCCTACGATTGTAAATGACGGAAGACGACTATACATTAGTTCTCAGTCAATGCAATTCATGATTGAAACCCAACCGAGTAATTCGGAAATAAACACCTCATTTGAAAATATAGACTACCAAACATTTTTTAAAGACAATCACCCCGAGAAGCTTCGATTCTCAAGTGTACTTAGGACTTCAGCAACCTTTCCTTTTATAATGCCGATGGTAACATTACCTTCAAGTCCCGAAATGCAATTGATGGATGCGGGTATTCGTGATAATTATGGAATGAGGGCAGCTTTAAACTACCTATTTGCAAACGAGGAATGGATCAAAGAAAACACATCTGGCGTTATACTTTTATCCATTCGTGACACAAAAAAAATTCTAAAAAATGAGTTTTATCATCACATTTCTCTATCCGATAAACTAACCTTACCATTCGGGAATATGTACAACAACTTTCCTCGAACACAAGATTTCGATCAAGAACAAATGATCAAAATTGCCATGTCCCATTTTTCTAGCCCAATTCACCTGGTAACATTCAATTTAAGAGAAAATAAGAAAGATAAAATCTCACTTTCCTGGCACTTGACCAAGCAAGAAAAAAACAAGATAAAAAATGCTGTTAACAGTCGAAGAAATCAAAAATCATTAAAAAAGTTAGGAGACTTATTGAATCATAAGCTTTAATAAAACCATCTCCAATACTCTTACCCAATTAAATTATCATTTGATTTTCTGAACATTTTCAACTGACACGACACGGTCAACTCTGCAATCTGCTGGCTGCATAGCTCTGCTGGGTGACGATACAAATGAAATCTTTATTCCTTCTTTCTTAAAATCACTGCTAAGATTTACAGGATATAATTTCATATCTGCTCCTTCAATTTGAGAAGTGATAATTGCTCCGCAACCACTATCAAGATGGACAATGCCAATTTGCTTATCTTTTATTGAATCTTCTTCCTGACTGGCTTTTCTGCTTGATGCGCAAGACATAAACATGAATCCTGCGAGAATATATGCGAGCTTTCTCATTTTAACTGTTTTCGTCTAACTTATAAATTTCATGCCAATATCTACATTTTTGGCTCAAAAAAAAGAGGCTTTTTTCAAAGCCTCCTCTTTTTTCTTTAACCTGTAGATGTTAAAAAATTGATCCGTTACTACTAGAACGCTGATACTATAGAAAGGTTTCACTTTTTAGCCAAAATTCGCTCTAATTAACATTTGTGCCTTAATAACATGAATCAATAGCACTAAAAATCATGTTAGAACTAACCTACATTTGTTTTGAATGAAAGAAGGAAATCCCATACTAGCATTAATCAAATTGATTGACGATCCCGATGAGGCGATTTTTGAACATGTGCGCGACAAACTTTTGTCATATGGAGCAGAAGCGATTCCTTTTTTAGAGAATTCTTGGGAAACAGAAGAGCACTTTGGTCTATTGTTTCAAAATCGCATCGAGGGTATAATTCATGAAATACAATTCGATGAAGTTAAATTGCAGTTGGAGCAATGGTATCAATCTTCGGATAAAGATCTTGTAAGAGGAGCCATCATTATCGCACGTTATCAATATCCGGGTTTACAAGAGGAGTTGATTCATGAAGCTATACAGCAAATCCGAAAGGATGTTTGGCTAGAATTGAACAACAAGCAAACAGCATTTGAAAAAATAAAGATCTTCAATAAGATATTTTTTGGAACGCACCATTTTCATGGTGACGCAAAAAATTTCCATTCCCCAATGAACTCCTTTATCAATACGGTAATGGAATCAAGAAAAGGGAATCCATTGAGTTTGTCTTTGATATACAGCATTGTTGCTCAATCGTTGGATATTCCAGTTTTCGGTGTAAATCTCCCAAATCATTTCATTCTAGCCTATCTTGATGAAAATGGCTCTTCCTTATTCCTCCCGGATAAAAATGAATATGGTGTGCTTTTTTATGTCAACCCATTTTCGAAAGGAAGTATTTTAGATGCCAATTCAATCAAAGAATTTTTGGATGGACTTCATTTACCACACAACCGTGAGTATTTTGAACCATGCTCAAATAGCGCAATTATGAGACGAATGCTCACAAATTTAATTGCGTCTTTTCAACAAGTGGGAAACCTGGAGAAAGTGAATGAATTGACGATTCTCCGATCTTTACTCGATTAATTAACGAATTTCAAATTCTACATTCATTCTTTTAAGTTCCTTAAAAAGATGATTGTTTGGATCAATTCGCACTGTCTTTGAAGGCATTCGCACTTCTACTCCATCCAGTGGATCATATACAGTAAAATGCAATTCACATTTTCCTGAATTTTCAATAAAAAGTTTATTAAGATCCATAACCATCATGTGATCCAAAGCCTTTGTTGACATTTTCAAATGAATACTATTTGCTTTTGTCTCCCTTAAATTTTGGAGTAATTCCATCGAATGCAATACAAATTCAAGTTCATTTCTTCTCGGCGGAACCTCGATGCGACCCTTCATTGCTATGAAAGTTCCGGGTTGCATGAAATGTTTGAACTTTAGATAATTCTCTCTCCATAAAAACATTTTATATGAGTCTGTATAATCTTCAATTTGTATCGTTCCAAATGGATCACCATTTTTGGTAATGCGGTGTTCGACTTCTGAAATGGTTGCTGCAATCATCAAATCTTTGCCACGATGCTGTTCCATTTCATTCAGCATCCCAATATTACCATTACAAAAAGATTCTATTTCCACTCGAAAATCATCCAATGGATGCCCGGAAATAAAAATTCCAACAACTTCTTTCTCCTTATTCAGTTTGTAAATACTTCCCCATTCTTCAGCTTTCGGAATTTCCGGCTCGGGTTGTTTGACTGATTCACCTGGTAGATCGAAAATAGTTGTTTGAGAAGAAGATTCACTTTCTTGAAAAGAGGATCCATATTTCGTGACATTTTCAAGAAATATTCTTCCATTGTTGTCTTCCTTGAAATATTGTGCCCTATGAACACCTTTGAAAGAATCGAAACCACCAGAATATGCAAGACTTTCGAAGGCTTTCTTATTGCACAAACGCAAGTTTACTCTTTTTGCCAAATCAAAAATAGATTCATAGAATCCGCTTTCTTTTCTTTCAGAAATTATAGCTTCTACCGGACCACTTCCTAGACCTTTTATCGCTCCAAGTCCAAAACGAACAGCGCCCTCCTTGTTAACAGTAAAATGATAATTCGATTCATTTACATCCGGACCAAGTACAGGAAGTCCCATGCGTTTACATTCCTCCATGAAAAACGAAACCTGCTTAATGTCGTTCATATTGTTTGAAAGCACAGACGCCATGTATTCCGCAGGATAATTGGCTTTAAGATATGCTGTTTGATAGGCAATCCAAGCGTAACAAGTGGAATGCGACTTATTGAAAGCATAGGACGCAAATGCCTCCCAATCTTTCCAAATTTTTTCTAGTTTTTCCGCATCATGACCTTTTTCTGCACCACCAGCAACAAATAAAGGCTTCATTTTGTCAAGCACTTCTTTTTGCTTTTTCCCCATTGCCTTTCTCAGTGTATCAGCCTCACCTTTGGTGAAACCTGCTAATTTCTGGGAAAGTAACATTACTTGCTCCTGGTATACAGTAATACCATACGTTTCTTTCAAGAATTCTTCACAATCGTCCAAATCGTAGACAATTTCTTCATCACCAAGCTTTCTCTTAATGAAAGAAGGAATATATTCGAGTGGCCCCGGACGATACAATGCGTTCATCGCAATTAAATCTGCAAAAACCGTAGGTTTTAGTTCACGCATGTATTTCTGCATTCCAGGGGATTCATATTGGAAAATACCAACCGTTTCACCGCGCTGAAACAACTCATAAGTCTTTAAATCATCAATCGGAAAGTTATCTGGATCTAATTCTACACCAACTGTTTCACGAATATTTTTGACTGCATCCTTAATCAATGTCAAGGTTTTCAACCCCAAGAAATCCATCTTCAACAATCCTGCAGATTCAGCTACAGAATTATCGTATTGCGTGCAATACATCTCAGAATCTTTAGCCGTTGCAACAGGCACAAAATTGGTAATATCATCAGGAGTAATAATTACACCACAAGCGTGAATCCCTGTATTTCGAACAGATCCTTCTAGCTGAAGCGCTTGTTTTACAACCTTGGCTTCCAGATTATTACCATCAGCAATGGCTTTGAGCTGTTTCGCTCTCGCAATATCATCTTGGTTGTTCTTCAATTTATCAGCGAGCTCAGGATCACTCATTTTGAAGAGCTTCCCCAAGGAAATATCTGGAACCAATTTCGCAATTCGGTCAGCATCCGGTAATGGCAAATCTAAAACGCGCGCAGTATCTCGTATAGACGATTTTGCTGCCATTGTGCCATAGGTTATAATCTGAGCCACCTGATTTGCACCATATTTATTGATAACCCAATCAATTACACGCCCCCTGCCCTCGTCGTCAAAATCTATATCTATATCGGGCATCGAAACCCTGTCCGGATTTAAAAAACGCTCAAATAGAAGATCGTATTCAATTGGATCCACATTGGTTATTCCAGTGCAGTATGCTACTGCAGATCCAGCCGCAGATCCTCGACCCGGACCAACAGAAACGCCCATATCACGAGCGGCTTGACAAAAATCCTGTACAATAAGGAAGTAACCTGGATAACCCGTTTTTTCAATTGTTGCTAATTCAAAGTCCAACCGTTCTTTGATTTCATCAGTAATTTCTTTGTAGCGCTTTTCAGCACCTACATAAGTGAGGTGTCTCAAATAATTATTTTCACCTCTTTTTCCTCCATCCTCTTTGTCTAAGGGATCTTGAAATTCTAATGGTATATCGAATGCTGGTAAAAGTACATCACGCGCTAAACCATACGGTTCGCACTTTGAAATGATTTCTGAAATGCTTTCAATTGCTTCAGGAAGATCAACGAAAAGCTCTTTCATTTCTTCGGAGGATTTGAAATAATATTCCTCATTCTCCAATCCATAGCGAAATCCACGTCCCCTACCTTTGGGAGTAGCTACTAATTCATTGTCTTTCACACACAACAATACATCGTGTGCCTCGGCATCTTTTTTACTTAGGTAGTAGGTATTGTTTGTGGCAACCATTTTAACCCCATGAATACTAGAAAATTTAATTAAAGTCTCATTCACTCTATTTTCATTTTCCTGACCATGCCGCATTATTTCAATATAAAGATCCTCCTTGAAAAGCTCTTTCCACCATAACAATGCTTCCTCTGACTGTTTTTCTCCAACGTTTAAAATGAGTTGTGGGATTTCTCCGTACATGTTACCCGTAAGAACAATAAGATCTTCTTTGTACTGTTCAATTACCCTCTTGTCAATTCGTGGAACATAGTACATTCCTTTTGTATAGGCAATTGATGCCAGCTTCACTAGATTGTGGTATCCATTTTTGTTTTTAGCCAACAAAACCACTTGATACCCATTGTCTTTTTGTGTTTTGTCCTCTAGATTTCTGCAAACATTGAATTCACATCCAATTATTGGAAGTATTTCTTTCTTCGTAAAATCCTCACCATTTTCGTGGGCTTTTTCGCGCTCAATTTTGATGTTTTTGTTGTAGGCACTCACCGCCTTCTCAAAATGAAAGGCTGCCATCATATTTCCGGTATCAGTAAGTGCAACAGCCGACATATTTAATTCAGCTGTTTTAGCGACCAAACCATTTACATCGATAGTCGATTGTAGAATTGAAAATTGTGTATGATTGTGAAGGTGTGCAAATTCAAAGTCTGCAACATCTAAAATTGATTCATTTTTAAGAAAAGTAGCACCTTGTCCCTCCGTTTTTACTTGTTTGAGTTTAGCGCTTTCTTCCTTAAGATTTAAATGTTTTAGCCCTATTAAGGCAACTGATTCCGTATTTAATTCTCGAAAGTCGCGGAGGTAATCTTCCTTGCATTTGAGCTGTTCAATAGAGTAATGTTCTCTTCGCAAAAGTTCTAAAAAGCAACGTGTTGTCGCTTCCACATCTGCTGTTGCATTGTGGGCTTCTGCAAATGGTTCATGAAAAAGATACTCATGAAGCTCCGTTAAAGTTGGTAATTTCGGTCTTCCTCCTCTTCCTCCTGGCAACTGACAAAGTTCAGCTGTCGCCTCTGTACAAGTATCCAATACAGGCATTTCCAAAAGTCGAGAATTTGTATTTAACCGAATAAATTCACACCCTACAACATTTAGGTCAAACCCAACATTTTGTCCGACTACAAAATCTGCTTTTTCAAGTGCTTTGTTAAAAAGAAAGAGCACATCCTCCAAAGAATCACCATATTTCAAAGCAAGCTCTGTGGAAATACCATGAATTCTTTCTGCATCGTAAGGAACATCAAAACCATCCGGTCGGACTAAAAAATCCTTTTGCTCAACCAGCCTACCCATGTCATCATGCACTTGCCAGGCAATCTGCACCACTCTTGGCCAATTGCTTGTATCAGTAACAGGAGCTTTCCAGTCGCGGGGCAAACCCGTGGTTTCGGTATCAAAAATGATGTACATGTGGGTAGTTAAATCGAAGTATAAATATATACAAATTACCCACTCCTTTGAGGCAATTTTATCAACAATTTAACGACTATGACAAGGCCCTATTTAGGCGATACAAATACTTTGAAACGGAGTTTTTCCTTTTTTCTTTTCGTATTTGTAGTGAAGTAAACGATACGATCTTGGAAATAAGACTTCCCTTCGGTGTCGAAGGTGATTTTTAGTTGAGATGACCCACCAGGAGGTATAGGGTCTTTCGGAAAATAGGCTTTGGTGCAACTGCATTCGACTGTGTATGCACTAATCAGTAGAGGTTTTTCACCTGTATTTGTTACTATGAATACATGCTCCAGTTGTTCGCCTTCTTTGGCATCAGGAAATTTATAGGTTGACCCTTTAACAAAAAATTCCGCCTCTTGGGTGAACCCAAGGGCGGAATTTAAGATTAGTATAATCAGCAGAACTGATCGCACAATTAATTATTTGTTGGAGCGCCTGAGTTGTTTACAGGTGCTTGACCTTCTGGAGCTGGAAGTACATTTCCTTTGATTCTCAAGATGTTCGTACTTGTTTTAGTTGTTGCGTCAAAAGAACCGTTGATTGCGTTTGAAGTAATCGTAACACTTTTGTTGATTGCTCCAGGACGTTTTGTATCATATTTCACTCTGATAACTCCTTTTGCTCCTGGTGCAATTGGCTCTTTCGGCCATTCAGGAACTGTGCACCCACATGATCCTTTCGCGTTAGAAATAATCAATGGTTCATCACCTGTATTCTTAAATTCAAATTCACAATACGGATCACCTTCGTATTTGATTGTTCCGTAATCGTGCGTTTCTTTTGAAAATTCAATCTTCGCACCTTTTTCAATGGTTTGTGCAACAGCTTTATTGAATGTTGCAGCAACGAAAATCATTAATAGAGAGAAAAATACTTTTTTCATGGTTGTATAATTAAGTTGTTTGAGTAAAAATAAAACAATTTTCAGGCCAAAAATTAGAATTAACACATCGTTAACAGACAAATTTAAGGTAAGTCCATGTTCTCCATTTTATAATTAATGAATTCATCGAAGTTCATTTTCAAATGTTTTAATCGGTCTTCAATTCCTTCTTTTTTATCTTTTTCCATCCCTGGATTTTCTTTCATCAACAATGTATAATAATAACGCACTTTTGAAGTATCTCTTGGATGAATGAAAATATCGTAAGCACTGCCTTGACTTTCTAAAACCAATGATCTATTTACGTATTTAGGATATTCTTTCAATAGCGTATCTGCATATTGAACGGCTCTCTCGTGAATATTCATGCCCGAATACTTCATATGCACTTTATCCAAACATTCTGCTGCATAGTCATCCTCTGGGTAATTATGGTAATAATCCAACAAACGATTAATTAATTCAAAATGAGTAAGATTTGGAATTTGTTTTATTTCATTCAAATTGGCTTGCAAACCTTTCAAAGAGTCCTCCATCACTTTGATGCGTGTTTTCAATTGCTCTTTTGATGGTTTTTCAGCCTTATCATTATTTGAATCTCCGCACGATGTCATAGATAAGGCTAACATTGCGCAAAACAAAATAAAACTTGGTTTGAAAAATACGTTCATATTATCTGGCTTTTTTAATTACTGGAAATTTCATTTTATAATCTACGTTTACCTCTCCCTTTGAAATATTTTGAAGCCTTTTTGTCAATAGCCTTCTTTTCAGCGGCGAAAGGTGATCGGTAAAAAGAATACCGTCTACGTGATCATACTCGTGCTGAATGATCCGTGCTGCATATCCTTCAAAAACTTCTTCATGAAATTCGAAATTTTCATCGTAATAAGATATATGCACTTTTTCTTTGCGGAAAACTTCCTCACGTATCTTGGGAATTGAAAGACAGCCTTCATGAAAACCCCATTCTTCACCTTCCTCTTCTTCGATAATTGGATTGATGAATACCTTTTTGAAATTTTCGATTCCTGCGGCTTTTGGATCTGGTTCATCATCCTCTTCTTCATCATCCGCAAACGGACTTCCATCAACCACAAACATTCGAATTGATTTTCCAATCTGAGGTGCAGCAAGACCAACACCTTGAGCCGCATACATGGTCTCATACATGTCACCTATCAACTCCTTTAGTTTAGGAAAAGTTTGATCAATTTCCTCCGCTTCTTTTTTTAGAACCGGATCACCATACGCTACTATTGGAAGGATCATCGAAATAATTTTGTTGCAAAAATAAGTGAAAGGTCGAATGTCTGTATTCTGCTTAACGTTTTTTTGGACTAAGAAATAAAATCCATGTAAGATTGCAAAATAACAGTTGCACTAACCATATCTAAATTTCCTTTGTCTTGGCGCTTCTTTTTATTCATTCCAGCATCCACCATTGAGCGGGCAGCAATCATTGAGGTAAAACGCTCATCATGTAAAACGACTTTTTTATCTGGAAATTGATTTTCTAGTGCGACTTTAAGCAATCGTACATTTTCAGAAATATGTGTGTCCGAATTGTCCAGTCGCTTTGGTTCACCAAGCACAATCGTTTCGACTGATTCTTTTTGAAAAAACAACGTTAGATAGTCCATTAAATTCGTTGAATCTATGGCGGTCAATGGTGCAGCAATTATCCTTAAATCATCTGTTATGGCTAAACCCGTGCGTTTTAATCCAAAATCGATTGCAATTATTTTACTCATCACACAAATATAAGGTGGATATCCCATTCTAAGGAGTATCTCTATATTTGTCAAAAAAAAAGAAAAATGAGATCAATCATAGAAGCAGCTTGGGAAAATCGAGATTTATTGAAAGATTCGGCAACTATTCAAGCCATTGAACATGTTATTGAAGAGATTGATAAAGGTAGAATCAGAGTTGCTGAACCAGCTGAAAATGGCGATTGGATTGTAAACGAATGGGTTAAAAAAGCGGTGGTAATGTACTTCCCTATCCGACAGATGGAAACCATCGAAGTTGGTCCATTTGAATTTCACGATAAAATGGCGTTAAAAAGAAATTACAAAGAACTTGGTGTTCGCGTTGTTCCTCATGCAATTGCTCGCTATGGCGCTTATGTTGCGCCAGGTGTGATCATGATGCCATCTTACATTAACATTGGTGCTTATGTAGATTCAGGAACGATGGTTGATACATGGGCAACAGTAGGATCCTGCGCTCAAATTGGAAAAAATGTCCATTTAAGTGGAGGTGTAGGTATAGGCGGCGTATTAGAACCACTGCAGGCATCCCCTGTCATTATTGAAGATGATGCGTTCATTGGATCAAGGTGCATCGTTGTTGAAGGTGTTCGAGTTGGTAAACAAGCGGTACTAGGTGCCAATGTCGTCTTGACTAAATCTACTAAAATAATCGATGTGACTGGCAATGAACCTGTTGAAATCAAAGGATATGTACCTGAAAGAAGTGTTGTAATTCCAGGATCATACACTAAAACATTCCCTGCCGGCGATTACCAAGTCCCATGTGCTTTAATCATTGGTCAACGAAAAGCCTCTACGGATTTAAAAACCTCATTGAATGAAGCATTAAGGGAACACAATGTTGCTGTGTAACAATTTAATTTTCAAATAACTGCGAATCCCGGGGAACAACCTGGGATTTTTTTATGATTTTTTTTGATTTTTTACTCTTGTTTTAAACAAACGTTTAAAATCCTTGTATAAATTTGTGACGTCAAAAAATCAAGGTGAAAAAGGACACATCAACAGAAGATAAAATCCGCGAAGCTGCCAGACAAGTTTTTCTTGCCAAGGGTTTTGATGGTTGTACTTCGCGAGAAATTGCCAATGCAGCAGGAGAGAACGTTGCACTTGTGAATTACTATTTCAGGTCTAAAAGTCAACTATTCAAAATCATTTTTGAAGCAGCAATGGATGACTTTATCCTCTCTATGGTACAAGTATTTGGTTCCGATAAAACACTCGAAGAAAAAATGCGAATTTTCATTGAACATGAATACGCATTCCTCGAAAAACATCCTGAACTTCCATCATTCATTTTAAATGAAATGAATCGTGAGGAAGGTTGCACTATGGATCATCAAAAGTATTTTCTTAAAGTCGCCGAAACCGGCATTTTCGAAGAATGCTTCAAAGCACAGGAAGAAGGACGAATGAGAAGTATCAGCCTAAGCAGTATACCTCTTTTGATAATGTCTAATTGTCACTACCCCGTCATGGCAAAGAATATGTTAATGCAATTACATGGTATGACTTCCACAGAATACGACGACAACTTGAACTTGCACAAGAAATTAGTATCTGATATGTTGGTTAACTTTTTATTTCCACAGTCCAATTAAAAGAACAAAGAATGAAAAACACATTATTGTATTTATTGCTTCTTATCAGCAGTATTCAATCCAAAGCTCAAGGATTAAACCTTGAAACTTGTCTGCGCATGGCAGATACAGCAAATTTTACAGTCAGAAATGCGCAATTAGACATCGAGATCAATAATAGAAATCGGTCTGCATATCTTTCTGCAAGATTGCCGCAACTGGCTTATTCTGGTGATTACAAATACAACGCAATCATACCTGGACAGGTTGTACCTGGAGCATTCTTTGGCGGAGCACCTGGCACATTCACAACTGTGCAATTTGGCGTTCCTTATACCTTGAGCAACACTGTTCAGTTGACTCAAATTTTGTTTAATCCTCAGGTTGAATATGGCCTTGCTGCACTAAAGATTAATGAGGAGATTGTCAATGTACAGCAAAAGTTGACTTCTCAAGATGTTAAATTCCAAGTTGCAACAACCTACTTTAATCTTCAAGCTGTTAGTAAACAATTGAAATTTGTTCAAGGCAATTTGACCAACATGGAAAAATTGATCAGTAACATGGAAGCACTAGTTGGTCAGGGAATGGTTATTCAAACTGAAGCAGATAAGTTGAAAATTTCAAAAATGACATTATTCAACACAAGCGAGTCTTTGAAAGCTACAAAAGATCAGCTAGAAACATTGCTCAAAATACTGATTGGTATGGATCCTGCAGGTAAAATTGACCTTACCGCAGATGAAATGGTTGAAAAATCCATTCTAGTTGATAATTCAGCTGCTAGTCTTCCTGAATTGGAACTTATCGCTGCTCAGCAAAAAATGAATTTAGAGGAGCACAAGGGAAATAACATGGCTTATTTACCTAATATTTCCTTCTATGCCGCTTACAATTACAACTATAACATGAAACCTGCTGATAATTACCGAGTTGGTATTGAAGGTGCTTTTGTAGGGTTGCGTATTGATTGGAAACTTTTTGATGGATTGGAAAAATACCACAAGCAAAAGGCCAACCTATTAAATGCTGAAAAATTGGCAAACCAAAAAGAGTTGGCAACTAAGCAATTAGAACTTAAAATAGCGAATGCAAAACGACAGATTCAAGTTCAAACGAATGCACTTGCATTGTCGAAAGAACAATTAAAACTTGCTCAAAGTGTTTACGATCAATCTGTAGCAAAACTTGAACTTGGCACCATCAGTTCAAATGATTTAATTACCGCTGACAATGGTCTGCAACAAGCCCAAACGAACGTCGTTGCCTCTTACATTCAGCTCAGAATTGCAGAAATAGAATACCTGCGTTCAATCGGAAGTATCCAATAAATAGAATTACTATCTCTCAATTAATCAAATAAAAAATGAATAAAAAAACAATCATTTTCATTGTTGTCGGAATTGGTCTGATTGCCCTTACCGTAATGAAATTAAAATCAAACAAAGAAAAGGCTGCAGCTAAAATTTACATTCATGATGTCGAAACACCAATTCTTGTTGAAGCGGCACAACCTGAAACACATACTTTCGCCAGCGCATTCAGTTACCTGGGAACCTTCGACCCTTTCAAACAAAACACAATCGGTTCTGATGCCTCTGGAAAACTAATTCGTTTGGATGTTGAAGAAGGTGATCGTGTAAGTCAGGGACAAGTGATTGCAAAGATTGATGATGAGATGTTGCAAATTCAGCTTCAAAATATAGAGGTAAGCATCGAAGGTCAGCGCAATGATGACGCTCGAAATGCTGCTCTGTCCAAGGACAATGCTATTCCTGGTGTACAAGTTGAAAAAACGAAACTTGGTTTGCGTTCTGCTGAATTGCAAAAAAAGCAATTACAGAAACAATTGAGAAGTACCAATATTACCGCACCATTCTCAGGTGTAATCACTAAAAAACTTGTTGATTTAGGTTCAGTAATTGGGCCTGGTTCTCCACTTGTTGAAATCACAGATATTTCTTCTTTAAAATTAACAATAAGTGTTCCCGAGCGCGACATTCTGAAATTCAAAGTCGGACAAATTGTACCAGTTTCGGCGGACATATACAATGGGCAATCTTTCACAGGAAAAGTAAGTTATATGGCCGTTCAAGCGGATAAATCACATAATTTCAAGGTGCAAATCATCGTGAGCAATCCATCATCTCAATTGATGGCCGGAATGTATGGTTCTGCTTCACTTTCCAACACCAAAAGTGTGACAGCACTTTCAATTCCGCGCAAGGCGCTAGTTGGGTCTTCAAAAAATCCACAAGTGTATATCGTAAAAAATGGAAAAGCAGTATTGACATCTTTTAATGCTGGCACATCGGATGGTGAATTTATTGAAATCATCAGCGGTATTTCGAAAAACGATAAAATTGTTGTGAAAGGTCAAGTGAACCTGCAAGACAATTCGAATGTGAAATTGACAAAATAAAAAGTCGAAATGACACTTACAGAACTTTCCATTAAAAGACCCTCTTTCATCATCGTAATTTTTACGATTTTAATTGGCGGGGGTTTATTGTGCTACAATCAGTTAAGTTATGAATTACTACCTGATTTTTCGCCTCCCATTCTAACCGTTACCACCACTTACCCTGGTGCGTCACCCGCAACTGTTGAAAGTCAAATTTCAAAACCTCTAGAAGATGCCTTAAGTGGACTTGAAAACATTTCAGAGGTAACAGCATTTTCCTTAGACAATGCATCAGTAGTGTTGCTTGAGTTTAAAGCATCTGCAAACATCGATGCTTCATTGGAAGATGCTCAGAGAAAGGTGAATAACATGCTCAACAAGCTTCCCGATGGAGCGACTAACCCAGTTTTAGCGAAGATCGAGCCGAATGCATCACCTGTTTTGCAAGTAAGTAGTATTGCAAAAAAAATGGACGACCGTGATTTCATGGAGCTCATGGATGATCAAATTATTCCGCAAATAAAACAAACAAAAGGTGTTGCTGAAGTGCAGGTCATCGGTGGTGAAAAGCGCGAATTCCGAGTAAACGTTGACAAGGATAAATTGAAGTCCTTTGGATTAACTTTTTCTGCAATTGACCAAGCAATTAATGCTGCAAATGTGGATTTTCCCACCGGAAAATTAAAAGACAAATCCAAGCAAATCACGGTTCGCTTGTCGGGTAAGTTCAAAACAGTTGATGACCTCAAAAATCTTATACTTTATTCATCTGGGGGTTCATCTGTGAAGTTAGGCGAAGTTGCAGAAGTTGTTGATGGTTCTCAAGATCAATTGGCAGTAAGTCGTTTCAATGGTCAAAATGGAATTGGTTTAAGAATTAAAAAGCAAAGTGATGCGAATGCCGTTGACATGGCAAATGCAACCAAGAAAAAATTCAAGGAAATCGAAAAGAAATATGCCGACAAAGGGATTGTCTTTACAGTCGCTACGGATACTTCAATTCCTACAATTGAATCTGTGGATGCAGTTATCCATGACCTTGAACTTGCTGTTTTACTTGTTGCGGCTGTAATGCTACTGTTCCTCCATAGTTTAAGAAATGCTTTCATTGTATTGATTTCCATTCCGGCATCTCTTATTTCCACGTTTGTTGCCATGTATCTATTGGGATACACCTTGAATCTGATGACACTTTTAGCAATGTCATTGGTTATTGGTATTCTCGTTGATGATTCTATTGTTGTCTTGGAAAACATATATCGCCACCTACAGATGGGCAAGGATCGGAGAAAAGCGGCTTTGGAAGGACGAAATGAAATTGGATTTACCGCACTCGCAATTACACTTGTCGACGTGGTGGTCTTCTCCCCTGTTGTTTTTATTGAGGGAACCATTTCAGATATCCTTCACCAATTCTCAATTGTTGTCGTGGTTTCAACATTGATGTCTCTTTTTGTTTGTTTCACATTGACTCCTTGGCTGGCTTCACGCTTCGCAAAGGATATCAAACTCAATCCTAAAAACCCACTACAAGCCATACTTTTGTGGTTCGAAAGAAGAGTGACCATCTTCACTGATAATTATGTAAAACTTGTTGGGTGGTCATTGCGCCATAAAATCTCAATGGGACTCATCATCATTGTCTTGTTTGTTGCTAGTATGGCTACAATGGGTCTAGGAATTGTAGGTCAGGAATTTGTTGCGCAAGGCGATCAAGGTAAATTCATGATCAAACTCAAGTACGACAAGAGTACCACTTTTGAAGAAAACAATGCAACAACGCTGCAAATCGAACAAATGATTTTAGCACAAAAAGAGGTTGTTGATATCGTCTTCGCAAATGTTGGTGGTCCAAGCTCTGGAATGGGTGCGGCTTCATTTGGGGCAGAAAATAGATCTGAACTTACTGTCAAATTGAAAAAAGGGATGCAAAAGAAATACCCTACAATTCAATACATGACTGAAATTCGCAATAAAATCGAAAACAAATTCCCAGGAATTGAAGTGAAAGCGATTAATATCGGAATGGTAGAATCTGAAGAAGCTCCTATCGAAATTTTTCTTTCATCGGATGACCAAGAATTATTGATACGAGAGGCTCGAAGACTAAAGAACAAAATTTTGACCATTAAAGGTGCGAAGGATCCAACAATTTCAACAGATGACATAACACCTGAACTTCGCATTGAACTTGATAGGGAAAAGATGGGGCAACTCGGTCTTCCAATTGCTTTGATTGGAATGCAGCTACAAAGTGCTTTAACTGGAAATGACAAGAATCAATTTGATACAGAAGGTCAAGAGTACAACATCCGTATTATGATGGATAAATTTGACCGTAAAAATGCGGATGACATCAATTCTATGACATTTACTACGAATGACGGCAAACAAGTTCGCTTGAGTGAGTTTGCAGACGTTTCAGTTGATAATAGTGTTGGTTCACTTGAGAGAAAAAACAGAATTTCAAATACGACCCTTCGTTGCTATGTATTAGGAACTGCTTCAGGAAACGTTTCTGCAGAAATTGAAAAATACCTCAAAAAAGAACCGTTGGATAAGAATGTTCGCTTGCTATGGGGCGGTGAAATCAAAAGACAAAAAGAATCTATGGGCGCACTTGGAACTGCAATGGGAATCGGGTTAATCCTTGTTTACCTGATTATGGTTGCATTGTATGACAACTTCGTGTATCCTTTTGTTGTGCTTTTCTCGATTCTTGTTTCCTTAATTGGTGCTATTCTGGCCTTAAGTCTAACTTCATCTAACATGGGGATATTCACCATGCTAGGAATGCTTATGCTCTTGGGACTAGTCGCCAAGAATGCCATCTTAATAGTAGACTTTACAAATCATCTGAAAGAAAAAGGAATGTCGACTTATCTGGCATTGCTAGAATCAGTTCGCGAGCGTATGCGACCAATATTGATGACAACAATTGCCATGGTTATTGGAATGATTCCTATTGCAACTGCGACGGGTTCTGGCGCAGAATGGAAAAATGGCTTGGCTTGGATCCTAATTGGAGGATTAACTAGCTCCATGTTCTTGACCATCATAGTCGTGCCGATGATGTATTATTCAGTTGATAGAATTCAAGCAAAATTATCTCGAAAGAAAGCCAAAGAGCTTCATTTTGAAGAACAAGCTTCTTAATACAAACGCCCTGAACGGGGCGTTTTTTTTTTGAGTAATAATCAAATCATTCATTTTGAATCCATTATTTTTACACAACGAAAATAAACGTGAAAATGTCAAAGAATAAAAGCTTTTCCGCTAAGAAAAATATTCCTTCAACTCAAAAGGAGCAAAAATCTGTTTTGACAGAATCAAGTGAAACCAACTCGAATCGCATCTTAATTTATTTAACAGCGATCATAATTGCTATTTGTGGTGGACTTCTTTATACAAATACATCCGAGTTCAATTATAACCTTGATGATTTTTCAGTCATCGTCGAGAATGAATACACAGTAAAAGGAAGTGCCGCTATTGGAGATATTTTTTCTCACGGATACCGCACAGGCATGAATTTCGAAGACAACCTCTATCGACCTCTTTCATAAGCAATGTTTGCTTATGAATACGAAAAAAGTGGCGGGACTCCCGGATTATCTCACAAGGTCAACATATTCATCTATAGTTTACTTTGCGGATTCATTTTCCTTACGTTGAATAAGTTTTATCCTAAACAGTATTACCTCACACTCATCGCTTCATTGCTTTTTGCGTTCCACCCTATTCATACTGAAGTCGTTGCCAATATTAAAAGTAGGGATGAAATGCTGGCAATGTTTTTCATGATCATTGCATTGTGGTTTGCTAAATCTTATGCTGATAGTCTGAAAAAGCGATACATTGTGGTAACTGGCATTGCTTATTTTCTCGCACTTCTTTCTAAAGAATCAGCTATAACGTTTGTTGCTTTATTGCCTGTGACTTTGCATTTTGTTTCCGGTTTAAGCATATCTAAAAATGCTGTCATCACAGGATTTATTTTGGGTGTTACAGCTACCTATTTAATCATACACCAGAATATTATTGGTGGTATTGGGTTGAAGCAAATTAACATTGCAGATAATTCAATGATGATTACGGATAATTTTATAATCCAAAGAATGACTGCAATAGAGATTCTCGGTAGGTATTTGAAATTGCTCATTTTACCACATCCACTCTCTTGCGATTATTCGTTTAACACAATTCCTATCGTTGATTCCATAGCAAACGGAGGATTCCTTCTTGCATTGGCTTTGCATGCTGGCGCTTTGTTTTTGGCACTGAAAGGTTGGAAAGAAAAGAAAGTTTACAGTTATGCTATTTTCTTCTATTTGATAACAATTTCGATTGTCAGTAACGTTTTTATGCTCATTGGAACAAACATGGCCGAACGTCTTGTTTTTCTACCCTCACTGGGTTTTTGCTTGTTGATTAGTTATTTAATTGTTTGGTTAACAAAGTCAATAAATTTCACACCACAGAAATTGACTCAGATTTTTACTGAGAAATCCTTTAACTGGCTGATAATACTTCCCGTAATTATTCTTTTTAGCGCCAAAACAGTGAGTAGAAATAAAGATTGGGAGAATGTTAAAACGTTGTTTGATAAGGATGTTAAAACCGTACCTGAAAGCGTGCACATGCATTATTATCACGCCAATATGATGACAAACAGCGATACATTAAAAGTGAAAACACCCGAACAATTAAAGGTTATTTATGCTACTGCCGAGAAGGAACTGCTTAACGCTTTAAAGATTCATGAGGCATTTCCAGAGGTTCACAGCACATTGGCGAAAGTGTATCAAAATACGAATCGTTATCCGGAAGCAATCAAACACTACAAGCGTCGACTTGAAATGAATAATACGGATCCAACGGTTTACAACAATTTTGGAACATGCTATGGTTTCATTGGAAACACGGATTCGGCTGAGATTAATTTTAAAAAGGCCATCGAACTTTCAAGCAATTGCTATGCTGATGCTCTTGTTAATATGGCGACGGTATACATCAACAGAGGTGCAGCTAGCTTGCAACAAAATGACAAAGCCTCAGCTGTTAAAAATTACACTATTGCCATCGATTATTCGAATCAAACTCTGAAATGTGATTGGGACAGACCCCTGGCATACAAGCACATGGGAATGGCTTATCAAGGATTAGGTGATTTAGAAAAATCTAAGAAATATTTTCAGCAGTCCGAGCAACTTGAAAAGAATAGTCTTCCAAAGTAAGTCCAAACTTCTGTTGATTGTTCAATCGATAAAAACGTTAAATTCGCACTGCATTTTTATTGTCAGGAATTATGAGTTATGATATTATTGTTGTAGGAAGCGGTCCAGGTGGTTATGTAGCTGCGATCAGAGCTTCTCAATTAGGGTTAAAAACAGCCATTGTTGAAAGAGAATCTTTAGGTGGAATTTGTTTGAATTGGGGATGTATCCCAACGAAAGCATTGTTGAAAAGTGCAAATGTTTTCGAATACCTTACACATGCAAGTGATTATGGAATTACTGTAAAAGAAGCTAGTGTAGATTTCAATGCAATGATTGACAGAAGTCGTGGTGTGGCAAATGGAATGAGCACTGGTATTCAGTTCTTGATGAAAAAGAATAAAATCGATGTCATCAAAGGAAATGCTACCCTATTGGCTGGAAAGAAAATCAGTGTGAAAGCTGAAGATGGAACAGTTACAGAATATGCAGCTGATAAAGGTATTATTATCGCGACGGGAGCTCGTTCAAGAGAATTACCAAATCTACCGCAAGATGGTGAGAAGATTATCGGTTACCGCCAGGCAATGACATTGAAAAGTCAACCGAAGAAAATAGTGGTAGTTGGTTCAGGAGCTATTGGTGTTGAATTTGCGTATTTCTATAATTCAATTGGAACAGAAGTTACTGTGGTTGAATATTTGCCTAATATTGTTCCGGTAGAAGATGAAGAAGTTTCAAAACAATTGGAAAAATCGTTCAAGAAAGCTGGAATCAATGTAATGACTGGTGCTTCAGTTGAATCAGTTGATACAAAAGGAAAAGGTTGTATTGTATCCGTCAAGACAGCAAAAGGAGAAGAAAAAATTGAGTGTGATGTTGTTCTTTCCGCGGTTGGAATTCAAGCAAATATTGAAAACTTAGGATTAGAGGACGTAGGTATTGTTGTAGACAAAGGTCGTATTCTTGTAAACGATTTCTACCAAACGAACATTCCAGGATTTTATGCAATTGGCGATGTTATTCCAACTCCAGCCTTGGCACACGTTGCATCAGCAGAAGGAATCATTTGTGTTGAAAAAATAGCTGGACATCATCCGGAACCTTTGGATTATAAAAATATTCCTGGTTGCACCTACTGTTCTCCAGAAATTGCATCTGTTGGATACACTGAGAAAGCTGCAAAGGAAGCTGGTTTCGATATTAAAATTGGTAAATTCCCATTCTCTGCCTCTGGTAAAGCAAGTGCAGCAGGAGCTAAAGATGGTTTCGTAAAACTTATTTTCGATGCGAAATACGGTGAAATACTTGGAGCTCACATGATTGGAGCGAATGTGACAGAGATGATCGCTGAGATCGTAGCGATCCGAAAATTAGAAACAACTGGAGAAGAATTGATTAAAACAGTTCACCCGCATCCTACGATGTCTGAAGCTATTATGGAAGCTGCAGCTGCTGCATATGGCGAGGTGATTCACCTTTAATAAAAAGTCTTTATACGAAGAAAAACGTCGGGGAAAGTCGGCGTTTTTTTTTATTTTACCACCAAAACTTGATTTTTAACAAATCCGCCCTCTAAGCAGCAAAAATCAAGTCGACCAACTTGTACTCCGCCATATCCTGCCTGATTAATTAAAACTGTTTCCCCTTCCAAATTTTTAGCTTCAAAGGGTTTATCCAAGAATGTATGGGTATGCCCACCAAGAATCAAATGAATATTCTTTGTTTTAGAAGCAAGCACCTTATCCGACACTTTGTTGTCAGCATACTCAAATCCCAAGTGAGAAAGACAAATAATTAAATCACATCCTTTCTTTTTGAGCAATACTGCTTGTTCGTTTGCAGTTTTGATAGGGTCCAGGTAGCTGGTTTTTCCATACTTTGAATCAGGTACCAAACCATTTAATTCGACACCAATTCCAAAGACACCTATTTTAATTTTATTTCTTTCCAGTACAACATGCTGAAGCAATTGGTCCTTCAAAATTGTATCACTAAAATCATAATTCGCGCAAACAAATGGAAATTTAGCGTGTTGCTTGGCTTTTAAAAATCCATCCATTCCACCATCGAAATCGTGATTTCCCATGGTTGCGACATCATATCCCAATTCAGACATCAACTTCATTTCCAAAACGCCTCCAAACATATTGAAATACGGAGTGCCTTGAAAAATATCTCCCGCATCCAAAATAATCACGTTTTCTTCTTCCGATTTGATTTTCTGGAACAGCTCAAATCTTTTTGCTACACCTCCTTGATTAGGATACTTGGCGTGATTTGAAGGAAAGGCGTCTATATTGGAATGTGTATCGTTGGTATGCAGAATTGTTATCTTTCGACTCCTTTTTTCTGTTGAAGCCAATACATTTCCACTAACAAGAAAAGCGCCAAGGACTATACCTCCTTTTTGGACAAAATCTCTCCTTTTCATGTTAATTAATTATTCGCATTGTCGTATCGACGTATAATTCTTTTTGTTCCCTTGCTTCGGTAATAAGTGCATCACGCATCAATTTGCCCGTAAGGTTGGTTTCCGTTCGTTTCTTGAAAAACTCCATATTGTCACCACCTTTCATGAGGTAATCTGATGTGATCACCCAGAAATGGGTTGTATTTTCCCTCCAGCCATTAATTTCTAATTTTCCATTGATCATTTTTGCATTTGCAATAGGCTCCCCACCCGACTTGAGTATTGCCCGTTCAATTTCTGGTAATACTTCGGCAGGAAACTGGACCCAAACAATCTCATTGTCAAATGGCATCAATTTAAACATATCGCCCAAAGTAATGTCTCCTATATTTAATGTATTTCTGATGCCTCCTGTATTTAAAAGGCAGAAAGTCGGAGTCGAAAGCCTGACTGTTTTTGTTTGATTGGCGAAAACGGCATCTGCCACCCAATTCATTAAACTAGACGATGGTCTTTGTGCTATCAAGTTAAAATTCGAATGCGCTAGTACCTCTCCCATTTCTTTGTTCACAGAATCTCGATAAGGAGCAACAATACTGTCGATACTTTGATTTACAGAGAATCTATCATCTACTTTAACGTTCTGCGCATCAACAGAAGTCTGTTTAACAGAAGAGCAGGCCCAAAGACCTGCTCCAATGATGATAATATAAATGAAGTTTCTCATTATTCAATAACCACTTTGCGCTGAGCCTCACCGTTTGGAGTTACTAATCTAAGAATATAAGAACCTGAATGCAACTGTTGAACGTTTAACTTCATAGATGCAGCATTAAATGCTGAATTATAAAGTACCACTCGACCTTGCATATCAACTAACTCATAAGAAACAATAACAGAACCTTCTACTTCAGCAAAGATCTCTTCAGATGCAGGAACTGGCCATACAGTAAGATCATCCGCTGACATTTCTTCAGTTCCTAAAGAACAAGGAGTTGAAATGTATGACATAGCATTGATGAAATTTACATGACATGCAAATTCAACAGAGTCAATGAATGGGTTTCTGTTTCCTTGAACACTGTGAATATATTCATTTCTTGCGATCTCATATGCGTCCGGAAGGTCAGCAAAATGCCAGTTCTTGATCACGTTTTGATCTTGACCGTATGGTATGTAAGGAATGAATGTGCTGATCGGATCCATAAAATGCCAATCGTTACCACTAATACCATTGTAAGCCACAGCCTCATACATCATTGCACGCGCTGCATTACCTTTCATGTCATCACGTGGTTCATATACAAGATCTCCATTTGCATCTGTTCCGAATTTTCCTCCAAGATATGATGACTGCACAGTCACAACTTCTCCCAGTGGGTAGTTACTTCGAACAGAGTTCACATTTGAGAAATTCACAGGCAACAAATTATGTTGGTCGGTATATTCTGGCTTTTCTGGACTATCTGCCGGATTGGTTGGCATCCAAGAATGACAGTAAACGTGTTCTCTACTGAAATTAACTGTTGTCCAATCGAATGGATCATTGTAGATTTTTCTTTCTCCTGAATAAGCACAAATAGCAAGGGATCTACCGTCAGTCGTATCGCGTGCCTCAAACTCAGTCATGATCGTCTGCTTATAGTTAAAGTATGAGATCTGAGTATGCGGATTGATCAATGCGCTCAAATTAGTCAGGAATGAAGCAGAAGTTGAATTGATCCCGTTATAATATGTTCCAATATTCTCACCACCACTTGTAACAGATCCTGTTGCTGGAGAAGTAGTTAGGTAGTTTTCAAACCCGCCTTGTCCGTTGAATGCATAAACTGCAAAATAGTAATTCTGATTTGCAATAATCCCTCTCGGTGTGAAAGCTGTTCCTCCACCTACATAGGCAACAGTACCATTACCCACTACATCACCTCGTTTGTAAGTTGTACCGTCAACAGGTGTTCCGGTAGGAGCACTTCCATTTTTCCATACTACAAGATATTTTGTCGCACCTGTACCTGCAGTGTATGAACCATTCAATGTGTATGCCTGAACGTTCGAGAACGTCAGACCTGAAGCATTTGTTGTTGGAGAAGTAGCCAGGTTATCTGTCCCGACACCTTCGAAATAGATAACGTATGGGTTTTCATCTGTGTCGTCTGAACCAATTTGCAATGTTGCAGATCTTGATCCTGTACCTGCTGGTGTAAATGTCAAAGCATATGACCCTGTTCCGCTGCCGCCAATAACACCGGTGTTGATATTAGAACCGAAATCTGCGGAATTAGCACCTGTAAAAGAACTACCTGAAAGGTTCAAATTTCCTACACCGTAGTTTTCGATAACTACAGGCAAAGAAGCCGTATTACCAATAAAATAAGTTGATCCTGTAAGTACAGTATTACCTGCCAGTTTCACATTGATCTCACGAACCGGAGCAACATACGCTATAATGTCGTTCAAATCACGTGGAACGATCTGATAGTTAGCGTTGAATTGTCCAACCACACCAAAAATCGTTAATGCACCCGTCGGGATTGCAGTACCATCAATGTTGGTTGAAGTATTGATCCTTACATCAAGTGTATTTGTCCCATCTGTTACCTGATAAGTTGTGTTACCGGCAAAAGTTCCAGTCTGTACAAATGTAACATTGGTGATTTTGATATACTGAGATTCAATAGTTTCGGTAATACTTGGGATAGGAACTTCCAATGGTTGAGGAGTAATTACAGCCGGGCCGTGATCAACAACAGTTAAGTTTGTCAATTCCATTAATCCACTGAAGTCAGCGATCTGACCAGTAACAGTCAATGAATCATAACGAGCAATTCCCGTCAATCCTCCACCATAGGCAGCAACACCACCTGTACCATCCTGCATGTATCGAATTGTACCTAATTCAGACCCATTCGTAGCAACACCAGAAACTGTTACGGTTTGTCCAACGCTGTAAGTTCTTGAAACCGAAATATCGATTACCTGCGCCTTCACTGCTAATGCAGAAAAGAAAACACCACCAATTAAAACTAATTTTTTCATATTCTAATTTAATTAAAATTCAAAACCTAACGAAAAGTTCAAGGTCATTCCAGGCCCCATGAACACACCTGCATCATCCGCATTGAAACCTGATCCATTCTGGTTGTTTCGTGCATCTGAAATATAAATTGTATTGAGCAAATTGAAAACGTTCGCTTTAAAGATCAAAGCACTCTTGTCAAATTTCAATGTATAACCAGCGTGTAAACTAAGTAGTCCATAAGAAGGTATTTTCCAAGACTCTCTGCCACCATTAGCACCAGTCAATGAGAATGGATCAAAGTTCGAATAATAGCGATCGAAATAAGTGTACTTTAACTTAATGTATCCTCGTTTAATGAAATCATAACGAACCGTTCCTGCATATGTTGACTGCGCAGCATCACCGACATGCACTCCTTTAGCATCGAATGAATAAAGTTGCCCCAAAACATTTACCGTTTCTGAGGACTGCCATGTCCAGTCACCCAAAGAAACCATACCCTCAAGTGTGATCTTTTTTGTAGCGATAAATGCTGCATCAAATTCGATTCCCATATGAAGGGCATCCATTCCATTAATGTTTGCCTGAACAAATGTAGTTGGGTCATTTGGATCTGGAATACTCACACCAAAAGGAAAAGGTTTATTCTGCCAATAGGTATAGTATCCATTACCATTCAAGCTTAACTTTTTAGATCTGAATCCATAGCCAATCTCTGCGGCGTAGATCTTTTCATTCAGGATCTCGACAAAGAATGTATTGGTGTTATTATCAATTACATTACTGTATTGAGGAGTTCTATTCAATAATCCAACATTCATAAAGATATTTGAACGCTCAGTAACATTGAAGTTAGCACCTGTTTTTAAGGTAAAACCTGTCAACCATTTGTAACCAGTCTGACTGTATTGTAATTCA
>JBIIQP010000122.1:0-7710 GCA_044341975.1 Crocinitomicaceae bacterium
CCACCACGAGGTTTACCCATAAGTAAGCCATGGTAATTAAACCCATTATCTTTAAGCCATTCTTCCGTAACTGTGCGGTGTTCTTCTAACCTTGAAGTGAAAAAAGTAATTACATGGCCTTCCTCAAACCATTTATTGACTGTTTCCAATGCATCCGGGTACAAGGCAGCTGTTGCCATTCTTTCAGGTTCTTCATTTGGAATATCATCACAAACAGTACCATCAATATCAATGAGGTAGTTTTTCACATGCTCAGGTAAAATTGGTGAAAGATGTTTTCCGTTTTCAACCAACTCTATCAATTCCACTTCTGACTTCTTATTCTTCATTTGCCCAATTTAAACGATCATTTGGAGAGAACTGCCAAGGAGCACCATTGTTCTCAATATTTGTCAACATACCAGTTAATTCCGTTGGCATTTTTGATTCTTCCATCACTAAATATCTTCTGAGATCAACTATTATGGAAAGTGGATCAATATTTACAGGACATTCTTGAACGCAAGCATTGCATGAAGTACATGCCCAAATCTCTTCTTCAGAAATATAGTCACCCAATAAACTCTTACCATCTGAATAGTCTTTTCCGTGCTTTTTGATGTTTTTACCTACCTCAGTCAAACGGTCACGCGTATCCATCATTATTTTTCTGGGAGACAGTAATTTACCTGTCACATTTGCAGGACATGAAGATGTACATCTTCCGCATTCTGTGCAGGAATAAGCATCCATCAAATTCTTCCATGTAAGGTCAGCAACATCTTTTGCCCCGAAACGTTGTGGCTCACCGACTGGTTCTGCTGGAGCAGCATAAGGATCAGCATTTGGATCGAGCATTAATTTTACTTCGGATGTCACTGATTCCATATTTGTGAACTTACCTTTGTTATTCAAATTTGAATAATAGGTATTTGGAAAAGCAAAGAGAATGTGTAAATGCTTGGAATATGGAAGGTAATTTAAAAACGCAAAAACCATTAATATATGTCCCCACCAGCCTACTTGCTCAAGTATGTGAAGTGTATGTTCATTCATTCCACCAAAAAGTACAGGCCCTATCCAACTTGAAATAGCAAAACCATAGGATAAAGGCTCCCCTGATTTCATTGAAAGCAACACTTCATCTGTCCCATTCATTGTGAAAATGCAGGAAACTAAAATGATTTCCATAATCAAAATCAAGTTTGCGTCTTTCGTTGGCCAACCAACTAGTTCCTTCATGTTTAGACGTGGTAATTTCAAAAGATTACGTCTCGACAAGAACGCAATTGTTGCTAACAATGCGGCAAAGGAAAGTATTTCAATAAAGCTAATCATGAATGTATAAAAACCACCCAATGCTTCATGAAACATTCTATGACTTCCCGTCAACCCATCTCCAACTATTTCTATTAACTCGATTTGAGTAATGATAAAAGCAACGTAAATAGCAAGATGCAATATTGCTGCAATTGGCCGCGTAAACATCTTCTTTTGTCCTAAAGCGACAAGGATCATTGTTTTCCATCTTTCCGATGAATTATCTGAACGATCAATCGATTTACCTAATTGTATATTCGAACGAATCTGAAGAATATTGAAGGTAAACAAACCTGTACCAACAATAAATAAAAGTGCAAAGATGATTATTGACATACTTCTATTGCTTAATTTGTAACTGTTGAATCGAGCATCAACCGAAGCTTCTGTTCTTCTGCTGGTGACAAAGGTACACCTTTTGTTTTTGCTCCAAAAACAGAGAAGTGAATATATCTTTCAGGGTGCATCTGAATATCATCCACTAACTCTTGTAAATCTTTATTTGTTTGAACTAATTCATTGAAAAGTTTATCATCTCCAAGCAATTTACCAAGGGTGCCCTCCCCTTTTTGAGCAGATGCCAAAACATCATTAAATGTTTTTAGGGTTTGTGCTGCACTACTTATTACACCTTTGAAATCAGCAGTAACCATCTCGTCGGTAATTTTTTTTGTATTACCAATAATGTTTGTCACTTCTTCATTGCTCTTTTTAAGGTTTTGAGTAATACTTTCAACGTTGGTCATAATTCTACCAAACTTCACTTTCTCCTCTCCTACAAGCAATTGAACTTCCTCCGCAACATTTCCGATGCGTTCAATTGCAATTTTAACTTGTTTCATACTTTGCTCAATCTCAGACGTAGCAGTAGTATCCCAAAATGCAGTTAATGAAGTCACCATTTTATCGATAGAACTCATCATCGCTTGAACTTTTTGAGAAATCGGATCTGCATAGGACTTCACTTGTGACATCATATCTACAGCCAATCGGCCTTCTAATGTAGCCCCCGGTTTGTAAAATCCTTTTGAAAGATCTGAACTTACAGAGATGAGCATTCCTTTGTTAAACAAATCCAGCGAACCGATCTCAACAATCGATCCAACAGGTAATTTAACATCGTCATTTTGAATAGAAAATGCAACTCGAACTCTTTTATCGGCCGCATTTTGTGGCACATATTCAACCTCCAACACTTTTCCGACAATCACCCCATTCAACGTTACATTAGAGGCAACGGCCAATTGACCGGAATTTGGGAAGTATGCATAATATTTTTTGTCGCCACCAAAAAAACTATTACCCTTCAAAAAATTTATTCCTGCAACCAGCATTGCAATCGCAGCAACTGCAATTATCCCGGTTTTAATTTCTTTTGAGATCTTCAAAATCCTTTATTTTTCCGCTAATTTAATAGCTTTTTCTAAATTAATTCTTTGTCCATTCTGAAAGGCGACAACAAAAGCATGCTGAAATCCCATTTCTCGCAATTCAGTTTTGTATGCATTTGCCCCCTTAAAGTCATCTGTAAAACTACCAACAGTGTATTTGAATAGATTATCCTGCATATATTCATAAACCGATAATCCTTTAAATTTTTCAGCAGTCGTTGCTATTTTTTTTTCGGATGTTTCAATCTGAACTCTAAAAATCACGTTGTTATCAATTTCAATTGTAGAATTTTCTTGACTTTCAACAGGCTCACTCGTTTGAACAAATGCTGAAGAATTAGTTGTTTTACCGTCTATTCCTTCCAATTCGTTTTTATAGCTTTCAAAAGCACTAAACATTGACTGCGCCATTTTACGCTGCCCCGTTGTATCTCCTAAAAATTTTTCCTCTGATGGATTTGTTAGAAAGCCAGTCTCTATCAACACACTCGGCATTGTTGTTTTATAAAGCACTAAAAACCCCGCTTGTTTAACACCTCTGTCATAACGGCCTAAACGTTTGAATTCTTTTTGAAGCTTGTCCGCAAAATTTATAGACTGATCTAAAAAAACGGAAAGTTGAAGTTGACGGGCAATAAGTGCATCCGGAGACATGTCAAAATCTTTATACTTTGCCCCATTATCATCTTCAAGATAAATTGTTGAGTTCTCCCTTTCGGCTACTTTCTGCTGAGATTCTGTGCGGTGTAATCCCAAAACATATGTTTCAGAACCATACGCTGCTGGACTGGCGGAATTGGCGTGGATACATATAAACAGATCCGCTTTGGCTCGATTTGCAATATTTGCTCTTTCGTCAAGCTCAACAAAAACATCCTTATCACGCGTAAATACAACCTTTATTCCAGGGTATTTGTCTTTTATGTACTGCCCTAATTTCAAAGCAATCGACAAACAAACGGTTTTCTCATTTGCTGCTGCGCCATGACAACCAGGATCTTTCCCACCATGACCAGCATCAATTACAATCGTTTTAATGGTAGGACGATCAACAGACGTGTTTTGGGCGATTAAATCAAGAAAAACGAAAAGAACAGAAAGCAATAAAAAATACCTAAAGCAGTTATATCTCAAGATTTTTTCCATTTCAACAAGCTAATTTTAATAGTTTTGCAGGCACAACAATGCCTTTAAAAACAAAAATACAGTCGAATCTTTGACCAAAAAGCATTCCATACTGATACTTATTCTCGGGTCATTGTTAATAATGTACCCGCACAACTTCTGTTACAGCCAAACGAAGGATACAGTTGTAATAAATGACGAAAGCCTTGATGATATCATTCGGTACAGTGCGCGCGACTCAATTTTTAAAGACTTAGAAAAAAGGCAAATTCACCTCTACGGAAACGCGAATTTAAAAACAACTGACGTAACACTGACCGCTGGATACATGCTTGTTGACCTAAATAACAAGGAAGTACTTGCAAGATATGAATTCGACAAAGACAGTAATAAAATCAATTTCCCCATTTTAAAGGATGGGTCTGAAGATGTAAAAGCTTCATCAATTCGGTATAATTTCAAAACGAAAAAAGGATATATTGAGGAATTGGCTGTCAAACAAGACGAGGCGTATTTGTACATGGGAATAGCCAAGAAACAAGCTAATGATGATATTCATTTTAAGATGGGTAGATTTACAACTTGTAATTTAGAAGCCCCCCATTACCATTTTCAGTTATCGAAAGCAGTTTTAATTCCAGAAAAACGAATCGTTACTGGACCAATGAACTTATGGATAAAAGGTGTACCCACTCCCTTAGGATTGCCATTCAGTGTAATACCTCAACAAAAAAAGAGAACACACGGAATTCTTTTTCCTGAAATCACACCTCTTTCAGCTTATGGATTTGGATTTCAAAATCTTGGATATTACATACCTATAAATGACAGGTTGCAAACAACGGTTTATGCTAACCTTTATTCAAGAGGAAGCTGGGGACTCCGAAACAATTTGGAATATTTCAAACGATACGGTTTTAAAGGTTCCCTTGATCTTGGCTTCCAACAATTTAAGAGTGGATTCCCTTCAAACACAAACAATAATAAATTAAGTATTGCTTGGATTCACAGGAAAGAGAACTTATCAAATCCCTATTGGAATTTTTCATCGAACGTAAATTTCATTTCAGACAATCAATCTAAAAACAATTTAGATCCATTAAACAGCCAATACTTCAACAATAGCTTTAACTCCGACATAAATATAAGTCGCTTGTTTCCAGGTAAGCCCGTAACAATGGGACTCAAAGTATCAGTTCGACAAAACTCGCTATCAAAGAATGTTTCCTTGACTTCTCCTATCTATAATTTAAATGTTACTCGTTTCTTCCCGTTTAAGAAGTATGTGCGAGGGACAGGTGGTTTGAGTCAACTATTTTCAAGACTTGGGGTTACTTATAATCTCGAAGGACAAAATCGATCAAACTTTAAAGATTCATTGCTTTCCTCAGGAAACCTGAATGCTATAAGTTCGCAATTTATGAATGGGGTTTACCAGAATGTATCTATTACAACCACAGCAGCGTTCTTGAAAAACACTATTAAGCTGACCCCTTCATTCAATTACATCAACAAGGTTAATTTTCAGCAAATTGAAAAAACGTACAATGCATCTTCAAACAACACTGCGGTTGATACCCTGCAGCGTGGAGGCATGGTTCATGAGATGAATGCAGGTATTCAAATGACTACAATGGTCTACAGTTATTATAAATTCGCTGGAAAGAAAAAAGCACTACTAAGGCACATTATGACACCTAACATGGGACTGCGTTATGTTCCACAAGTCAACAAGCTCATCACTACCAATGCAGGTGTTGGTCAGACATCAATCACCTACTCTCCTTTTGAGCGAAGCGTATACAGCAGTGGCGCAACAAATACAGCTGCACTCATTACTTTTGGTATTAACAATACGTTTGAGTTAAAACGAAAGTCGGATAGAGACACGGTAACCGGATTTAAAAAAACACGAATTATAGACATGTTATCCATTAACGGGACTTATGACATGAATAAAGATTCAATGCGACTTTCTGATTTCAACCTCAATTTACGAATTAGTCCTGTCAATTGGATGAATATCGTCGCTGTTTCAACGTTTAGTCCATACAGTTGGTCGGATAGTTCGGGTAAAACACTCAGTCAGTATGCGTTGAACACAAATGGGAAATTAGGCCGATTTATTCAAAATTCAGTAACTACATCTTTGACTTTAACATCCAAAGAAAGCAGAGAAAGATTATCAAATACCCAGCAAAACATTTTAGATAACTGGACCGCTGATTACAGCTATTTCGCACTACATCCTGAATACCTGCTTGATTTTAATATACCGTGGAAGGTTTCTTTTTCTCATGTCTATTCTATCAATGCCAATACTTCTAAAAGCTTGACCTCTCCACAAAACTTCAATCAAGTTCAAACACTTGTTACGAATGGCGATATAAGCTTTACACAACGGTGGAAGTTATCAGCAAATATCAATTACGATTTCGAATCGTCAAGTATTTCGAATGCCAGATTTACATTAGCACGAAACATGCATTGCTGGGCCTTGTCATTTTATTGGACGCCAATTGGAGGTAATAAAAGTTTCTTATTAAGCATTCGAAACACATCAACGCTCTTCCAAGATGCGAAAATTGAAATTAGAAAACCACCGGTATTCTTATAGTTTTAAATTTATTCCCGGTTAATTATTGCGCATCATGAAGTTTTTTTACTTCTTTGTAAAAATCCTTTTTTGTGATCGACCTATCGTTTAAAAACACCAAAGAACCAAAAAGCGGACATCTGCTAATTTCAGACCCATTCTTGGATGAAGATTTTTTTCGCAGATCTGTCATTCTTTTATGTGATCACAGTGAAGAAGGTACATTCGGTTTTGTTTTAAACAATTACTTAGAGGTGGATCTTCATGAGGTGGACCAGGAATTTCCTGATATTCAAGCAAGAATTAGCGTTGGCGGTCCAGTTGAAACTGAGAGTTTATTTTTTATACATGGATTTGGAGACGCTATTGAGGGTAGTTTGCCGATAACAGATGATTTGTTTTACGGTGGCACATATGAGCAAATCAAAGTATTTTTAGATAAAGATCCTTCCAATGGAAGTAAAATCAGATTTTTCTTGGGTTATTCAGGCTGGGAAAAGCAGCAACTGACGGATGAACTTAAAGAAAACTCGTGGATAGTTGCAAATAATATATCTGCTCAAGAAATATTAAACACGTCGAACGATCATTTTTGGGAATTCTGTCTTGGAAAACAAGGAGAACGATACAAGACCATTTCGAAATTCCCCATCAATCCAAACAATAACTGATCTTCTTTTTCATTTTTTGTTGTTGATTATTTGATGCAAGTGACTGACTTTAAAGGCAGGTTATTTGGCTATCTTTGAAACGTAAATTGAAATCAATGTCATTTCTCCCACCTCTTGCTGAACGAATGCGCCCAACGAATTTGGATGAATACATAGGGCAAGAACATTTACTGAAAGAAGGGGCATCCTTGAGGAGAGCATTAGACTCAGGATTGATTCCTTCAATGATTTTTTGGGGTCCACCAGGTGTTGGGAAGACTACATTGGCACAGCTTATTGCGCAACATCTTCAAAGACCAATCCATACACTTTCTGCAATTTCTTCGGGCGTAAAAGATGTTCGTGAAATCATCAATCGTGTTGAACAAGGTGGAATGTTTCAGCAACGTGGAACAATTCTTTTCATTGATGAAATACACCGGTTTTCTAAGGCTCAACAAGATTCGCTTCTTGGTGCAGTGGAAAAAGGCACCATAACATTGATTGGAGCAACAACAGAAAATCCATCTTTTGAAGTAATTTCTGCCTTGCTTTCCAGATGTCAAGTTTACACACTTCAAAATCACACGAAAGAAGATTTAATTAAATTACTCGACAGGGCTATAAAAGAGGATTTAGTTTTAAAGGA
>JBIIQP010000053.1:0-14129 GCA_044341975.1 Crocinitomicaceae bacterium
ACCACAGATACAATGATACCATTTTGCAACTTGTAATAAGATAATTTGGCCAGTTGGTTTCGGCTCTTCAAACTTAAAATTTGAGCCTGCCTGTCCTTCGTATTGAAACGCTCCTGCATCTCAATCACCTTATTGTTGCGTTCTTTGGCATCGTAATAATGCCTGTAATCATAATAGGTACGAAGGTAGCTCCTACTCTTATAGTAATTTCCTTTCGCAAACTCGAGCTCACTCAGGTTAAAAAAAATTAAAACATTTGCTGACGTCTTTACTTGAAGCACTTTGAAGGCCTCCAACGCCTCATTGTAATAATGAGTTGTGCGATCGTATTCACCTCGATCTAAATATACAGCACCTAAAGTTGTGGTTAGGGTATATAAGCCCTCACCTTGATTCAACACATGCTTATATTCCTTATAGGTCTTCGTTAGATAAGCCAATGCTTTTTTATTATTGTTCAATTTAAAGTAATGCTGACCAATGCTCAATAGATAAAGACCATTTTCTGAACTATCGTTAGGATTATTTAATTCAAGTGCCTTTTTGTAGTAATAGATTGCTTTTAGATGACTCTTGGCATCCGCTTTATCGAAATACCAACCAGCAATTGAAGACAAAATAGTAGGCATCTGATGCTTATCACCATCTTTACGGGCATAGTGTAAGGCCTTAAGAGCAAAGGTATTCGCATAACTTTTATTACCTAATTCCTCGTGACTATGTGACATATATTGGTAAACTCTAGCATATTGTTTGGCAGAAAGTTTTGAATCCATCAAAAGCTGATTTAGAGCCAAAATTGCTCCTTCGAATTTCCCTTCCAACATAAAAGAGGCAACCCTCAATATCTTTAAATCATTTATAGTTCCCGCATTCGCCTGAGTTTGAAGATCACTTTTTATAACAGATTCTGCTTTTTGCAGTTCTCCGTTTTTCATTAAATAGCGTGCATGAAAGTATGCATGTCTGCTTTGAGCAATAGGAGTTCTATTCCTTTCTTCACACTGTTTAAGGCCCTTGGCAAGATTAAAATATTCATTCAAATTAATGTCAAGGGTCGAGTCAAGCTGTGATTCTAACTCTTTACACGAATTTTGGGAATTTGAGAAACCAGTTAGTAACACGAATGCTGCTACGATCAGCATTTTTAAGGGCTGCATAAGACTTATAAATTGATCGATTTCGTTTCTTTAATTACACTTGTGGGGGATCTTACAGTAGTTACTTTAACGTATCCGTAAGTTCCTGAAGGAATAGCAGAAAGGCTAACAGCAACAGTGCCGACTGTTGTTCCACCGCCGACTGGTGTCAAAGTAATGTTAATTCCCTTTCCCGGTGTTGTTGAATCTATAGTTACTGCAGAAGTAAAACTTGTAGCTCTAAATGTTGTAAAAGCAATAGTCACTTTTTTTGCAGCCTCATCTATGGTTATCGTTCCGTCTAATGCATTAGTGGTTTCAATTTTCATGGTAATTTAAAGATTAAATAGTAAAATATTAGTTTAGAAGCAGGTACGTTGCTTTACCTAAAAGGTTACGCCTGATCCAGTTTTTTCACCATCGTGAGGATTGTAGCCAAAGCAACGGTTTCGCCTGTTTCATCGTACACATCTACCAGAAACTTTACAATTCCCTTAGCGATGTCATCATCTGAGCGTTTTTCCTGATCGATCTTTTCCTTCACAGTGAAGCGCACGCCAATTGTTGCGCCTGGATAAACAGGCTTCACAAAACGCGCTTCGTCGATACCGTAATTCAGCAATACCGGACCTTTTTTCGGATCCACGAACAAGCCCGCCGCTTTGGAAAGAATGAAATACCCATGCGCCACACGCCCCTCAAAAATGGTTCCTTCCAAAGAAGTGGCATCCATGTGCGCATAAAAATTATCCCCTGAAACATTGGCAAAATTCACGATGTCTGCATCTGTCACGGTATGCTTGTGTGTGAAAACCGTTTCACCAACAACTAGTTCTTCAAAATGCTTGCGAAATACATGCGGATTAGCCTCAGGCATCGCAGCTCCAACCTGGAATTGTTGTGTAATTTCGGTAATGGTCGTTGGGTGTCCCTGAATGGCTGTGCGTTGCAAGTAGTGCATAACACCTCTTTTTCCACCCATTTCTTCACCACCTCCTGCTCGGCCCGGACCACCGTGCGTTAACAACGGCATTGGCGAACCATGTCCTGTGCTCTCTTTTGCACACTCTTTGTTCAAGACTAAAATCCGTCCATGCATACTTGCAGCATTGACCACGTAATCTCTTGCCTCCTTGTTGCAAGGTGTCACTATTGAAGAAACAAGCGATCCTTTGCCGAGTTTGGCTAATTCTATGGCTTCATCTAAATTTTTGTAAGGCATGATTGTCGCTACAGGACCAAAAGCCTCAATATTGTGTACATCCGTTTTATTGAAGGGATCGTTGTTTCTGAAAAGAACCGGGGAAAAGAAAGCACCTTTTTGTCGATCGGCACCCAATACATCAAAATGGTCTAAATCTCCGAATATAATTTCTTGCGAAAGTGCCAATTGTTCAACGCTAGCGCGCACACTCTCTACTTGCGAACGACTGGCCAAAGCTCCCATTCGTACACCTTCCACACTTGGATCACCCACGACAGTTGTTGACAAACGCTCAGCAATGGCTTTTTGGACTTCATCCACTAAATTTTCAGGGACAATAATTCTTCGCACTGCCGTACATTTTTGACCAGCCTTCACCGTGATCTCCTTCACAGTCTCTTTGACGAAAAGATTGAACTCCTCCGTATCAAGCAATGCTTTCTCTCCTAAGATTGTTGCGTTGAGTGAATCTGCTTCTAAATTGAAAGAAATATTATGTTGCGCAATTCTTGGGTTCGACTTCAGCAACAATCCCGTCGATGCGCTACCAGTAAATGTAACGACATCTTCCGAAGTAACGTGATCGATAATCCCTCTTGCTGAACCGCAAATCAATTGCAGAGCACCTTCTGGTAAAATTTTAGCATCAATAATATCTCTCACCATGACTTCAGTCAGGTAACAAGTTGCTCCCGAAGGCTTCACAATTGCGGGAACTCCAGCAAGAAAATTTACTGCTATCTTTTCAAGCATTCCCCAAATCGGGAAGTTGAATGCATTGATGTGTACAGCCACTCCCTCTTTCGGAACCATAATATGGTGACCGATGAACGTACCATTTTTTGACAAAGGCGCTGCAACTCCATCAACATAATAGGGTAGATCAGGAAATTGTCGACGCAATGATGCGTTTGCAAAAAGGTTACCAATTCCACCTTCAATATCGATCCAGGAATCAACGCGTGTAGCACCTGTCCAAGCACTTACCCGGTAATATTTCTCTTTGTTTGCCAACAAATGCATTGCTAAAGCCTTCAACATACGTCCTCTCTCCTGAAAGGTCATTTTACGAAGCACTCTTCCTCCAGTTTTACGTCCATATTCCAGCATTGCTGAATAATCCAGTCCCTGACTTGAAATTTCACCAATTTTATCACCTGTAATGGCATTGTATAAATTAGCTTCGACACCTTCTCCGTCGAACCATTGGCCTAAAGCATAACTCTGATAGCGTTGCATAGTATTTGAATTTTGAATGCTAAAAATAAGCAAAGACTTGACTTAATGAAGAAAACTAAGAAGGGATTCTTTTATTCTCTATCAAATTTCAACATCTCGACTGATATCCGTCAAAAAAGGATATTTAGATAATGAGACCACAGAGTAGCAATCCTTTCAGGCAAACTGAAATTCATCTTCATGCGCAGCGATGTAATCCAGCGTATCGAGAACCTCTTGTAAATCGAAGGAAGTAACAAGTTTCATTCGGTAATCCTTGAAGTGTGAGATTCCTTTGAAGTAATTGGTGTAATGACGTTTCATCTCTGCAACGCCAAGTGATGCTCCTTTCCATTCAACACTCATTTCCAAATGCTGTTTCGTTATTTCAACACGTTCACGAATACCTGGAGCGGGCAAGTGTGTTCCTGTTTTCATAAAATGTTTGATTTCATTGAACACCCATGGATAGCCGATACTTGCACGCCCAATCATAATGCCGTCTACCCCGTAGCGATTTTTGTACTCAACAGCTTTTTCAGGTGTATCAATATCACCATTCCCAAAAACAGGAATGCGCATGCGTGGGTTGTTTTTGACATCTCCAATTAATGTCCAGTCGGCATCACCTTTGTACAATTGTACCCTTGTTCGGCCATGAATGGATATCGCCTCAACACCAACATCTTGCAATTTTTCGGCAGTGCTTACCACAAATTTAGTTTGATCATCCCAACCCAATCGTGTTTTAACAGTCACAGGCAAATTGGTCGTTCTGACGATTTCATCTGTCATTTTAATCAACTTGGGAATATCTTGAAGCATTCCTGCGCCTGCACCTTTACAAGTGACTTTCTTAACCGGGCAACCGAAATTGATGTCGATTATATCTGGGTTTGTTTTTTCAATGATGCGAGTGGCTTCTTTCATACTTTCGATATCGTGACCAAAAATTTGAATCCCAACAGGACGCTCGTATTCATAAATATCCATTTTCTGAACACTTTTAGCAGCATCTCGGATCAAACCTTCAGAAGAAATAAATTCCGTATACATCAAATCTGCTCCATTCTTCTTGCACAAAGCACGAAAGGGCGGATCACTGACATCTTCCATCGGCGCTAGCAAAAGCGGGAACTCGCCTAATTCTATATCACGGATTTTTACCACGGGGCAAAGGTAGGGAAATGAAGACGAAAATAGATTCTTTCAAAAAAAATATAACTCATAGCAGGATTCTTATCCTTGTTTTTTTCGCGAAAGACAACCAAGCATACATAACATTAAATTCAATTTGTTCTTAATATCTAGCAAGTAAGTTTAGGAGAAAACAGACCCAAAACTTTCTATCACTTCATAAAAATTGGTGCGGTTCACAACCGAAAAACTTGTATCACCGTAAATATTCGTAAAGCTTTTAGTCAAGCGTGCTTTTTTGTCGGCATTCCACTTTATTTCAATGGTTTGTAACACATTGTTCTTTTGAATGACAAGATCAATTTCACGTTGGTCGATGTTGCGCCAAAAATAAAAATTGGCATAGATCTGCTTGTATTCGTTTTGTTTGCGAAGTTCATTGATGATGTGGTTTTCGAATAACGCTCCTGAATCATTGCGAACTTCAATCGGCCTGAAGTCATTTATTAGCGCATTACGTATACCCAAATCATTGAAATAGATCTTTTTCGATTTCTTTAGCTCTGTCCGATGGTTTGTATGGTAACCCGGTAATTTGTAGATGACAAAGGCCTGTTCCAACATGGTAATATAACTTTCTATCGTCTGATTATCAATCTTAAGCGTATTGCCCAATTCATTGTAATTGACTTCACTCCCGATCTGCCAAGCTAAAAGCTTCAACAGTTCGAGTATTTTTTCAGGTTTTTTCAGTCCCCTAAACAGAAAAATATCTTTGTATAAGTAACTATCTGATAAAAATCGCAGGCGTCTTTCTGCATCTCCTGGATGCATAACTATTTCTGGATAATATCCAAAAATCAAACGATGTGGCAACTGCCTGATCTCCTCCAGCGCATTCGTGTGTTGCGCCATTTCAGGAAAAGAGATTGGAAATAAATTATATTCAAACTTTCTTCCAGTCAACGGTTCATTCAAGGAATTGCGCAACTCGAAAGCACTAGAACCACTGGCAATAACCTGTATATCTTTGCAATAATCTGCAAACAACTTTAAAATCGATCCAATCCCATCTATTTTTTGTGCTTCATCAATAACAACTACTTTATTGTTACCAGAAATTTGCTTCAATCGCTCACTGGTTGCGTTTTTAAAAAGCTGATGAACATCCGCATTTTCTCCATCTAACCATAAAGTTTGGTTTAATTGGCAAGACGGTAACATACGAATGAGTGTGCTCTTTCCAACCTGCCTTGCACCGAGTAAAACAATGATTTTACCCTTAAAAAAGTCACGCTCTATTTCATTTACGACTTGCCTCAATACAGACATAAACCTATAATTTTAGATTGTATTCGCAAATTTACTACTTTTTTTGCGATTTAACTCTAAAAAAATTGGCTTTTTGATTTGAAACGAGTGTGGTTTTGAAGAATCAATTCAAAAAAAATCTGATTTAAAGCGTTTACATAGGAAGAAAAAAGAATTACTTCTTCACGTATTGTGTCAAAATAACAATCCCTTGACCATTGATTTTACCTTCAATTTGTTCTGGATTGTCATGAACCAAACGAATGTTTCGAACAGAAGTTCCTCGTTTCGCAGTAAAATTCGCACCTTTCACTTCTAGGTCTTTGATGAGGGTAACTGTATCCCCATTTTCTAAAATGGTTCCATTGCTATCAATGTGTTTCACCACATCCTCTTGATCTCTGCCTTCACCTGTAGCTTTTGCCCACGCTAAATTATCATCATCTAAATAAAGCATATCAAGTAAATCCTGCGGCCAACCTTCCGACTTTAATCTACTCAGCATTCTCCAAGCAACAACCTGAACTGCTGGAACTTCGCTCCACATACTCTCATTCAAACATCTCCAATGATTTGATTGTGTTTTATCAGGTGACACAATTTGTTCTTCACATGTTGAACAAACCAAAATGTTTTGATCTAGATTCGTACTATTTCCTGGTTCAACAGTAAAAATAGTTAAGTTCTCATTCGAGGAACACAATTCACAAATTTGGCCACTTCGGGCCATTAACCTCTCCTTCAAACTTATTGTTTTAACTGCTTATCCAAGGCAATATGCAAGCCCAAACCTCTCAATTCTTGACCTTTTGCAACGATAGTGCCTTCACCATCCACTAAAAACCCTGAAGGGATCGAATAGACTTGGTACAATTTTGATGCTTCACCATCCTTGTCCCAACCATGGTTTTTCCAAATCAACTTGTCATCAGCAATTGCCTTTTTCCAAGCCTCTTCATTCTTATCAAGCGATACACTAAAAACCTCAAACCCTTTGCCGTTCAAAAACTTCTTGTCTTTGTATTTACTATAAACTTCCAAGACATTTGGATTCTCTCTCCGACATGGACCACACCAAGATGCCCAAAAATCGATCAGTACCATTTTACCTTTTAACTTGGACAGTTTTATTTTCTTTCCAGAAGGAGAAATCAATTCAATTTCAGGAGCCTTTGCAGAATCATCCGTTGCGGAAGTTCGATTTTTTGAAGTATTAAATGAAGATAGTGCCGGAACAAGGCACAAAGAACAAAGAACAAAGAGGAATGCCAATTGAACAACTCTGAAAGTTTTGTTTTGGACCACAACCTTTGAACGATTGAACGATTTAATCCTTTTCATTATCCTACTCTTCTGATATCTGCACCAAGATTGTTCAAACGAATTTCAATATCTTGATACCCTCGATCTATCTGCTCGATATTGTGAATAACACTCTTTCCTTTTGCAGACAATGCCGCAATCAAAAGAGATACACCAGCACGAATATCCGGCGAAGTCATTTGAATTCCTTTCAAAGAGTGTTGTTTATTTAATCCTATAACTGTTGCACGATGCGGGTCACATAAAATAATCTGTGCACCCATATCAATCAATTTATCGACAAAGAATAATCTTGACTCAAACATTTTTTGATGAATCAAAACAGAACCCTTTGCCTGAGTAGCAACAACCAATACAATGGAAAGTAAATCAGGTGTAAATCCAGGCCAAGGCGCATCAGCAATTGTTAAGATAGAGCCATCAATAAATGTGTCTATCTCATAACTTTCCTGAGCAGGAATAAAAATATCATCCCCTCGTCTCTCCAATTGAATTCCCAATCGTCTGAAGACATTTGGAATAATACCCAGGTTTTCCCAACTTACATCTTTAATCGTAATTTCAGAGCCCGTCATTGCTGCCAAACCTATGAATGACCCGATTTCAATCATATCCGGAAGAATACGGTGAAAACAGCCACCTAATTCCTTTACCCCTTCTATGTGAAGCATGTTGGAACCAATTCCTTCAATTTTTGCACCCATTGAGTTGAGCATGTTGCACAACTGTTGCAAATAAGGTTCACAAGCGGCATTGTAAATGGTTGTTCTACCTTCAGCTCTAACGGCAGCCATCACAATGTTTGCTGTTCCAGTAACGGAAGCTTCATCCAAATGGATATAAGTTCCTTTTAACTTTTTCGCCTCAATTGAATAGAAGTGTTCGCCAGCATCGTAATTGAATTTAGCCCCAAGCATCTGAAAGCCTTCAAAATGGGTATCCAGTCTTCTACGACCAATTTTATCGCCGCCTGGCTTTGGAATAAATCCTTTCCCGAAACGCGCTAAAAGTGGACCAACAATCATGATTGACCCGCGCAATGCACTGGCTCTTTTTTTGAAATCCTCCGACTCTAAATAGGCAAGATCAATGTCTTTTGCTTGAAAAATAAATGTGCCTTTTTCAACCTTTTCAATCTTTACACCCATTGTCTGCAAGAGACTGATGAGTTTATTTACATCGATGATGTCGGGAACATTTGAAATTGTTACTTTCTCAGCTGTCAGCAAAGGCGCACACAAAACTTGTAACGCTTCATTTTTGGCACCTTGCGGCACCAATTCACCTTTTAATGGTTTACCACCATGGATTTCAAAAGAAGCCATTCGTTATGGTTTTTTAATAAATTTCTTTTTCTGATTCTTTTGTTTGAAATTCGATTTGTTTCGCTTGGCCTGATTTTGACCAAGTCCCATGGAACGCAAGATCGTATTCGTGTTAACCAATTCATCTGGATTCTCAAGGATTAATTCGCCTTTCGACAATTCTTTTAGCTGTTGAGCAATGACATTGTTTTCCACTGCATCATTGTTGTGTGCAAGAAATTGTTTCTTCATGAAATTCGCCATCGTACTTTTTAGGTACTCTTTTTCTTTTTCATCCGTAACATCCTTTGCCGCTTCAAGAATACTCTGTGTGTAATGTCCGTAATGGCCATAGCGTATAGTGCTTTTCGGATAATCCATTATTTGAGGTTTTTCATTGAGCACCTCTTGCTTTGGAATTTCATATGGAGAATCAACATCCAACTCAAAATCGGACATGACAAAAAGATGTGTCCACAATTTATGTCTAAAATCATCCACATCTCTCAAATGAGGATTGAGTTGGCCCATCACTTCAATAATTGCCTGAGCTGCACGATTTCGTTCAGTTCTGTCAGCAATTTGCATTGCATGAGCAATCATATTTTGAACGTTTCTACCGTACTCAGGTAAAATTAAACGACCACGGGTTGTATTGTATTCCATACTTACTTTTTGCGGAAAATTTAGTTTTCCAAATGTTTGCCCAACGCATTGTTGTACAATTCTTTTGCTTCAGCGATGAATCCATAATGTTCATCATCAACCATCATTTTTCCTTTTGTTACATGGCCCAAAAGTGTAAAATTCACACCTGAATCCATCATAAATTCAATGAATTCTTCTTCTTGATCTTCACTTACGGTTACCACTACTCTTCCTTGACCTTCACCGAACAAGAACGCATCTTCACGGATTTCTGAATCTGTTACAATGTCAAACCCTAATTCTCGTGGCATTGACATTTCAACCAGGGAAACAAACAAGCCTCCATCCGCAACATCGTGCACGGCATTCACCAATTCATTTTGAATCAAACCTTTCACCATGTGCTGCATCGCGTATTCTTTCTCTAGGTCAAAATAAGGAGCCGGAGAAGCTTTAATTCCATGATAAGATGCCAAATATTCTGATGAGGAAATATCATTAACAGAATCTCCAACAACAAATATCAAGTCGCCTTTTTGTTTGAAGTCCAGAGTCATTACGCGATCTTTATCTTCAACTAAACCAATCATTCCAATTGTTGGAGTTGGAAAAACTGGAACCTCAACACCATTCGTAACTGTTTGATTGTAGAACGATACATTTCCTCCTGTTACAGGCGTCTCAAATTTCAAACAAGCTGCAGACATGCCCTTAATCGCACCGACGAACTGCCAGTAGGATTCCGGATTATATGGATTTCCAAAATTTAAACAATTGGTTATTGCACTTGGTACTCCTCCTGCGCAAACAATATTTCTTGCCGCTTCAGAAACCGCAATCATCGTTCCAACCTCAGGATCAGCATTAACGTAGCGTGAATTGCAATCCACAGTCATTGCCAATGCTTTGTTCGTACCTTTAATATTTACAACTCCAGCATCTGATGGACGGTTGGTGGTCATCGTTTTTGTTCCCACCATTGAATCATATTGCTCGTAAACCCAGCGCTTCGAAGCGATATTTGGATATTGAAGCAATTTAAACGCAACATCTTTCAAATTGGATGGCTGTTTCACTTGATCAATGTCAAATTTCTTATACTCACTATAATATGCTGGTTCTTTATAATCTCTTGTGTATTGCGGTGCTCCACCTCCAAGTACAAGTGACTCTGCAGGCACATCGCCCACAATTTCACCGTTCATAAAATAACGCACGCGTCCACCTTCTGTTACAACACCGATTTCTTCTGCATGAAGGTCCCATTTGTCAAAAATTCTTTTCACGCTCTCCTCTTCTCCTTTTCTAACCACAACAAGCATTCGCTCTTGCGACTCAGAAAGTAATATTTCATAAGGCAACATATTGTCTTGACGTGTAGGAACAAGATCCAAGTGAATATCCATCCCTACACCTCCACCAGCACTCATTTCGCATGTTGAACACGTTATTCCAGCAGCACCCATGTCTTGCATTCCGACAATTGCATTGGTTTGAGACAACTCCATTGTTGCTTCAAGAAGTAATTTCTCCATGAATGGATCACCCACTTGAACTGATGGAAGGTCATTCGCTGAATCTTCAGTGATATCTTTGGAGGCAAATGCAGCTCCCGCAATACCATCTTTTCCGGTTGCAGAACCAACAATAAATACTGGATTCCCCGGGCCTTTTGCTTTCGCAGAAATAATTTTCTTCGTATCTATAATTCCAGCTGAAAATGCATTTACTAGTGGATTTGTGTTGTATGAGTCATCGAAGAAAACTTCACCTCCAACGATTGGAATACCAAAAGCATTTCCATAATCACCAATTCCTTTCGTTACTCCCTTTACCAACCATTTCGTACGAGCGTTTTCTATATTCCCAAAACGAAGTGAATTCAACTGTGCAATTGGTCGAGCGCCCATCGTAAAAATGTCTCTGTTGATCCCACCTACTCCTGTAGCCGCTCCCTGATAAGGTTCCAATGCACTTGGATGATTGTGTGATTCAATTTTAAAAACACACCCAAGACCGTCACCTATGTCTACTAGTCCTGCATTCTCTTCACCAGCCTTTACCAGCATGTGCGGACCATCCTTAGGAAGCGTTTTTAACCAAACGATTGAATTCTTGTAAGAACAATGTTCTGACCACATTACTGAATAAACAGCGGTTTCAGTAAAATTAGGAGTTCTACCAAGAATTTCCTTGATCATTTCAAATTCATCAGCACGCAATCCTAGATCGATTGCCTGCTCTAACGTTGCTTCCAGATGTAATGCGTTTTCCATATAATTTTCAATGTGAGACAAAAGTAATGAAATAATAGAAGTCTGAATTAGGCAATCAAAAATCAGTTCAGAAATGAATTTCGGGAACAGTGTAAGTCAAACAATTCGAAAAAAATGCACTCTCGAATAATTGGAACTTTAAAAATCTTATTTCTGAGCAAATTTATAAAGGATATAGGCAATCCCAGCAAAAATTAAATTAGGCACCCAAACAGCAATAGACGCTGGAAAGCCAACATTCATAGCCGCTACGGTTGTGATTTTCATAGCGAAAATGTATATGAAAATAATCATTAATCCTATTGAGATGTTTACACCTATTCCACCTCGTTTTTTGCGCGACGAAACAGCCACTCCAATGATGGTCAGAACATATGTAGCGAATGGATAGGACGTTCGCTGGTAAAGTTCAATTTCATACATCGGAACAAATCCTGAACCTTTTCCTTTTTCCCTTTTGATGAACTCACTTAATTCAGAATAAGTCATTGCTTCCGCAATATTTTCACGAGGTGTCATTTCCTCAATATGAAATTTAAAAACTGTGTCTTTAATATTTCCTTCCCGCATTACATCATTGGGATAGCCGACATATCGTTCGTAATAATCTGTCAATCGCCATTTGTATGTTCCCGGAATATTTACTGCATTTCTGCAACGAATAAAATAGCGTAGTTTGTGATCTTCACTCCACTGTTCCAACGTGAAATCATTGGCTCGGTTTTCATCTTGATAGTAACTTGAGAAATAAACCACTTGATTCCCAGGATATTCCGCATAATAATCAGAGACAGACATTGATTCACGGTAATACCGCTCTTCAAAGTCAAGTCGCACACGATTTGATTTAGGCAGGATAAAATGGTTCATTACGAGAGATATCAGCATTAAGACCGTCGCTGCAATCATGTAAGGCCGAAGAAATCTACTAAATGGTTTACCACTGTTCCACATCGGTATGATTTCAGTATCCTGCGCCAGTTTTGCAGTAAACCAAATCACAGAAACAAAAATGATCATGGAGGAAAACAAGTTTCCGTAGAACAGAATAAAATTCAAATAATAATCCAGAAAAATAGCAGAAAACGGAGCGCGATTATCGATGAATTCACTTAATTTTTCTGATAAATCGAAGACCATTGCCAGGAGCATAATTATCCCCAGCATAAAGAAAAAGGTGGAAAGAAATTTCCGAATAATATATCTATCCAGGATTTTCAGCATTGATTACAATCGATTATTCAATTTTGGAATCATTTTATCTTTCCATTCACTAAATGTGCCGGCTATTATTTCTTTTCTGGCTTGCTTCATTAATTGAAGGTAAAACGCTAGATTGTGTATTGTAGCGATTTGAATACCTAGATTTTCTTTGGCCTTAATTAAGTGGCGGAGGTATGCCTTCGTATATACTAAATCCACATAAGCTGTTCCGTTCGGATCAACTGGTGAAAAATCTTTTTCCCATTTCTGGTTTTTAATATTTATAATTCCTTCTGATGTAAAAAGCATACCATGTCGTGCATTCCGACTTGGCATTACGCAATCAAACATGTCGACACCAAGTGCAATGCATTCCAATAGGTTAACGGGAGTCCCTACCCCCATTAAGTAACGTGGTTTATCTTCCGGTAAAATTGAACAAACAAGGTCTGTCATTTCATAGAGGTCTTCATCAGGCTCACCAACGGACAAACCTCCTATAGCATTTCCAGGAGCATTGTGTGAAGCAATCGTTTCAGCTGATTCAACCCTAAGATCTTTATAAACACTTCCCTGAACGATTGGAAAAAGACTTTGTTCGTAACCGTATTTTGGTTCGGTTTTATCCATTTGATCCATACACCGCTTTAACCAACGATGTGTCATGTGCATCGACCTTTTTGCATAATTATAATCACATGGATATGGTGTGCATTCGTCAAATGCCATAATGATGTCTGCGCCAATTACTCGCTGAATATCAATAGCGCGTTCAGGTGTAAAAAAATGATAACTTCCGTCAATATGAGATTGGAATTTGACTCCCTCCTCATTGATTTTCCGAGAACCGCTCAAAGAATAAACCTGGTAACCTCCACTATCTGTCAACATTGGACGCTCCCACCCAATAAACTGATGCAATCCTCCAGCAGATTCAATTACATCAAGTCCTGGGCGCAAGAACAAATGGTAGGTGTTTCCAAGAATAATTTGAGCCTCTACATCATCTCTCAATTCTTGTTGATGCACCCCTTTTACGGAACCAGCCGTACCAACAGGCATAAAAATTGGTGTTTCAATAGCGCCATGTCCTGTATGTAGAAGACCTGCTCTAGCCTTAGATTTTGTATCCTTTGTTAGGAGTTCGAAGTGCATAAATTGTTGAAAAATAAACGCAGCAAAGATACATGTATTTCGATTAGCACCCCATCTTTGCACAAAGCTTTCAATAGATGCATTTTTTGCCAACTTTCGAGATCGGTTTACCATTTTTTCTATTTCTGTTTTTTGCAACAATGGCATTGTTCAATATGTTGTTCACTTTGCTCGTCTATGGAAAAATGGCATTTTACAAGGAACGACCAAC
>JBIIQP010000078.1:0-11618 GCA_044341975.1 Crocinitomicaceae bacterium
TGTCATAATCGTTGCAAGAAATGAAGCTGACAACCTCTACGAGAAACTGCCATTTATTTTAGATCAGGATTACCCAAAATTTGAAGTCATCGTAGTTAATCATCAAACGACAGATGACTCCGTGCATATTTTGGGTGCTTTGTGCCGTCAATACGGTAATTTGCGATTTATTGATCTTGAAAAAAATCACCATTCAAAATATGGCAAAAAATTGCCTTTAACGGTTGGAATCAAAGGTGCAAAATATGAAAATATGGTATTCACGGATGCCGATTGCAAACCAACAACCAATCAATGGTTACGCAGCATGGCGAGTAGGTTCATTCCAGGAAAAGAGCTTGTTCTTGGCTATGCTCCTATCCATAAAGAAAGGGGATTTTTGAATCGCGTTATTCGTTTTGATACTGCATGGATTGCTGTAAGTTATTTTTCAATGGCGCTTGCTCGATTGCCATACATGGGCGTTGGACGAAATATTGCTTACACAAAAAAATTGTTTTATTCTGTAAATGGTTTCAAGTCCCATTACTCGCTTGCCTCTGGTGATGACGATCTTTTTGTTCAGGAAAGTGCCCGAGGAAATAACTACAGCATCAATATCGATGTCAATTCCTTTTGCTATTCCAAAGGCAGTTACAGTTGGCTCAATTGGATTGGTCAAAAAACACGGCATTACACTACTTCGAGTCGCTATAAGGTTATTAAGAAAATGATGTTAGGAATATATCCTTTCAGCCTGTTGATGTTAACTGTTTCCTTTGTTATTTTGATGTTTGATACTGACTTTCGATGGTTAGTGCTATCAGTGTATCTGTTCATCACCTTCTTAAAATGGTGGATACAGGGGCGATGTTTTGGAAAGATCAAGGAATCTTCATTTGTTCGATTCCTTCCTTTATGGGACTTGTTTTACGCGCTTCTGATACCTGTACTGTACTACTCCTCGGAAAAAAAGGAGTCTAACAGATGGTAGAAATTGAACATTTATCCGACAAAGCAAAACATGATCTTGTATTAGTCGAAGCTGCAAGAAAAGGTGATCAAGCTGCCTATGCGGAGCTTATGGATCGTTACCGAGAATCCATTTATTTCATGATGCTGAAGATGGTGAAGCACCAAGATGATGCAGATGATTTAACAATCGAAGCGTTCGGGAAAGCATTCAGTAGACTTGATCAATATTCTCCGAGCTTTGCATTTAGTACTTGGTTATTCAAAATTGCATCCAATAACTGCATCGATTTCATTCGAAAAAAACGCATCAAAGTGACATCCATGGATACCGGAATCACAACTGATGACGGTGAAGTAATTTATGTAGATGCTAAGTCGCATACAATGGATCCCGAACAGACGGTTATTCACAGTCAAAAGGTAGTTCATATGAGAATGCTGGTCAGTAAGTTAAAACCACGCTACAGAGAACTTATAGAAAAGAGGTACTTTGAAGAACTCAGTTACGAAGAAATTGCCGAAGAATTGAATTTGCCATTGGGAACTGTAAAAGCGCAACTTTTTCGAGCAAGAGATTTCCTTGCAAATATGATGGATAAAACGAAAGACACGATTTAATACAACTCTTAAAAATGTCTGTCCAGATAATTTTTGACAATTTCCCAGATCTGTCTGAAAAACAAAAAGAACAATTCATTCAACTTGAAGCAATCTATTCATTTTGGAATGCTCAAATTAATGTCATCAGTAGAAAAGACACCGAAAATTTCTACGAACGCCACGTACTTCATTCATTAGGCATCGCCAAGGTTGCTTCATTTGCTCCAAACACGACAGTTTTGGATATTGGAACTGGTGGTGGATTTCCCGGTATTCCATTGGCAATATTATTTCCCGAAACGACATTCACTTTGGTTGATTCAATTGGAAAAAAAATTAAAGTAGTTAACGAAGTTGCTTCGGCCATTGGCCTCAAAAATGTAAGTGGCATTCATGCCCGAGCTGAAGAATTAAAAGAATCTTTTGATTTCATAGTTAGTCGTGCTGTGACAGCCATGCCTGTCTTCCTAACTTGGACGAAGGGTAAAATAAAAAAGAAAGGACACAATTCTATCCCTAACGGTATTCTTTATTTAAAAGGCGGTGATTTAAGCGAAGAATTATCAGGTATAAAAGGCTGCACACTTTTTCCTCTTAACATCTATTTTAAAGCGGATTTTTTTGATACAAAAAAGGTAGTACACCTACCTATAGCCCATTAAAAATCAATCGAATCAACTCTTTTTATTAATTTTGGTCGTCTATGAATAATCTGACCAAACAATTTTTTTCAATTGATCGCAATCAACGTATTGCCTCAAATGGCCATAATTCTTTCTTAATTTGGTTTACAGGTCTTTCGGGAAGTGGAAAGTCTACTTTAGCTAATTTACTTGAAGTAGAACTGCACAAAAAAGGAATCAAAACTTTTTTGCTGGATGGCGACAATATGCGGCTCGGACTGAACAAGGATCTAGGATTTTCAGAAAATGACAGAGGTGAAAACATAAGACGTATTGGTGAAGTTGGCAACTTGATGGTTGATGCTGGACTTGTGACTTTAGCAGCTTTTGTCTCTCCATTTGAGAAAGATAGAGAAATGGTCAGAAACATACTTGGCAAAGAAAAATACATTGAAATTTATGTAAGCACCCCACTTGAAGAATGCATAAATAGAGACGTCAAAGGATTGTATAAAAAAGCATTAAAAGGTGAAATAACAGATTTCACAGGCGTATCTTCCCCTTATGAATCTCCAACTAAAGCAGATCTGACAATTGACACAACTGGCAAAGAACTAAGCGAATGCCTCGAGGCAATTTTAACAGTTGTTCTTCAAAAATTAAACTAATGCAAAAGGAATTAGAAATTGCAATCAAAGCTGCCTTAAAAGCGGGTGAAGCTATCTTGGAAATTTACGATAAAGAAGACTTCGGAATTGAACTAAAAAGTGATAACACCCCACTTACTCGAGCAGATTTGGCTTCACACGCTATTATAATGAACGAATTAAAAGACAGTTCTATTCCGGTTTTATCTGAAGAGGGACGATCAATCCCATACGAAGAACGAAAAAACTGGTCAAAACTTTGGATTGTTGACCCTATTGACGGTACCAAAGAATTCATAAAACGAAATGGCGAATTCACAGTTAACATTGCCCTCATTGAAGACAACACGCCAACACTTGGTGTAATCTATGTCCCTGTTACTGGTGAGTTATTTTTCGCTTCTAGCAATACTGGAACTAAGAAAACGAACGCTGTGGATTCCAAATCGACTGTTCAGTCGGTATTAACAAACTCAATTGACCTACCCTTTAAAAAACTTAACCAAGAATATACGGTTGTTGCAAGTCGATCTCACATGAATTCGGAAACTGAATCCTATATTGCAGCATTAAATTTAAAGCATGGTAAAGTAAACACCATATCAAAAGGGAGTTCCCTTAAGTTGTGTCTAGTCGCTGAAGGAGCAGCGGATTGCTATCCACGATTTGCGCCAACAATGGAATGGGACATTGCAGCAGGCCATGCCATTTGCAAGTACGCTGGATTCGACGTTATAGATCAAAAAACAATGAAAGAGATGGTATATAACCGGGAAGAGTTATTGAACAATTGGTTTATCGTTCAGTAATCAATTCAATTTATACTTCTTAAAGAAAGCATCCCAATTCCAAACAAAGTTGCTCATCACTTCATCCATTCTCTTTAAGAAAAGCGGATTTGGCGCTTGCATTCTTCTGAAATACTCATCTTGGAATTGATTCAATTTGTATTTGTAAAAGATAGCTTTTGACATTCCGTAAACCATATTTTTACTCGGATGATTCACTTTAGCAATAAAACTCTGGTATTCACGAATCATTTTTGTGAAGTCCACTTCTGGAATGGCATAAATCTTTGAAAGCTTTTCAAAAATAATTTTCTCAACCCTCGCTGCCTGATCTGCATCAAAGGTACTTTCCAAATAAGAAAGATTCCCAACGATAACAATCAAACCAAATTCACCTTCATCATTATCTGAAATCGCAGGAGAGGTAACAAAAGCAACGTCTTCGTTTATAATCTGAGCTACCTCCTTAAATCCATTATCAACTGTATCAAAGATTGAATTGATAAAGATATTGGCAACCTGATTGTCCGATAATTTTCGTTTCAGAATAGTACCAAGCATTGTTAATCTTTTGTTGTAATTCGTTTAATACAAATTTAAAGTCTGAGTAGTGCCTTTTCATCTTATGAATCAATAGGTTTTCAACTAAGTTTTCAACACATGAAGAACGCTTGTTGAAATCGAAACTATAATTCACTGAAAGTTTAATAAATCTAAGAAAAATAATTTCTCCTACCTCATCGTAAACCATAATTTAACATTTAAAAAGAATGTATCGGGGATTATCTTCGAAAGAAGCAAAAAGAAAATTATCACAACAAGGAGCGAATGAATTGCCCACCAAAAAAAATGATGGCTTTCTTCAATTGGTAAAAGACGTGGTGACAGAGCCCATGTTTCTCTTACTTGCGGTTTGTGGATCTCTTTATATCTTGATAGGAAGTTTTCAAGAGGGTGTAATTTTATTGAGTACAGTATTCATTATAATATCAATCACCGTATTCCAGCGACAAAAAACCGAAAATGCATTGCACGCATTACAAGAACTGACCTCACCAAGAGCATTGGTCATTAGAGACGGTAAAGAACTAAGGATTCCAGGACGAGAATTAGTATCACAAGATATTGTCTTGCTTTTCGAAGGAGACCGTATCCCAGCGGATGGACAACTTATTGAATGCAATGGATTAGAAGTAAATGAATCTATTTTGACTGGTGAATCATTACCTGTAGCAAAATCATTAGAAGAAACGAGATCTGCCGTTTACTCTGGAACCTTGGTAACCAAAGGGCAAGCGGTTATGACAGTTACAAAAACTGGTCAAAAAAGTAAAATTGGCACAATAGGCAAGAGTTTACTAGGAATTCACGCATCGAAAACTCCTTTGCAGACAGAAATGAAAAAACTGATTCGAAATCTCGGGATCATTGCTATAGTCGTATCAGTTGCAATAACGTTCATTTTCTATATTCAGCGCGGTCAATTTGTACCCTCCATGTTAAGTGGATTAGCAACAGCAATGGCATTGATACCTGAAGAATTTCCAGTCATTTTAACTGTATTTCTCACTTTAGGGGCATGGCGCTTAACAAAAATAAATGTCTTAACAAGAAACCCATCAGTTATCGAAACACTGGGTTCCGCAACCATTTTATGCAGCGATAAAACAGGAACCATTACCCAAAATAAAATGGCCGTAGCGAGCATTGCAAATAAACTTGAAATTATTCCTGAAAACACCTATTCCCACCCCACTAATTTACTTTTATTATCCGATGCGAAAATGGCCTGTTCAATTGATAGCAGAGACCCTATGGATAAAGCATTACTTGCTTTTGGAGCGAATAAAATTGAACGACTTAAACTAATAGATGAGTTACTTTTTAGTCATGATCATTTACTTACAATTAGATCCTATGCTGACGAAAGAAACAAAAAGCAAATCCATTTTTGCAAAGGAGCTCCGGAAGCAGTTTTAGCTAAATGCATGATTTCGGAGACCGAAAAAAATCAATTGGAACGTTTGTTAAAAACCATGGCATCAAATGGCCTGCGCATCATTGCTTTTGCAAAGGGGAGATCTGATTTACATGCGAAGGTCAACTACAAAACAATTCAACTCGAAATTGTTGGTTTGATTGGTTTTGCTGACCCTGTTCGCAAAGAAGTCAAGCAAGCTGTCGCTGATTGCAGATCTGCCGGAATTAAAATAGTAATGATTACAGGCGATTATCCTGAAACAGCAGCAAATATTGGCAACCAAATTGGTCTGAATGCCAATACTATATTAACAGGAAATGACATTGACAAACTTGGCAACAACGCATTAAAAAAAGCCCTGCTAAGCACAGAAATATTAGCGAGGGTATCGCCACAACATAAATTACGAGTTGTTGAAGCATTGAAAAAAAACAAAGAAATAGTTGCAATGACCGGTGATGGGGTAAATGACGCTCCATCCTTGAAAGCTGCCCATATCGGAATATCAATGGGCAATAAAGGGACGGATGTTGCACGTGAAGCATCTTCCCTCGTTCTGCTAGATGATAATTTTGCGTCAATTGTCAAGGCGATTCGTTTGGGAAGAAAGATTTCAGATAATCTGCAAAAAGCGATGTCGTATGTCCTAGCTATTCATATTCCAATCATAGGTTTGGCAATAAGTCCAGCGTTTAGCGCAAACTTCCCATTGCTACTACTGCCTATTCATATCGTTTTCATGGAACTGATTATTGACCCTATGAGCTCCATCGGATTCGAAACTGAAAAGGAAGAAATAAATATCATGACCCGGCCACCAAGAGACTCTCAGAGATCATTTTTTGGAAAGAAGGAAATTTTTTCCAGTATTGCAGAAGGTTTGGTGTTTTACTTATTTGTCTTGGCGATCTACCTACTCACTGTTCATAGTCACGAAAATCAAAAAGAACTTCGGTCTATCGTTTTCACAGGCCTAATTTTGAGTAATTTGTTATTCGTTCTTTCAAAGCTTTCAAAAACTGAGAATGTTTTTCGCATACTTCTGTACCACAACATGACAGCCAAAGCCATCTTGCTTGTTGCATTTACCTTGCTTTTTTTAACCATCAGAATCCCAGTAATCTCAGCTCTTTTTGGCTTCGAATTTCCTGGTTACTATCATTTCTTAGTCCCTTTAACTGCATCACTACTATTTTTAACATTATTGGAATTACATAAAAAATGGAGAAACAAAAAACTTTCAGAAGCGCGATATCAGGAAAGGAATTTCTTGAAGAAGAAAAAATAGTTGCAGGTCAACTGAGATTTGCCATATTGGATCTCATTCTAAAAGACCACCCGAATCTTCTTGAAACAGACTTAATTTCTGTCAATGAATTAAATTTTTACCGGGAAAAGTACATCTCATCATTTGTTTCCGATAATCTATATGAATTAGGCGAAATGCGCGATAATGTGCTTCAGTCATTAAAAGAACATTCCATTTTATCTACAAAACTTGAATTGGAAGAACAATCGGAATTAACACTTGGTCAGCGCATAGCAGATCGCGTTGCAGAATTTGGTGGAAGTTGGACCTTTATTCTCTCATTTTTCGGATTCTTAACCATTTGGATCATTGCAAATGTTTTCTTCCTTCGTTCACGCACGTTCGATCCTTACCCTTTCATCCTTCTAAATCTTATTCTATCCTGCATTGCTGCATTGCAAGCCCCTGTGATTATGATGAGTCAGAATAGGCAAGAACAAAAAGACCGGGAACGATCAAAAAAAGATTTTATGATTAACATGAAAGCTGAACTTGAGATTAGAATATTACACGAGAAACTTGATCACCTCATCATGCATCAACAGCAGGAATTAATTGAAATTCAAAAAATTCAAATTGATATGATGAATGAGATTATCGCTAAAATAAAGTAGCTCTAAGAAAGTTGAAAACTCAGTCCACAATTTTATCACGAACAAGAACATTGTCATTCGAATATTGTTAAAAATGAAATAATATACTTTATGATGAAATTTGTTTATCTATCTCACATAGTAAATGTTCTTGTTGCCGGAATGATGGGAACTCTCTTATTTTTTAACATTAACAGTCCGATATTAGAAGTTTTTGGGCCTGAAACTCCTTCGCGCCAAATTCTATCTTGCGTATACTTCTCCATTGCAATAATGAGCAGTGTAGCTCTGATTTCTAAAAGTAAGATAATTACTATCGCTGTTGTTTTATTCCCGATGCAAATAGTCTATAAACTTTTAACACTTATTGCTGTTTCTGACAAATTCAATCCTGTTCCTTGGTCCAACTTAGCAGTGAGCCTTTTACACGCTTTTACACTCTATGTGATTTACAAAAATCATTTAGTTGATAAAAAATACAATTTGAATTAAAAAGTGTATTTCACCAAGATCGGCTCAGCGAAACAGCTCAAGAATTGGTTCGCCCGTCATTGAACCACTTCGTTGAAGATTCAAAATATTTGTGAGTGTTGGAGCAATATCTGTAATTTCTGTTAGTCTAAAAATCTCCTGTTTCGGAATTCCCTTTCCATACCAAAGCAATGGTACATGGGTATCATAATTAAATGCTGAACCATGACTTGTTCCTTTGTGTGCCTCGGGAGTGTCCAACGATTTTCCCAAATAGCCCGATTCGAGCATAAAAATGATATCTCCACTTTCAGCAGGATGATAACCTTTACGAATCATGTCCCGCCATTCATCATCACTTCCTGATTTCATTAGATCGTCAGCAGTAAAAACTCGTTTAACATGTTGCCATGTCCGAATTTCTTCTGCAATAAATTCACTTACATCAGAAAATGCAAATTGTTTCTTTAAAATAGCCTGGCGATCCAAGTAGATGTTCATATTATTTTGACCAAGTACAAAGTCTTCCCCGAATTTTGTTTTGACTTTACTTTTCAAATCTGTCATTCGTTCATTTAAAAAGAAATAACCTCCCGGTAAATTCCTGTCCTTCAAATCTTGAGGAACGGGAACCACTGCATGATCGGCTGTCAAAAAAAGTACAAACTCATTTTTACCAACTTCCTTTTCTAATGTCGTAATCAATCGCTCCAAATCTTTGTCTAAGCGCAAATAAACATCCTCCAACTCCACTGAATATGGGCCAAATGCATGACCTACAATATCGGGGGTTGAATAACTTATACACAACATATCGGTTACAGCATCCTTACCTAATTTTTCACTCGCTATTGAGTTCAATGCAAAATCCGTTAAATAGGTATTCGCGAAAGGCGTAATAGTGAAAAGTTCATAGTTAACCTTCCCTCCACACATTTCCTTTAAATTATACGGGAAAGTTGGATTTGTTTTTCCTGACAATGTAATTTCATAGGGCGAATTGTCTGGCCCACATTCTTTGTATGTAGATAGATCGTACAATGTGTTCCATGTTTGTTCCAAATAATTGTCAACTTGTTTCTGACCGTTAAAATTTTTCACCCAATCAGGTAATTTGTCATCAAAATAACTACTTGTTATGAATTGCCCTGTTGCATAATCGTACCAATATGAGCCATCACTTAAATGTCCTCCTGGCAATATCGCACCTCGGTCTTTTATTGACATCGAAATCACTTTTGAATTCGGATAAGTCATTTTTAATTGATCCGTAATTGTGGTCGTTTTCAAATGAATTGGCGAACAAAGTCCATCTTCTGAAGATGTTCCAACAGATTTCACCGAAGCATCACCAACACAATTAATTGTTTGATTACTTAATCTATCAAACCAATCATTGGCAACGATCCCATGGTTTTCAGGAGTTGTTCCGGTATAAATAGAAGCATGCCCTGGACCAGTAAATGTAGGCACATAATTATAGCGTGCATTTCGACAATTAGTGCCGCGCTCCATCAATTTTAAAAAACCTTTTTTGCTGAATCGATCTTGAAAGCGGTACAAATATTCGTAACACATTTGATCCACTACAATACCGACAACAAGTTTAGGTTTCTTTTGAGATTGCGCTTTTACCCCTGAAAAAAAGGAGAAAAATATAATGAAGACAATTATCTGTCGCATAAAGACTTTTTTTGATAAAAATAACGAAACAAAAATGTCTAAAGAATTTCTTCCCTTTAACTTTGTGTAAAATTTAAAGAATGCTCGGACTAAAGTTGTCGACTGACCCAAGATGGGTTAATATCGTAGAGAAGAACATTGAAGAAATACTCATTGATCATGCTTTTTGTGAACAGAAAGCGGCAAGCAACGCTATTTCAATGATTATCCAATACCCCCATTATTCCGATCTTGTTGAAGCAATGACTGCTATCTGCCAAGAAGAAATGGAACATTTTAAAATGGTTCATGACAAACTAATTGAACGTGGCTATAAATTGGGGTTTGAGCGAAAGGACCCATACGTAAACGATCTAGCACTCTACCTTAAAAAGACTAAAACTCAAAGCTCAAAAAAAGGCTTCTTCGTGAACCAAATGTTGTTTGCTGCAATGATTGAAGCTCGCAGTTGTGAGCGATTCAAAATTTTATCAGAAGAGATCAATGACGAGGATTTACGGACATTCTATAGAAGTCTAATGGAAAGTGAAGCGAGACATTATACAACTTTCCTAGGTTTTGCAAGAAAGTATGGCGAAGGTATCGACATAGATAAATGCTGGCAACAGTTCCTAGAATTCGAGTCTTCTCTTATGGAGAAGTATGGAAAAAATGAAACCATGCACGGATAGCCGCACATGGTTCAAAATTTCACTCTTTATTTTACATCAAAGCCAATCTGTATCTTTTAGGTAAACCACCTACATATGTCGTCAAGTAATAAACGCCACTTGAAACTTCCGGCATTTTAATTTCTAATTTAGTTCCAATAGCATTCGCTTTGTAAATAAGTTTCCCGTTAATATCTACAATTTCTACTGAGCCATTTGTCTCCAGGCCACTTATAACAAATATTCCTTCATTCGGATTCGGATAAATTTGGATAGTTGAATTCTCATCTTCACCCAAAGACAAACATGCATCAACTGTTATGGCCACAGATGCAGAATCTTGACAACCATTTCCATCCGTATAACTTGCAATCACATACCAAGTTCCAATGCCTGCAAACGAAGAAGCAGGATCAAATGAAGTACCACTTACACCTGGGCCGTATAAAAGTGAACCAGAAGGTGTCGGAACCAATGTGACCAATCCTGAATAAACACAAACTGTATTGTCAGTATCCGAAGTAATTAAAGTGACCGAAGGTGCTGCATTTACGGTGATATAATCTGTCATTGTTTGAGTATCCGACCCAGCAGAATTAGTCACAGTCAATGTAACGGTATAAACTCCTAATGTTGTATAAGTATGCGAAGGTGATTGGTCTGAAGAAGTAGTGCCATCTCCAAAATCCCATGACCAACTCGTCGGAACATTCGTGGAGAAATCATTGAAAATAATTGAACTTCCTGAACAAGTCGTTGTCTGGGAAGTCGTGAATGACGCAACAGGAACAGAAACAGGACCTGCTTCGTTGTACATTACCTTGAAATCATCGAAATAGAATCCGTCAGCAGTTGTTCCGCCATCAGATTGAAATTTGAATCTTACTTTTATTGACTGACCAAGGTAATCACTCAAATTAATTTCATCCAACACCCATAATGATTGTGTGCCTTCATAGACAGGTTGATTATTGGGCTGCACACTCCCATTCGCACTTGTCCCCAGCACAGTGTAATTGGTGCATTGTCCAATCCAAGTTGTTCCACCATCCGTTGAAACTTGAAACTGCACATAATCATAATCAGTTTCAAGTGCCCACTTAGCATAATAACTAATCATCGCAGCCGTAGCATTTGTTAGATCAATTGTTGGAACGTAAGCATAGGTCTTTGTCGAATTGTTTGAATAATTTCCAGTTTGACCTTCAGTAAATGACTTTGTTGCAGATACATATGTCGAAGTTGTAGTCGTCCAAGTACCTGTCCAATTAGTTGTTGCAGTTGCATCTTCCAGCGCTTGCAATGTCAAGGCTCCATAT
>JBIIQP010000123.1:0-7672 GCA_044341975.1 Crocinitomicaceae bacterium
CATACCAATTGTGTCGTGATTCTCGTGATTTATTTCAGGTTTTTTAAATAACTCTTTATTCTCTGCTTTCCACTTTTTATATTCCGCTTTCACCTCTGGAATAGGCGTTTTAATCGTTCCAAATCCGTGCTCCAAAGCAAATTTTTTAGCGCCTTCCCCAACAAGCATAACGTGCTGAGTTTTTTCCATGATTGCACGTGCAACAGAAATTGGGTGATCAATTCCCTCCAAAAATCCAACGGAACCACAACGCGATTCATGATCCATGATGCACGCATCCAACGTAACATGACCATCGCGATCAGGCATACCACCTATTCCAACACTGCGATTGCTAATATCTGCTTCGGTAACACGAACACCTTTTTCGACCGCATCGAGCGCTGAGCCTCCTTTGGACAATACTTCCCAAGCTGCTGAATTTGCTGCTAAACCATGGTTCCATGTCGACAAGACAATTGGGCCACTCACTTTTCCTTCAAAAGACGTAGTAATCATTTCTCCAGCTTTAAAAGGCTTGATGAGTCCTAAAGCAAAACCAGTCAAACCCAATTTCAGGAACCTTCGTCTTTTATTGTTTTCCATTTTATCTATTTTTCATTTCCTGGGCCAACCAATTTTGATAGATCTTCGCCAATTTTTCGTGATCCGCATATTCAACTCTAAAATCGTGCCTTCCTGTGTAATCAGGTTTTGCCATCATGAAAATATAGTTATTCTTGTCGCGATTCAGCACAGCATCCACCACTTCAGTCGGAGGAATACAAATTGGGCCGGGAGGCAACCCATTGATTTTATAGGTGTTGTAAGGACAATCAATGTCTCTATGAACATTCAACAAACGCTGGACACCCTCCAACTTATCTCCCCAGCAAAACTTAAATGTTGGATCTGACTGCAATTTAATTCCCTGATTGATTCGATTCAAATACAAACCTGCAATGATTGGCCATTCCTCGGGCACACGGCCCTGCTCAGAGTATACAACACTCGCTAAAGTGACCGCTTCCGATGGTTTTTTAAGTCCAACTTTCTTCAACTTAGACATGCGATCTTCCGTCCAAAATTTCTTAAATTCTCCAGACATACGTTCAATGAATTGTTTTTCATCCGTATCATAATACATTTTATAGGTATTTGGAAGGAACATCGAAGGTATTTCTTCACGAGACATTTCAAATAATTCCAACGTTTTTTGATTGTCCAATATTTCCACGAACGCTGCGCTGTCAATTAATAAGATTTTTGAAAGTTTACCACCCAACTCTCGGATATCCCGGCAATTATTAAACGTCACATCTACCTCCACTTCCGCATTACCGTTTCCAGCTTCATTGAGCTTAATTCCATTGAGGACCGTTTTGTATGGTGTGCCCGGTTCTATAATGTATTTTCCCAGAGCAATATTTTCTTTTCCTAATCCTTTGTACTCTGCAACACCGATGAATGCTTTAACATCATCTATTGCACCTTGTTTTTCAAGATCTTGAGCCAAAACTTCGAGTGATGTAAATCCCTTGATGTAATATTCAACAGCTTTATTATTCACGGTAGTTTTTCGACTAGCCATGAATAGAGAAAATTTGGGAAAAATAATGATCCCACCAACAATTGCAATGACTGCAACTACAATTAGAATTACTTTTTTAGACATAACTGATAACTTATTTCGTCAATTCGCTGACCTTTATATAAAAACCAATCTTTACGAACGCCAATGCGATCAAAACCAACACTTTCAAACAATTTAAGGCTATTCAAATTGTCTGCTTGAATAGAACAATACAAATTGTGCATTGCCAAAAAATCGCGTGCATATTCCACAATCAATTCTAGACTTTCTTTTGCAAACCCTTTACCACGTTGATTTTTTTCACCAATCAAAATTCCAACAGCCGCGTTCCCATTTTTAAAATCCGCATCATAAAGATCTATTGCACCAACTGACTCATTTGAACTATTCAAACAAATCATAAAACGCAGTTGACCAGTTGAACGGATATGCTGTTGCTGCTCAATAAGTTGCATTATTCCATTCAATGAAAATGGCACCTCCGTATCTGTAACCTTCCAATGCTCTGGATTATTTTCCCAAAGCATTAAACGAGTCGCATCCTCTGGTTCAACCGATCGGAGATATATGTTTGATGATTTTAGCATCTTCTAATGAACGTAATCTATTTTGAATTTCTTCTACACCATAGCTTGGGATTCCTTTGTATCCTTTCGGTAGGTTTATTCCCACTATTTTTTGAATCATTTTTTTATTCTCCAAACACACCAATAATTCTGAAAGTTGTTTGCAATCAGGGAAACCTAAGAGAAAAACAAGTGGCGTTAAACAAGTTGCTTTTCCGACTTTAGCAGATGAATAGGAACTAAATATTTCATCTACGTCGTGTTTCGAAATTAATCCTTTTACTTTGAAGAAAACGGATGGAATTTTTCTAGAATGAATAACTTGGAGAGCCTTAGAGTAATTCAAACCAACATCTTTCCCATTGTATTTCAAGCTAAAATAGTCTCCTTCAATTGAAACACCAATGTGAGGTGGAATTTTGTCAGCATACCAAATCCACAGATAAGTACCTTCAGATAGATTCGCTGAATTAAACTGATTGATATTCTCAAATTCGAAGCTATACATGGAAGGTCCCTGAAAAAACATATTCGCCAGGACCGATAAGTCTGACATTGGTAAATTCTTGCTCTGAAACTCGGTCAAATGACACTTTCAACACACCGCCTTTAACAGTTATACGCACTTCCTGGCTTCCAAACAATCCTTTTTCCATTGAATAAGCTATCGCACATGCTGTAACTCCAGTTCCACATGACAGCGTTTCGTCTTCAACCCCTCGCTCATACGTGAATACCTCCAAGTGATTAAAATCCTTAATCTCAACTAAATTCACATTAATTCCTTCTGAAAGAAATCGACTTGAATAACGAATTTCTCTGCCAAAAGCGACAATATCTTCATTGGCTAAGGATTTTGAAAAACGAATATAATGAGGCGAACCTGTGTGCATTCTATAATCCTCACCTATCCTTTCTACCTCATTTACATTGTTCATTTCTAAGGCGATAACGTCTTCCTTCTTAAATGCTACATGAGGCCCGTCAATTGCCAAAAAAGTAGTTTCAGTTGTATCAATTCCAAGAGTTGTTGCAAACGCGACAGAACATCGGGCACCATTACCACAAAAACTTTTCGATCCATCAGAATTAAAATAATCCATTTCAAAATCAAAACCTGATTTCGAATTCAAGCGAATTAGCCCATCAGCCCCTACACCAAATCTCCGATCGCAAATACGCTGAACATCTTCAATACTCAATGAATCATGGCGTCCATCAAGATTGTCAACCATTACAAAATCGTTTCCTGTACCCTGATATTTCTTGAAATCAATATGCATTGTTCTTTCGTTAAACAAAAGTAGGCTTTTACTTTAAAAAGGTTAACATTACAGCTTAACAATCTTTAACAACGGTCTTTTAACAAAACTAATTGTCAGTCGTTATAATTGTATCTGAAATTCATTCTAATTATTGACAAAGATGAAAAACAATTTAAAACTTTTTGGACTTGGACTTTTAGGAGGAATGCTTCCACTTGGAGCTTATCTAATGTTATCTTCTAGTCCCTTCACAAATTTATCTGACCAAGTTATTGACGGAAACCGTCTAGCCAATGTAAGAGCAGTTTCATTAGATGGAAGCGGTTTAGTGGCACCAAATTTTGTAGACGCTTCTGAAAGTAGCATAAACTCTGTTGTTCACGTAACGACCAAAGTAGTCCAAACATCATTTCAACGCGATCTGTTTCAGGAATTTTTCTATGGTCCTGGTGCAGGTGGAAAAGAATTTAAACAATATGGTTCTGGATCCGGATCTGGCGTGATTGTATCATCAGAAGGTTATATTGTAACGAACAATCATGTTATTGAAAATGCAAGTGAAATTGAGGTGATTCTAAACGACAATTCGAAATATTCCGCAAAGTTAGTTGGAGCAGACCCATCCACAGATATAGCTGTCTTAAAAATTGAAGGCAGTGGATTCCTACCTATTCCTTTAGGCAATAGCGACGATCTTCATATTGGCGAATGGGTACTCGCAGTGGGGAATCCATTTAATTTAACTTCAACTGTCACTGCAGGAATCGTTTCCGCGAAAGCAAGAAACATAAACCTTCTGTCTGATCGAACACAACAGAATATAGTGCCAATCGAATCATTTATACAAACAGATGCAGCAGTTAATCCAGGCAACAGTGGCGGTGCCCTTGTTAATACAAAAGGTGAGCTTGTTGGAATAAATACAGCAATCGCATCTCAAACAGGCAGTTATTCAGGTTATTCATTTGCTGTTCCGGTCAATTTGGTGCAGAAAGTAATGCGCGACTTAATCGATTATGGAATTGTTCAACGCGGATACCTTGGAGTACAAATCGCAGACATCAACCAGGAATTAAAAGAAAGTAATAAGCTACCGAACACAAAAGGAGTATTTGTTTCCAAAGTTACGGAAGATGGATCTGCACAAAATGCAGGAATGAAAGACGGTGATGTCATCTTGAAAATCGGATCAAGGGAAGTGAATTCTGTGGCAGAACTTCAAGAAGAAATAGGCAAAAGACGTCCTGGTGACAAAGTAATCTTGACCATTCGCACTAAAAATGGCGATGAAGAGATGAAAGAACTTGTTTTAAGAAATAAAGAAGGTGAGACCAAATTAGTCTCAAAAGAAGAAATTTCAAAAAATTATTCGTTGGGTGCAACATTTGTCGACTTAACGAGTAAAGAGAAAAAGGAGCTCAACGTGACTTACGGTGTGAAAATAACATCACTCACCTCAGGAAAACTAAAATCCATTGGTTTACAAGAAGGTATGGTAATAACGAAAGTCAATAACGAACCAGTAGAAACGGTTGAGCAACTAACAAACAAACTGAATGGAGTGAACCGCGGTGTGCTTTTAGAAGTATTGTCACCTAGCGGCAAAAGAGACTATTATGGTTTTGGACTCTAGAATGTTTGTGAAGGGCACGGTTTTTGTGTGAAGTAGGAATTAAAAAATTGTGAAGAAATTATTTGGAAAACAGTTTTTTTTGGTCGTAACTTTGCACCCATTTTCCGTTCATTAGGTACAATTTAAAAAGAGAGGAAACAGAAGAGAATGAGACAGCTTAAAATCACGAAGTCGATTACAAATCGCGAGAGTCAATCACTTGACAAATATCTACAAGACATAGGTAAAGAGGAATTGATCACAGCTGAGGAGGAAGTAGAGTTAGCAAGAAAGATCAAACAAGGTGACCAGCGAGCGTTAGAAAAATTAACAAGAGCAAATTTAAGATTCGTAGTTTCAGTTGCGAAGCAGTACCAAAATCAAGGACTTACACTACCCGATTTAATCAATGAAGGAAACCTTGGATTGATTAAAGCTGCACAAAAATTCGACGAAACACGAGGATTTAAATTCATTTCATATGCCGTTTGGTGGATTCGTCAATCAATCCTTCAAGCTTTAGCAGAACAAGCACGTATTGTTAGACTTCCATTGAACCAAGTTGGTTCATTGAATAAGATCAACAAAGCTTTTTCCCGTTTGGAACAAGAATTCGAAAGACCACCTTCAGCCGAAGAACTTGCTGAGGCTCTGGAGGTTCCTGAAGACAAAATCAAGGAAAGCTTAAATGTTTCTGGCAGGCACGTTTCAATGGATGCCCCACTTTCAACATCTGAAGACGGTGGAACATTAATGGATGTTATGGCAAATGCAGATGCTCCGAAAGCAGATCATGCCTTGATGGCAGAGTCATTGCAAAAAGAGATTGAACGTTCATTGAGCACTCTAACAGATAAAGAACGTGAAATCATTCGTTTGTTCTTCGGAATTGGAATGAACCACGGTTTGACTTTAGAGGAAATTGGTGCAAAATTCAACCTAACACGAGAGCGCGTTCGTCAAATCAAAGAAAAAGCAATCAGAAGATTGCGTCATACTTCGAGAAACAAACTACTCAAAGCATATTTGGGATAATCATCGTAAAAAAGGCTGCCCGCTCTAGTGGGTAGCCTTTTTTGCTTTATACAATTCATAATCAATTAATCATTAAACAAAAAAAATGGAAGCTGCTGTAGGTTACGAAAAGGAACTGAAATCGCACGTTGAAAAAGAGCGTGCTGCTGTTAAATTAGGAAGCAAAGTAGGTGAACTGCTTTACGACAAAGGAATTGAATTGGTACTTTTCCGTCACCATTTGACTGAAACAACAATTTCTGAGTTATTGAATTTGCACGAATATGCAAAAACAGTTGTAAACAAGCCTATTGATGTTTTCACTTCCTCTGAACTTGCAGAAGAGATTTACAAAATGGATCTTGCACCTTCTAAACTTGATATTGGTAAATTATCAAGTGAATGGCTAGCTGAGCAAGCAAACTACACTTCAAAAGCGGCATTCCTTAGTGATAAGTTGTCAGGATTTGGAGTTTCTGCATCGAATGGAATTGAGCCTCGAGATGTAGTTTTATATGGTTTTGGTCGTATCGGACGTTTGGCGGCCCGTGAGTTGATTAAACAAGCTGGAAAAGGCCAGCAATTGAGATTAAAAGCAATTGTTACCAGAGGATCTTCTGATGCGGATATAATCAAACGTGCTTCTTTGTTACGCAATGATTCTGTTCACGGTGCTTTCAAAGGATCTGTTATCGAAGATTTGGAAAACAAAGCTTTGATTATCAATGGACAAATTGTTCGAATGATAGACGCTAACAATCCTGAAGACATCGATTATACCCAATATGGAATTTCTAATGCTCTTGTCATTGATAATACAGGAGTTTTTACAAATCGTGAAGCATTGTCTCGTCATTTAAAAGCAAAAGGTGTATCTAAAGTTCTATTAACGGCACCAGGTAAGGAAATCCCTAATGTTGTTTACGGAATAAATCAAACAGATTTAGATATAGAAAATGAGAATATCTTTTCAGCTGCATCTTGTACAACAAATGCAATTTCTCCTGTATTGAAAGTTGTTAACGACAAATTTGGTGTTGTGAAAGGTCATATTGAAACTGTGCACGCTTATACAAACGACCAAAACCTTCTTGATAACATGCATAAAAAGCCAAGAAGAGGTCGATCAGCTGCTATCAACATGGTTATCACTTCAACAGGAGCTGGAAGTGCTGTAACAAAGGTTATTCCTGACATGAAAGATAAATTAACTGCTAATGCAGTTCGTGTCCCTACCCCAAATGGATCTCTGGCTATTTTGAGTCTTGAATTGAATAAGACAACGTCAATTGAAGAATTGAATGCTGTGTTGCGTGACGCTTCATTAAATGGTGATTTGGTTAACCAAATCTATTATTCTTATGATCCTGAATTGGTATCAAGCGATATCATTGGAAATACATGCTGTTCTGTTTTTGATTCCCATGCAACTATTGTTTCAAATGACGGAAAGAATGTTGTATTATACGCTTGGTATGACAATGAATTTGGTTATACAAAACAAGTAATTCGTTTGGCAAAACACGTAACGAAAGTTCAAAGAGCAATTTATTATTAAATAAATATTTAAAATAGAAAAGGGGCTTCATTTGAAGCCCCTTTCTTTTTTTATAACAATGTCTAGTCCTGAAATAGCGATACA
>JBIIQP010000124.1:0-7602 GCA_044341975.1 Crocinitomicaceae bacterium
TCTTTTGCGACCAGAAATGGGTTCACGCAAATTTCCCGCAGGCAACAGACAATCCTTGAAGTAAGGTTTAGTGTACTGCGTTAGTAAAATTGAAAATCCTGCTTCAACGGCCCGGTGCTGAAAAGCATCGTCAAGAATAACAAGTTGATTTGACGGGAAGTGTTTGTAAATTTCCTGAATTCCAGTTGCTCTTTTTTCACAAACTGTGACATGCACGTTCTCATTAAAACGTTGCGCATAGAGTAGGGGTTCATCGCCTACATCAGTTGAGGTTGAGGTATTTGATACAATTTTGAATCCCTTTGATTTTCTTCCGTATCCGCGACTTAGAATGGCCGTTTCATAATTTTTGTGAAGATAATCTGCTAAAAAAACAACATGAGGTGTTTTACCGGTTCCACCTGTACTTAAATTGCCGACACAAATTGACTTTCCAGGAATTTTGAATACAGCAATAAATCCTTTATTGTAAAGGAAATTTCTAACTGATACAATCAGTGCATAAATGAGCAAAAAAGGCCACAGTAATCTGCGGAAAAACATCATAGACCAAAAATAAGAAATTTGATCTTTTTAACGATGAAAATTCAGGTTGCGTGTCTATTGTGCCGAATAATCTGAAAAAGTTTGGTCATCCGAATAGTAATAGACACGGACCTGAGCAGTGTCATTCAAGAAATCAATTTTACCAATCTCCACACGATTGATGACGATACCCGTTCTTTTTTCCAAGTCGGCTTTCATTTCTTCGTATTTCTCAGGTACGATCAAGTCAATGCGCTCATAATTCACTGTTTTTCGAGTTTCATGCTTGACCAACCATAAATTTTCCAATCCAAAAGTGAGTAAGACAATTGCTAAATTGATAATAGCCATTTCAGCAATGCTAATTTGATTTGAAGCAAGTGAATTGACAACACTGACACCGATTATGACAAATAAATAGGTCATTTCTTTTATCTCGATGGCGTCTGTACGATAGCGAATGATTCCAAAAATGGCAAACAAACCAAGTCCCATTCCGGTATCAATATCCAGTTTTTTCAATCCAAAACACAGGAAGAACGTGATCATTCCAATCATGTAATAGGTGAACAGGTAGTCTTTTCTTTTGGTCTTTGGATAATACAAATAGCGGATAAGAACAGTTAGAAAAACGATGTTCACAGCCATTCGAATCAATAACGTGTATGCATCATTGCTGAACCAAGTTAATTTGAATTGATCAGCTGATTTTGCTAATGGTAAAATAAAGTCAGGCAGCATAATTGTTGATTTTTTTTAATTGTAAAAGTTTCTTTTTAAAACGGTTGAATTTTAGTGAATCCCCATAAAGCTCTATCGATCCAATGCAGTATTTACTCAATCTGTATGGTCGGATGCAGCGCGACTTCATCAATTGATAAAAGACAGAATTGCGGTTTACATTCTCTTGTTTTAACTCAGCAATGATTAGATTATTGAAATTTTGGGTTTTATCGTTCCATTTAAAGGTCAGGTCAAAATCAAGTGTTAGTCGTTCATTTTCAGTTTTGTTTACCAATGTCATGCGGTGAAATGAATTCCACATTACCGGCTTTAAGCTGACATCTTGGGTGACTATTCCTTCGATGAATTTCGTGTGTTTTTCCAGCAAATCGAGGGGAATATCATCAACTTTGATCCTGATTTTGTCTGTTCGGCCTTTTACTTTGTGTTTGATCTCCAAAAATGATAAATTGGATTCAACATATTTTCGATAGCGCACTTTAAAGCGATTGGTTCTTCCATTGTGATGGTCTCGGAAAAATGTAAATTGAGAGTCGTCCAAGTATAGACTTTCATAAAACGGCGTGCGTGTTCCTTCAATTTCAAGAATGGAGTATTGATCAGCCAAATGAGGGAGAAATGTCATGAATTCAGTAACCGAAAAAGCAAACTTCGTATCAACCCTGTTCATGAGTTTTACTCTGTCCATTTCCAAGAGGGAGATGGGTTCAAAGTCTTTTAAAGCCTCGTTGATTTGGATGTTTAACAATTAGATATGGGTTAATATTGGGTAAATAATTTGTTAACAATAACGTAATAAATTCCGTTTTCGTTGGTGAAAGATAAATATTTGTTTTTCTAATTTTGCACCTATGAGGAAAAAGATTTTGCTACTTGGTTCAGGTGAACTTGGAAAAGAATTTGTGATTGCTTGTCAGCGATTGGGTCAATATGTGATTGCTGTTGATAGTTATGAGGGTGCTCCAGCTATGCAAGTTGCTCATGAAAGTGAAGTCATAAATATGCTTGATGGTGAGGCTTTGGATCTCATCGTGGCAAAGCACCAACCTGATTTAATTGTTCCTGAGATAGAGGCCATTCGGACGGAACGTTTTTACGATTACGAAAAACAAGGAATTCAGGTCGTTCCAAGTGCAAAAGCAGCAAATTTCACGATGAATAGAAAAGCTATTCGGGATTTGGCAGCAATAGAGGTAGGAGTGAGAACAGCTCCATACAAATATGCGACATCATTGGAAGAATTAAAAGCGGGTGTGGCCTTTACTGGTATGCCATGTGTGGTAAAACCATTGATGTCTTCGAGCGGAAAAGGGCAATCTGTCATTAAAACCGAAGCTGATATTGAAAAAGCATGGAATTATGCGATGGAAGGCTCACGCGGCGATTTGAAAGAAGTCATTGTAGAAGGTTTTATTGATTTTGATTATGAAATTACGTTGTTGACTGTCACGCAGCAAAATGGAAACACTTTGTTTTGTCCACCAATAGGACACCGCCAGGAGCGTGGTGATTACCAGGAAAGCTGGCAGCCAATGCCAATGGATGCGGATCATTTAGCTGAAGCGCAAGACATGGCAGCACGAGTGACAAAAGCATTAGGTGGTGCTGGGATTTGGGGAGTAGAATTTTTTATCACGAAGGAAGGTGCTTATTTCTCTGAATTATCGCCTCGTCCGCACGATACGGGAATGGTTACGCTGGCTGGAACACAAAACCTATCTGAATTCGAATTGCATGCAAGAGCGATCCTTGGTATTCCTATATCGGAAGTAAAACTCGAACGAAATGGTGCTAGTGCTGTTGTTTTAGCAACTTCAGAAAGCAACGAGCAGCCTGTTTTTCATGGCTTGGATAAAGCGGCAAATTATTCAAATACGGATTTTAAACTATTTGGTAAACCAACTACACGTCCATATCGAAGAATGGCAGTTGCGTTGGCTTATGGACATGAAGATGTTAAAACACTCGTTGAGAAAGCAAAAGAAGTTGCAGCGCATATTTCCGTTCACTAGTTCAAAGCTTTTTACAACTAACGGCTCTCAAGCAGGGGAACGGCTTACCTTTCTCAAGATCGTTTCTTCGGAGATAAAACGTAATCTTTAAAAATTATTTATTGTTTCGTTGCGCTGCTGACTTTGTCGGTCGAAGAAAGATCTGAGCTGGTGATTTCTTGTTGTTATAAGCAGATCATTTTAACCACTCTTCAATATTCACACTTTGATGAAGAATCCTTATTACTTCCAATTTTTGCTTGTCCTCAATTTTATAAAAAATGATGTGGGACTTCACAAAAGATACTCTATATCCAGGCCTTATGTATTCAGCCGATTTTCCTGTGTAATAATTCAATCTTAGAAATTCGATCTCATCAATAATGAGCATGTAGTATCTGTCCGCCTGATCTTTAGACCACTTTTTTAAAGTGTAAACCCATATCTTTTCAAGATCTGTAAATGCTTCAGAACTAATTTTAAGTTCCAGCTTCTTCATTCATATCTCTTTTGGAGAGATTTTAAATGTTCTTCCGTGCTAAAATCCTCAACCCATCCACTTTCTTCACCAACTATAAGGGCATTGCGTAATTCGTTCAATTTTCTTTCTTCACTTTCTAGCAGACGCAATGCATTACGAATAACCTCGCTTACTGATCCATAGCGACCTGACTTAATTTCATTATTGATGAATTCCTCAAAGTGATTTCCAAGAGAAATAGATGTGTTTTTACCCATAACTTATTCAATTGTGGATTAAATATACCAAAAATTGGTAACAGATTCAATTGGGAGTGTATTTTTATTGCTTATAACCCTAAAATAAAAGAAGTTTTTGGGTTTGTTACCTTTACTTCAATAAGCCCAAAGCGATTTTCATGCGAATAACACGTTTTGCAGAAGCGTCAACTTTCTTTTTGAATGCAGCATCTGATTTATAGAGTTTCAAAATATCAGCGTGTGCTTTTTTCGCATCAACAGGCATCAGAACGATATCACAACCCGCATTGACTGCTTTTACTTCGCATTGAGGAATACTTGCTACTCCGCCCATGTTCATGGCGTCCGTTACGATCAATCCTTTGAATCCAAATTCTTCACGCAATAAGTTCGTTACAATTGTTTCAGAGGTCGTTGCTGGCATCCCCTTTGTGTCATATTTAGGGTTGTTCTTCACACCAATGTGCGCAACCATGATTGATAAAATACCATTTTCAATCAGTTTCGGGTAATTTCCAATTTCTTTTAGTTCACCGTCAATCATTTGAAGAGATTTATGTGTGTCACCAGAAACTAGACCATGTCCTGGAAAGTGCTTGGCAGTCGCTGCAATAGTGTGTGATTGCGTTGTTTGAATGAAAGCATCAGACCATGGAATAAGATTGGCTGGATTTGCACCAAAACCTCTGTAGCCTACGGTTTGGTTGGCAGACATGTCAACTACAGGTGCGAAGTTGTAATTGATTCCAATAGCGTTCAATTCTTTTGAAATCAATTCTGCGCATTGTTTCACTTCTTCCAACGATTTGATTTCATTCGCTTTTTTTACAGTTACCGCATCCGCAATTTTTCTATTGAACAAAGATGGTTCGGCATCTGCACTGTAAAGGAAAGGGAGGTTGCCAATGGTATCATTCATTGTTTCGTAGTTTTTGATCCAATTCGTGAATTCTGTTTTTGTACCATTTAACATTAATACACCACCAATGATGCGTTGCTTGATATGTGCTTGAATCGTCGCATCCGTTTGACCTAATCTTCCAACAGCAGGCATAATTAATTGCGCAACAATTGCAGTATCATCGAGCGTTGCAAAAACTTTTTCAACTGCAGCGTCCAGATCCTTGTTCTCTTTTAGAAAATCAGTGAGAGTAAAGGTTACTTCAACTTTCGGTTGTTCGCGTTTAATGGGAGTTGCTTTTTTCTCATTTGTTTGATCCTGCGCGCATCCTTGGAAAAGAATTGCTACAACTGAAAGTACAAGTGCTATTTTATGCATATAATTTTCTTTTGAAGGACAAAAGTAAGGGATTTTAAAAGTCTTCATCACTATCAATTCTAATTTATTGCATATCGGGCTGTCAATAACTGTGCCTTTTGTAGTGATTTATGAATTCGTACACTGCGGTTCACACCTAAAATGTGCGGATTTTTGAATAGATACATGGTTCAGATGAAAGCTAGTTTTCATTGCTATAGTTTTGTCAAAAAATGAAACCTATGTTACAATCTAAAATCCCTTTAACGCTGTTATTTTCAGCTTTTTTTCTTTTACAAAGTTTCGGGCAAGAAAATGGTTCTAGAATTGATGTTTCTCACTACCTCGTTGCGACATATGGCGCAGAAAGTGCAGAAGCAATGGTTCTTAGATTGAATGATTTTGAATTGAGTTCATCTAAAAAAGTATTCCTTGATAAAGAGTACGAGGAACGAAAATCATATTGGCTTGAGAGAATGGCATCCACAAACGATGAAGTCCTGATAAAACTAATTGAAAATCGATTGAATGTATTTGTTCCATTTTCTGCTATTGCAGAACAAATTATTGGTAAGCCATGAGATATATAGTTCTAATTCTTGCATTGAGTTTGATTGCACAAACTTCTTTTTGTCAGTACAGCTGTGGATCTGCTATCTCCATTGCTTCAGGCTATTCAACTGCGAGCAACATTACAACACCTGGTACAAATGGAATTCAAGATTGGGTAACAGCAGCAAATGTCTCATGTGGAACAGCAACAACTTCCGCTGGTGGTTTTGTCAATTCAGATGTTTATCTATTTAAATATACAACAGGTGCTTCTGCGGGTGAAACATTCTATTTTACGATTTCATACAACGAAGCAGTCGATGGACCTCATTCCATTGGTGTTTGGGATAATTGCAGCGGCACGGTTCTTTCTGGCTGCAAAACATCTACCTACAAGTTCGAAAATGTGGTTGGTGTTTGTGCGCAAAATTTAGCAGCAAATACCACTTATTACATTGGTGTATCAAAAGAATGGGCATCATTAGATGGTGAATATTTGAAATTTAAAGTGTTGGATTTCACTGTTGAATTGTCCAATACACAGCCCAATGATAATTGCAGCAGTGCGCCCACAATCGGTTTGAGCAATTCATTTACAGGTTCCACACGTTGTAATTATACAGCTTCAGTCGGCAGCCCTAGTGTTTGCGGTATGAGTATTGAAAATGATTCATGGGTAAAATTTATTCCTTCAGCTGCTTCGGTTGTAATCAATTATACGGTGTCCGGTTGTACCTATAATTCGGGGGTGCAATTGAGCGTTTTCCGGGGAAATTGTTCTGCGTTAACGCTCGTTACGGGGACATGTTTGAATTATGCAACGAATAATTCTACAGGGACATATACACTGAGTGGATTGACAATTGGTCAAACGTATTATTTGAGAGCGGATGGTTATGCAGGTGATCTTTGCAGCTATACATACAACGCTATTTCAGGTGTAAGCACACCTTCCGGTTTACCTGTTGAAATGAAGACGTTTTCCGCAAATTGCGACAATGGATTCACGCGATTGCATTGGCAAACTGCATCAGAACACAATTCACAATATTTTGGTATTGAGCGCAGTGAAGATGGTTATGAATGGCATGAAATAGGAACAGTTTCAGCTGCAGGAAATTCAAATTCAGTTGTAGATTACAGCTTTGAAGATGAAGAGCGTATTTGGAATAAAGCCTACTATCGATTGAAACAAGTAGACCAAGATGGTGTTGCAAAAAACTATGGGCCAGTCACATCTAATTGTGCTAGTTCGAAAGAAGCTTGGAAGCTTCAACCTAATCCTGCGAATGGCGAATGGGCAATTCAATTGCAATCAATCGACAAAAATCAAACTGCGGTTGTTTCAATATTCAATGAAACTGGATCAAAAATCCATGAGGAACAATTCGAACTTCTGACAGGAGGTACACTTATGCATGTTTCTGCTCCTCAATTGAGTTCAGGCATCTATTTTGTGTATTTAGCCATTGGAAATACAGAATCTAGCGTTCAAAAGCTTGTTATTCTTTAGAAGTTGCTAGGACATTTTCAGATAGTCACTTGGTGTTTGTCCGGTAAACTTTTTAAATGCAGCATTGAATGATGATTTCGATTTGAAACCTGATTTTTCGCCTATGGATTCAATAGTAAGAAGTTTGTTTTCATCCTTTTTAAGAGCTTTTTTTGCATATTCTACACGCTGCCGATTGATGAAATTTGCGAAATTCATTCCATAATGAGAATTGATAAGTGCTGAGAGGTAATTTGTGTTTGACCCCAGGGCTTTCGCTAATTTAAAGGCAGTCAGCTCATTGTCGAGATAAAGTTGCT
>JBIIQP010000125.1:0-7588 GCA_044341975.1 Crocinitomicaceae bacterium
CAAAAGTTCAATTTTCAAATGCAATTCCTATCTTTGCTTCACTTTTTATTTAAAACAACATAGCATGCAACTGTGGAATACATTAAATAAGGAGGAGTTGGAAGCCAAATGGCGTGCAAGTGGTTATAAGTTTGTAACGATCTCCTTCTACCAATATGCACATATTTCCAATCCTCGATTATTCAGAGATCATTTATTTCAAATGTGGTCAGCCATTGATGTGGTTGGGAGGACTTATGTCGCAAAAGAAGGCATCAACGCACAAATAGCTGTCCCGCTTCATTCTCTGGATCGCTTCAGGGAAGAATTGAATCAAATCGAGTTTTTAAATGGCATTCGTTTGAATATTGCTGTGGATGATGCCGAAGCTGAATTTTCGTTTTTAAAGTTAAAAATCAAGGTAAGAGACAAAATTCTTGCGGATGGATTGAGCGATGAAACGTTCGATGTGACCAACAAAGGGAAGCACCTTAATGCGGAGGAATTCAATCAGTTGACGGATGACCCAAATACGATTCTTATCGATTTTCGAAATCATTATGAGTCTGAGGTAGGGCATTTCAAAGGTGCTGTTTTGCCTGATGTGGATACATTTCGTGAATCCTTGCCCTATATTGAGGAAGAATATTTGAAAGGAAACGAAGATAAAAACTTGGTGATGTATTGCACGGGCGGTATTCGTTGTGAAAAGGCGTCTGCCTGGTTTCGTCACCGAGGATTTAAAAATGTACACCAATTGGAGGGTGGAATTATAAAATATGCGAATGATTGCCGCGAAAATGGGTTGGAGAATAAATTCATAGGTAAGAATTTCGTGTTCGATGAACGTCGTGGAGAACGTATTTCTGACGACATTATTTCGGTTTGTCACCAATGCGGCAATCCAGCGGATACGCATACGAATTGTGCAAATGATGCTTGTCACTTGTTGTTCATTCAATGCGATGAGTGCAAATCGAATATGGAAAATTGCTGTTCGGATGACTGTCATCATACAATTCATTTGTCGGAAGAGGAGCAGAAGGAGTTGCGCAAAGGAAAAAATATGAGCAACAAAATTTTCAAAAAAGGTCGATCAGAAAAATTGCCATTCAAATCGAATAACGAAAAACCATTATCTTTAGTCACACCAATTATTGAAACGAAGGCGTGATTAATTTCATCAACTGGAACGTTAGTTCCGAACTTATAGAAGGATACAGAACTCCCAACCTTTACGGATTACTTTTCGTGAGCGGAATGATCCTTGGATATTTCGTAGTGCGAAAAATGTTCCGAAAGGAAGGCATTGACGATAAAGTGCTGGATAAACTTGTCTTTTACATGGTACTTTCAACGATTGTTGGGGCTCGTTTGGGACATGTCTTTTTCTATGGGCCTTATTGGGATGTTGTTTCACCCGAAGGAATGGTGTTGGAACGAGGTTATTTTTCTCATCCTGGTGATATCGTCAAGATATGGGAGGGAGGATTGGCCAGTCACGGCGCAGCTGTGGTCATTTTAATTGCACTTTATATTTTTTCGAAGAAGGTCGTAAACAAGCCTTATTTATGGATTCTTGATCGGATTGCTGCACCAATAGCGATTGGAGGTGCCTTCATTCGTTTGGGTAACTTGGTAAACCATGAAATGGTAGGCGATCCAACCAATGTGCCTTGGGCATTTCAATTTCAGCATTACTTTAATGAAACAATCGGGACATTTGATCCAACACCTCGTCATCCTGCGCAGCTGTATGAATCTATTTGTTATTTCATTGCTTTCGGTATACTGATGTTCTTGTTTTGGAAAAAAGAATTGTGGCGCAAGCCTGGAGTGGTGTTTGGTTCTTTCCTGATTTTAATTTTCGGGGCACGTTTCATTGTCGAATTTGTCAAACTTGGACAAACAGCACGTGATGCCTATCTTCCAATAAATACAGGGCAAATCCTTTCCATTCCACTGGTTATTGCGGGGATCTATTTGCTTTGGAATGGTTTACGAAAAAAGGATGCTGTTTTCCCTGAATAGGATTATTATTCGTCAGTATTATTTTTCAATTCATCAAACTTTGCTGTCATTGTCGGATTGCCGCGTGTCAACTTCTTGATCGTTAAATCTTCTGCTTTGTTGTTCGCCAATCTTAGATTGTTTTCAGAGGACAATAGTGCCTCTTTTGTTTTCTGTAGGTGGTCAATCGTTTTATCGATTTCATCGATGGCAGTTTTAAATTTGCGACTCGCTAACTCGTAATTTCTGGCAAAACCTTCTTTAAACGCATTGATGTTATCTTCAAAATTGGTGATGTCAATGTTTTGATTGCGAATCAAGGCCAATTCTGATTTGTATTTCATCGAATTCATTGCAGCATTCCGAAGAAGTGTAATAATTGGAATAAAAAATTGAGGACGAACCACGTACATTTTATCGTATCTGTAGGAAACATCAACTATACCACCATTGTAGTATTCATTATCAGCTTCCAGCAGTGAAACCATTACAGCGTATTCGCATTTCTTTTCGATTCGGTCTTTGTCCAATTCCTTGAAGAAATCTTCATTTCTTTTTTTTGATGCCGTTTCATCTCCTTCATTTTTCATCTCAAACATGATGGAAATGATTTCATTTCCGGAATCATCCATCTCACGGTAGATGTAATCCCCTTTACTGCCTGATTTTGAATCGTTGTCCTTTTCAAAATAAGCCTTTTGAAATCCGGTTGCCCGCAATTTATTGAACTCGTTCTCACAATGTTGCTCCAGCGTTTCGCCAATCATTTTCGTTGAAAGTTTGAGCTTCATGTCTTTGCGCAATGCTATTTCCTCTTCCTTCATTTTGATGATATCATCCTTTGTTTTGAGTTCAGATGAAAATTTCTCAATTAACGACTTTTCGAGCAACTGCTTTTCAATTTCTTTGTTTTTTAAGTTGCTTGCCAGCTCATCACGTTCTTTTTCAATTTTCTGCACGGACTCTGTAACCATGAGTTTTTTTTCAAGTTCCGCATTTTCTATTTTGGATTTCATTCCAGCAATCTCAACCTCCTTCTTTGCCAGTTGTTCGGAAAGTTCGCGTTCATTCTTTGCCCTCAACTCAATGATCTCTTTGTCCTTTTTGACGATATCCTCTTGCAAGGCGCTTTTAATAGATGCTTCTGCTAATTTAATGGCGCTTTCCTTTTCTTTTTCAGCAAGGTTTAAACGGTTTTTTAATTCTTCATCAAATTGGTGATCGCGAACTTGCTTCAAAATATCGGCAAACCCAGATTCATCAACTTTAAAAACCTTTTTGCAATTTGGACAAATGATATCATTCATAGGGATAATGTTTGTTTGATTTAGAAATAGAATAGTGTTTTTAAATATAAGTTATTTTCGGGTGTTGGTCAATAGGAGGGCAGGGTTAAATCTGGAAAACGGTAATTAGATTAGTTTTTATTTTTCATGATCGAATAAAGAAGCACATTCAGGGCAATTTTCCCATTGTTTCTCGATTGTATTATAGGCCCATATTTCCCCAGATTGAACGGCGTAAAATAGCTGGTAATGCGAGTTATTTAATAAGTCATAAAATACAGGGCCAGTATTGTTATCCAAACCAATTTCATTTAAGCTGATTGGTAATCTTGCGTGCGTCTTTTTATACTCTTCAATTTTCTCAATGGTTTCTTCCGCTTTCTTGAAGTCAGTTGATGAACAGGCCGGTAACATAAACAAAAAGAAGAAATACAATACACTTGTCAATTTGATGCATTGAATTTTATGTTTTTTCATGGTTTTATCTGTTTTTTAAGCTTTTAATGTTTTACATCTTTCAATGAAACATCTTATCGAAATAGAACACCAATAACTTTGACAATTCTTATTTATTTTAGCATTGACGGTGCTTTTTATACAATTTATACTGCGAAATAAAAAGAGGTATTGAAACAATTACAAGTAAGTGTGGTATTAATGAAGGATACGCTCCTTTTAACATCGGTATAATGAAACTCAGAGCGATTCCATTTGAAAGAGATATAAATCCGAATAGAATTCCGTTCAGAAGTAATTTTCGATTTCTTATAAAAAGTAGAAAACTACAGACTACTATCGTAACGCTAATAAATGCTGGGATATAACCAGCTATTATCTCTTCTTGATCCATTAGAGGTGCTTTTTCAATTTTCTTTTTTTGCCCAACCAATATACCGATTGGTCTCTTAGATGTGTATCTTGAGAATTTAGGTTTTGCATTTGTCCTGAATTTCAGTGCTTCGTTTTAAATTATTCCCCGTTCTTAAATATGCGCAAAATCATTAAACGGATAACATTTCACATTATAACTTTAAAATGCTGTTTTGTTCTTCAAAGTACTTCTTTTGCTGTTATAATATAGTTTAAAGTTTTTCTCCAAAGGATTACCACGGAAAAATGTGGATGTAAAGCACACGCGATAATTTGTAATTTTTTCTACCAAAAATTATCATGACAAGCATGACGATCAGTATCTCAAAGAACGTGGAAAGTTGCGGGAAAGAATAGTGTAAAATGAAAAAGGTGATTATTCCTTGCAGCACTGCAAATCCATAGCTTATATACATGGCACCTAAAAAGTATCCGGGTTCTCTGTCGAAATGATAATTGCATTTTTCACAGGCATCGTTCATAACCGGTAAATTTAAAATGCTCACATTTTGTTTGAATACATATCCGTTGCTGCAATTCGGGCATTTTTCGTTAAAAACGTCGAGAATAAAATTCACCTTCTTGTTAGTTGCTTTCATGCTATAATTCGCTATAAAATTAGACCAAAATGCGTGTAAGCAAAGTTAAGGTTTCTTGTCGAAATGCTTGTGGATTTCTACTCCAAAGTCCTTGGCGAAGCGCTAGTAATTTAAAGTAAATCTAAATTCGAAATCATATTGAATTCCCAGAGCCTATGAAGGTTATTTACATTCTTCCGCGTGAAACTTAAGCGTTATTTTAGCTTAATACCCCACTATCATTGCACGGGTTAAATCTTCAAAAGCGGAGATCCAACGCAATCCTTTTGTCAGAGGTATGCGTTTTTTTATTCTTTAAGTTGTCCAATTTTATTGAGCGTCTCGATCAGTTCATCTGGTTTGTTTGTTCCGACTAGTAATTTTATACTGTCAGTAAATTCAAGCTGTAAACCTTTGTCGCCCGAAACATTAAACGCTGTTCCTTTTCCAAATAGTCCGAGCCGTAAGCCCCAACCACCATATTCTGTCAATGGTGAATATTGTCTAACGTATGATTTGCTTATGCTGTCCCAATGAAAGTGTTTAAACTTAATGTGAAAGGGAAAAAAGCGAACATAAATCCCATCTTCTTTAATTATCGTATCAAGTCGAAAGATAAAAAATAACAAAGTTAGAAGTAAAAGCAATCCTGTTATGATTAAAAGTTCTGCATTCCCAGCTGGCTTGTCTCCAAATTGTTGCCCACCGATGACTTGCTTGAACACACCATAGATTAAAATTCCATTTAAACTTAAAAGTACTAACCAAATCCACCATTCTTTGAATTTCTGTTTTTCAGTAAATAAAATGTTGTTGCTTCTCATTTTTCTTCCAATTTGAATCAAGTGGACGATACGGTCATACTAAATTCGCCAAAGTGGTACATTTTGCCTTTCGTTTTTATTTCAAACAGAAGGTTTTTAATACAATTTTTCCCAAATACTCTTTTCAAATTTCTTGTTTGTGTGGTACTTTTTTTATCGGAGTTTGGATCTCTTGTTTATAATACTGCATAACACCAAATGATATTATTACTGCACTAGCTGTACCTTCAATAAATACAGCGCCAGCAATTTTCAAAATTGTCAAATCACCGGCAAACCAAATGGATTGCTTAAGATTTTCAATCATTGAAGGGTCACTGAATTTTAGATAGATTCCTAAACTCACAGTTGAAAGCACCATTGCGACTAAATTTGCTAAAAAAATATTTGCGAGTCCATTAAGGTACTCCATTCCTTCCTTTTGCTTTGAATAACTTTTTGCCAGACGGACAGAAAAAAAAATTAAAATAAAAACATTTAAAAATCGTAGGAATGTAACTTGTTCCAAATTCAGAACCTTCATTACCAAAAACAATCCTGCGATAGCCATGTATATATACAACCCGTATTTAAATATGTACTTATTCATACCTTTAATTTTTTATTCTGAAAAGTTGCTAAAACAGCTTGTGAAAAACAAGAATAGCTTACGAAAGACTGAAATTATTCAATAAAAGACAACTAATGTTCAATGAGAAAGGTAAGCTTCCCTCGAACAGAAACACTTGTATGCAGATTTTCAGGGTTAAACACGAATACAAGGGTCGTTATCGAATGATTTCTGTTTAATCCTCTTTTTACTGTTTCTAATCCTATTCCAGTAGAGGCTCCTATGATTGTTATATTCATTTTTTTTTATTGATTTCGGTTTGTTGATGATGGCTAACGTTCCCTTGGCAGGCGTAGAAAGCATTTCAACCTAAAAAGTTCCTACGAAACCATGAAGCCCAAAACTACTAAAATGTTTTACACGAACCTAAATGTGCTTTTTACGCTTGCCATGTGTTAGGTGCTGGCGTTTTATTCGTCACCATTGGTTATGCTATTCTCTCAATTCAGAAATTGACGATTTTATTGTATTACTTGCAAAATGGCAATCATTGCAGACAATATGACAAGCCAATGTATAATGATGTTGAAAGTTAATTTTTTGAGCCATAAAAAAAGTATCCCAAAAACAACCCCCCAAGTTAAAAACCACCAAAATTGGTCTATTGACTTTAAACCGTGTTGAAAGATAAATGGAATAGTTGCAGCAAAAACTGCAAGCCATTTGTTGATTTTATTACTTACCAATGCTCTTATGGCAAATCCCCTGTAAACAATTTCTTCTGCTAATCCTGCTGTCAAACCCATGAAAATAAATATTATCCTTGCCGTTGTTGTCTTGGGTGTCAATGAAGAAATACTGTTCATTTTTTCTGTATCTACTATTGAATTTGCCAATGCTATTTCAATAAAAACAAGCAAACCAAACGCAACAAGTAAATAGCCTCCAATGAAATAAAATGTCTTCTTCTTAGAAAATAAAAATCCAATATCTGCCCATTTCCAACCTGAGGTATGAAGAATTTTTGAAACAATATAAATTTGGATTAAGTACCAACCTGTTATAATTATCCAGAAGGTATTAAAGAAATCAAGTCCAAGATTTGTAATTAGCGGACGATTTAATAGTAACAATGAAATAAGTGTGGCTATTATTGGAAAACCAATAAGAACCGCAAGAGTTTTTGATACAGGTATTGCTTTGGAATTTTCAGTATTTTGCATCATTCGAAATTGTTTATGTTTTTGAATGATGCAAAGTTACAGGTGTCTCCAAAACTAATAGTTACCATTTGGTAATTCTTAAATTTTCTCTGCTCTTATTCTGCTCAAACTTTGTGGTGTAATTCCAAGGTAAGATGCTAGGTATTTCAGGGGCATCTTTTCTATTCCTTTTCTGGTTTGCAACTGTTCGATATATCTTTCTTTTGCAGTTTTAGTCAATAAGTCAATTTGTTGTTGTTGCTTATCTATGAATGATGCTTCTGCAACA
>JBIIQP010000126.1:0-7472 GCA_044341975.1 Crocinitomicaceae bacterium
CCTTTTTCGATGCTCTTAATATCAGTTAATGTTAATTGCTGGAAATCCAACGAATCTTTTTTCAAATCCTTCGCAGTCATATAACGCATCAAAGTAAATCGAATTGGCTGTCCTTTGAGGTCTTTGCCATAGTAACTAAAACGCGATTTTTTCTCCCATTCTACTTCAATTTCTGTTTCACAAAGATTCGCCAGAACAGGCTTTCCATCAATAAATGTTTCAGGCAAAAGATTGTGTGAATAAGCATTGCCATTCGCAGTTTTTAATGGAAGAGAGCGTTCGTCTAATTTTGTCGTTGGTTTATTAATAGGTAAAAGGAGGAATACTACGAAAAGAAGTGAACCTAATAAAAGTAAACCAGTTGCTATTCCTGCTACCAATTTCAATCGAAGGTGAATCCAGAATAGGAGCGCTGAAATAAAAACGGTTGCCAAAGCTAACACCCCTGAAATGATCTGGCTGAAATACGTGTAGTAACAAAACCACAGCAGGCAAGCACCTAAAATGATTTTCCATTTTGAGGATGATCGCGTAAATTCATACAAACAAATTCCTGCGCCCATTGCAATAAGAATTCCATAGCGAATGTGTGAACCAAACAAAGATAATTCGCGGATGTCTGTATAAATTTTAGTTCCAAAGAATTGGTAGTAAGCAAGGGAATTAATAACGGATGTCAAAACTAGTCCGGAGATGAAAAAACGATTAACCAATTGAAGTGGACGGTCATAATTAATCGGTTTCACAACAAAAACAAGAGGGATAATCAATAAGGTCAGCTTCGTCTTTATGTCTCCCAATGCATAGGAAAAATTTGATGTCCAAATCAATGCTAAAAGATGCAAAGCAAAATAGATCAACAAGGGCAGAAAAAGTCGGTTTTGTCGAAGGTTGATTTTATAGTTCTTAAAGTTACCCTCCAGTAGGATGTTCAATACCAACAAAAGCATTGAAAGTGAAAGAACGATCTTGCTTGTCGACAAACCAACGGCAAATGCGCATGCTCCAAATAAGTGGAATTGTTCATGAAAACGGGAACCGAAAGTCCGCTGAAGCATAAGTAGAAAGTTTCTTTATGGAAGATCAAACGATCACTTTCCTAAAATAGTATTGTAAGTCTTGATGTTTTTTAACGTTTCCAATGCTTTTTCTAAAACTTCATCAGTCTTAAAGGAATCAATTGCACGGCCCTTTTGAAAATAATAGCGCGAAATGATTTCGTTTTCAAGCATCATTTTTATCTCCGACTTGAATTTCTCCAAATCCCGTTCTTTCGACGGAACAACTTTTGCCATTAAAGCATCATACTCAGCTTTAGAATCTTCATAGAATCCCTCATCTTCTGCCGTTTTTTTCATCTTCTTTAGCATTTCTTCAGATGCCGTTGAATAGGTAAATTCTTCTTTTAAGACGAACTCTTTGAAAGAAAGGTATTCGGCATCTGTTAATGCAAATTTTCCGGCTTCAGCAATCTTAGCATGCGCATTGTGATAGTTTGTTGCGTAATTAAAGAGGAGGTTATTGGCATAAATTGTAGCAGTGAGTCGACTCAAATCCCGTTCTTTTACATCAATATCAGGTTCAATACCTCTTCCATCTATTACTTCTCTTCCGTTTGATGTCTTAAATACTTTTAGCAATGAATCGGCTATTTCCTTTGGTTTTTCGCCATCTTGTTTCTCGTAATATTCAAGTCGTTGCACACATCTTCCAGATGGCGTATAATATTTTGCAATGGTGAGTTTTACCTTCGATCCGTATTTCAAGTCATAAGTTCTCTGAACCAAACCTTTTCCATAAGATGTCTGACCGATGATCACCGCGCGATCCAAATCTTGTAAACTGCCCGCTACGATTTCACTTGCTGATGCAGAGCCTTCATCGATTAGCACGGTTAATGGAATTTGTGTGTCTAAGGGATTCTCCAACGTTTTGTATACGCGATTTTCTTCAGCAACCCTTCCTTTGGTTGTAACTACTGTTTGGTCGCGAGGCACAAACATGTTTACAATCTTTACCGCTTCAATGAGTAGACCTCCACCGTTTCCTCGCAAGTCGAGAACCAATTCTTTCATTCCTTTGGTTTTCAATTCTTGAAAAGCGGTTTTTACATCCGAAAAGGCTGTTTGAGTAAAGCTGTTTAATTTTATATAACCCGCCGTTTCATTTAGCATGCCCGAATAAGGAACATCTGGCAATTTAATTTCATCGCGTGTGACAGAGATTTTTTTCTTCTCACCGTTTGAGCGTTCAACTTCAATAACAATGGTCGTTCCTTTTGGCCCTTTTAAGGAAGAAGAAACATCATCAGAGGGTAATTTCTCCATTGTTTTTCCATCTATGCTGATGATTTTGTCACCTGCCATCAGACCGGATTTTTGCGCTGGATTGCCTTCATAGGGTTCAGCAATGTAGGTGAAATCTCCTATTTTTCTAATCAAAGCACCAATTCCACCGTATTGGCCGGTTGTCATTAATTTATAATCTTCAATGTTTGATTCGTGATAGTATACTGTGTATGGGTCCAACTCTTCCAACATGGCATCAATGGCAACCTTGGAAAGTTTACCAACCTGCGCATCATCTACATAATACATTTCAAGGTGCTGGTAAATTTGATCCATCAGCTCAAGGTTTTTTATTACCTCAAATCCATTGCTTTGGGCTTGCGAATTAAATTGAAATGCAAGTACAAATAGTGCTGCGCTTAAAAACGTTAGTAATGAATTAATTGGTTTTATCATTTTCAAGATTGTTTATCAATTGTTTAAATAGCTGTTGTGTTTTTTTCATAAGTGTATCCAAGGGTAATTCTTCTTTGGATGTATAAATCATAAATAATGCCAATTGGATATTCTGCTCAGCTAAAAACGGCTCTAAATATAATTTATTCTTTCGAATTGATTCACGCATTAGCCTTTTAATACGGTTTCTATCGGTTGCTTTGCGAAAGGTGCGTTTTGGGGCAGAAACGACAACCTGAAAACGGGTTTTTTCATCCTCATTCACAACCTTATAGTGCATGACAAAAGGGTAGCTTCTAAGGCTTTTCCTTTCATCGAAGATTTCTTGAATCTTTTTTTGGCTGCAAAGTTTATATTCCTTTCCGAAGGACTCGTTCATTGAACAAAGATACCAAACCCATCAACGTTTGAGAAAAGAAGTTTTAGATTTGCTAATGATCAAATGTGAAATTGCAATTATCGGAACAGGTCCAGCGGCTTTAATGGCAGGGTCTATTTTACAAAGTAAAGGTATTTCTGTTGCTTTTTTTGATCACAATAAGGCTGCTGGCCGAAAATTTCTTGTAGCAGGTAAAGGTGGATTTAACCTTACAAATAATGCTGATATAGAGAGGTTTGTTGATAAATATAACCATCCTATAATGCAGCAAGCAGTTCGATTGTTCACGAAAGATCATTTCATCGATTTCCTTAAAACTTTAGGCATCGAAACATATGTGGGAAGCTCTGGAAAAATATTTCCCGTTAAAGGAACAAAGCCCATTGAAGTTTTGGATCGATGGATATCACAACTTAAAAATAACGGGGCAAATTTTTATTTTAGTCATCGCCTAATAGATTTTCAAAATGAAACTCTTACGTTTCAATTCAAAGATCAACTTATTCAAGTAGCTAGTAAAAAGAAAATTTTCGCGTTGGGTGGTGGTTCATGGAAAGTTACAGGTTCTGACGGAAAATGGCTTACATTATTTCAATCTAAAGGATTTGCGACAACTGAGTTCAAATCAAGTAATAGCGGATTTGTATTAGCTAATTACTTAAACAGTGAATATCTAGAGGGAAATTTCATTAAAAATTGCAGGGTCTTCAATGATTGTATTTCGAAAAGTGGGGATGTGGTTTTTACAAGTTATGGATTAGAAGGAGCGCCTATTTATGCTCTGAATGGATCCTTTCGACAGTCCAACGAAATATTTATTGATTTCAAACCGGATCTTGAATTAGTTCAGATAAAATCGGTTATGAAAAAAGCCAAGAATCCGACAGATGGTTTAAGGCATTTAAAGTTGAACAAACAAGTTCTCCTTTTTCTCAAAGATTGCACTTCCAAAGAGCAATTTCTTGAACCAGAAATATTAGCTGGTCTGATTAAAAAACTCCCATTAGAAATAAGATCCTTAAGGCCTGTCGACGAGGTTATTTCGACGGTTGGAGGAATAGATATGCGTGAAATTAATGAGAGTTTTGCTGCAATTCATTTTCCCAACACTTATTTAATTGGCGAAATGCTTGATTGGGATGCACCAACGGGCGGGTACTTAATCCAAGGATGTGTCGCCTCCGGTTTTACTGCAGCACAAGATATTATTGCTGGTCTATCCTTGGAAGATTAATTTGTTCCTTAATAATGAAGCTTGTTGGAAAATCGCGTGTTAGTCCATCCTTGATTTTCTCTGCCTCTAGTTGTGTTCTAAAATCACCAACTTTTAAAAAGTAATTTGGCGCATTGAAAATGACATAGGTTTCAATAGTAGGATATACTGCAGTGAATCGTTCTCTTGCTGCATCAATCGTCTTTCTCTCGGGATCGAAAGTAATTTGAATTCTGAATCCTGAAATTTGAGGAGAATTTGAAGCATTGGAAGGCATTCCTTGTTTTTTGACAAGTAACTCGATTCGTGGGTCACTTTTAATTTCGATAACACCTTCTTGAGCTTTCGAGCAGAAAGATGATAAAAGGATAATTGTAAGAAGAAAAAGTTTAATCATTTTTTACTCTTATTTTAATTCAAAAGTAATGATACATATCAAACATTGGATTGAAAAATTGTCAACACAATTTTAAGGGAATCTTAATTTAAGTTAAAATAGTATGAATCAGTTATTCAGACTTTTTTCTTATTTAGAATGAATTTAAATTAAATACAGAAGCTTCAAATTTGTCATAAAACTGTCACGAAATCTGACGATTCTTATAATTTTGCTAGCGTCAAGAAGTGTTTTTTTGACGATAGACTTACAGTTTTTTACATGAAAATATCTAGTAGTCAGATGTTTAGAAACTTTAAAAATTGGTATTTCGGTGCGCTTGTACTCTTGTTCTCGGCCGGAATTTCCACCGCTCATGCTCAAGGTGAAGCGCTTTTCAAAGCGAAATGTGCAAGTTGTCACCAGCCACACAAAAATAGTACTGGACCTAAACTCTTCCAGGTTCGCCAGAAATGGTCTGATGGAGGTGCTAAAGAAGGTTCTATTTATCAGTGGGTGAATAATTGGCAAAATGCAGTTGCTGCAGATCCATATGCAAAAACAGTGTCAACATGGTCGCCAACAGCGATGAGTCAATTCCCTGAATTAAAAAAGGAGGACATTGATGCTATAATGGATTGGGTAGATGCTCAACCAGATCCTGCTGCTGGAGGTGCTGCTGGCACTGCGGCTGATGGTGCTGCTTCTGCAGATCCAAATGTTGCATCCGAAGAAGAAGGATCTGCTGGTTGGATTTGGATTATTTTAGGTGTTATTTTCATCACTGTAATACTTGCAGTGGGAGGTGTTAGAAGACAATTGAAATTAGCTGCTGCAGAAAACGACGGTGAGGAAGTTAAACAAGGTTTGACATACGCTGAAGAATTCAAAGCATGGGCTTGGAAATATAGACTTTATGTTGGGCTTGTTTCCCTTGTTTTAGTTATCAGTACGATTGTTACTTTGTTCTTAAGTCTCTACAGTATTGGTATAGTTGAAGAATATCAACCTTCTCAGCCAATTGCTTTCCCGCATGCCATCCACACAGGAACTAACGGAATCGATTGTAAGTATTGTCACAACTCAGTTACAAAATCAAAATCGGCTGGTCTACCAACCGTGAATGTTTGTATGAACTGTCACAAACAAGTCAATGGACGTACTCCTGCGCAGCAAGAACAAATTGCTAAGATTTACGAAGCAGCAGGTTGGGATCCTTCTGGCGCTGGAAAATATACAGGAAACACAAAACCAATTGTTTGGAATAAGGTGCATGTTCTTCCAGATCACGTTTACTTTAATCACTCTCAACACGTTGTTGTTGGTCAAGTAGATTGTAAGCAGTGTCACGGAGATATGACAAAACAAGTTGAAGCGGTGAAAGTACAACCGGTTTCTGAATTGAATAAAATTGAAGGAAATATTCCGCTCACAAAAGCAACTCTTACAATGGGTTGGTGTATCGAATGTCACAAGGAAAAGGAAATTTCAACAGGTTCAATCGATACGAAAAATGATGGTTACTACAACGAAATCCATCGAAGATTGATGAAAGACAAGAAACTTTATGAGAAATACCTTGAAGACGGTAAAGTATCTGTAAGCGAACTTGGTGGTTGGGAATGTGCTAAGTGCCACTATTAATTAAGAACAGAATAAGTCCAAATAATCTATGGCGATGACAAGAAAATATTGGAAAGGTCTTGAAGAACTGAATGAGACTCCGGAATTCCTAAAATCGAAAGAGCAGGAGTTTCCATCTCAAATGTCAGTAGAAGAATTTCTTGGAGATGAAAATCTAAAAGAAACTTCAACAGCCCGTCGTGATTTCCTTAAGTTTTTAGGGTTCAGTGTTGCAGCAGCAACTGTAGCAGCATGTGAAGCACCTGTAACGAAGGCAATACCTTATGTAAACAAACCTGAAAACGTAACACCTGGTATGCCTACATGGTATGCTTCAACTTACTATGATGGTGTTTCTTACGCGAGTATCCTTGTAAAAACACGTGAGGGTAGACCAATTTACATCAAAGGAAACAAAGAATTTGGTATCACAGGTGGTGGATCAAATCCTCAAATTATTGCATCTGTATTAGGATTGTACGATTCTGCTCGATTGCAAGACCCAGTTGCAGGTGGTGCTGATACTTCATGGTCAAAATTAGATGCTGCAGTAAAAGCAGGATTGAAATCAGCAAATAAAATTACAATCGTTTCTAATACGATCATTAGTCCTTCATTCAAAGCTGCAGTTGATGAACTAGCAACTTCAGTTGGAGCAACTCCTGAAAATGGTAAATTAGAACACATTCAATATGATGCTGTTTCTTATGCTGCAATGCGTTTGGCGAACAAAGATAATTTTGGAGAAGAATTAATCCCTTCTTATGATTTCTCGAAGGCTAAAACAATTGTTAGTATCGGAGCTGATTTCTTGTCAACATGGTTGTTGCCAACTCAATTTGCTACGCAATACGGTTCAAGAAGAAATCCTAGCAAGAAGGATGATGAATGGATGTCAAAGCACTTCCAGTTTGAATCAATGATGTCTGTGACAGGTTCTAATGCAGATTACCGAGGTATGATTAAACCATCGGAACAAGCAAAAGTCCTTTCATACATTTTAAAAGCTTATAACGTATCAACTGGCATCTCTGCAGATTTATCCAAAGACGCTCAAAAAGTTGCTGATGAAGCGATAAAATCATTGAAATCATCGAAAGGTGAATCATTGGTGGTAAGTGGATCGAACAACAAAAC
>JBIIQP010000127.1:0-7418 GCA_044341975.1 Crocinitomicaceae bacterium
TTTCTTTTGCAGTTTTAGTCAATAAGTCAATTTGTTGTTGTTGCTTATCAATAAATGATGCTTCAGCAACAAGTCTTGTAATCTTTTCTCCAAAGTTTCCATTCTCCAAGGTCTGTTGAAAATTTTGGTGTGAAATGCGGAAAATAGTTGCGTCTTCAAAAAGCCTCACTTCAATAGGTGTTGGTTTTTGCAATGTAAACGACATATAATCACATAAAAATTCATTTTCAAAAGCAATGTCAATACAAACAAAATTATTTTTATTCCAAATTAGGTTTCCTCCACTTCCTTTTAGTATGATGTTCAAATACTTTTCTCTGGCATTTGATGCTTTTAAAATAGTTTCTTTTGTACAGTTTTCTACTGTTCCTAATTTTTCAAAATTCTCCCATACCTGAATACTGAGGCAAACAAAAGGGTCAAAAATTTTTTTAAGTTGTTCTGCTATCATTGACTGTTTGGTCGTTTTACGCTTGCACCTAACGTTTTGTAGCTACCCGAAGGTGGCGATTTCGAAGCACTTCACTGTCAACCAAGCACAAACTTTGATAGAAGCAAAAAGCTTGATTTAACCACTGAACCACCACTTTTGGGTAGGTGCTGTTAGTAGTTAGGCCGCTGTACACAATTTTTTCTGTCTGTGCCCGCCTAATTGCTACTTAATGCTTTTGAACTAAAAACATTAAAATCATGGGGCATTAATTTTGTTATTGAATCAATAAAAAGTGAATTAGCGTTGTGTTTATCCTGAAGGAATTTGAAAATTGGAGAAAAATAGCGTCTACATTTATTGGTTCTAATAAAGTCGTCGCTGTTTGTCGTCGTATTAATATATCTGTAAAGAATACTTGCAGTTTTTACATTTAATAAATTCATTTTTTCCTCAAAGCCTTTAGGTCTTGGAGTCCTTGGTTGAGTATTTAAAAGTGGGGCTGTCCAAGTGTGATATAAATGGTCGAACTGTTCCTTAAAAGTGCCATTCCCAGGGACATAATATTTAGTTACTTCGTTCTCGGTCAGTTTACCAATATAAACAGAATCTACACTCGCGTCAAACTGTCGAATTGTAGGGTCCAGTATTGTAACATCATCGTCAAGAGTTAGCCAAATGTGTGGAGTACTTTTGTCATTCGGAGAATAGTCACCACAACTAATTGAGTGTTTTACTTGCTTAGTGTCAAGAAGAATAGAAAGTGAAAAGCAAGTTGAAAAACATAAGTTGCTAGGAATATCATTGCCGAATGTTTGGGAAGTAAATTCTTCGGCTATTTTCTTTATGCTGTCCTTGTCCATTTTAATTTATTCAATTTAGTTTGTCTAGCGGCTTACTACTAACGTTTTCTGGCTTGGCGGCGTGCCGACTTTTTACATTGAATTCAAACTCGAAGTTAGATTTTTTTCTTTCACATTAATCGTTTTTACGGAGCGAGATTGAAGGCATGTAGCCAAACCAGTGTTAGAGGATGTTCATTTTTTTAATTACAATTCCACATTTGTTTGAATTCTGTTTCTGAAATTGAGTTTCCAAATGGATCGTAATAGGTAATATATTTTCTAAAATATGAAGTTTCGGTTGAAATATGTATTTCTGCAACTTGTCCGTTATCCCAATATTTATAAGTAGTACCAATGAAACGACCATTTACATACATTCCAGAACAATAGATAGAACCATTTTCGTAAAAACTTAAATAAGACCCGATTAACTCACCATTCTCGTAAATACTTTTGTGTTTCAATTTTCCATTGCTGAAATATTGAGTGTGTTTTTTTGTTTGCAACCCATTTTGATAACTTATTATTTCACGAATTTTTAATGTATCTTCAAAATAGGCAATCCATGTAACATTTTTTGACAAATCATATTCTAGCGTGTAGCAATCATTTCCGGCAATACATATTATAGTATCATTATTTTGACTTATAATTTGAACTTCACAACGTTTGCCAGGAATATTAACTGTGTTGCAGTTTTTTTCTTGCCCAAATCCAATTAGATTCAAAAGTATAAAAAGGAAACTCAATATTTTCTTCATCTCTATGTGCTTCATTATGTCCTCTAACGTTTTGCAGCTACTTGCAGTTTTTTGCTTGTCCAATTTACGCATTTGAGCGCTAACCCGCAAAAAATTGCAAGTAGGTGCTGTTATAGGTTGGCCGTTGCACACAGTTTTTCTGTCGGTGTCTGTTGTTATTGTCCAGAAGTCGAGGAAGATAGGTGAATTAATTAAAACGCTTGTTTTTGTGTCAAATTATTGTTTACATTTGTGATATCAATATGATATCATTTAAATATTACTCATTATGAAAACAGAAAAAATTATTACAGCGTTAAATGGCTATTTGGTTGTTGTTATGCTATTAGTATTAACAGCACTAATGCTTTATGGCTTTATCTCTAACAATATGATTTTGGGAGTCGCATCATTTCTAATATTTGTTCTTTTAACAAAGGGCTTTATTGTAGTAAGTCCGAACAGCTCAAAAGTTTTATTGCTTTTTGGAGACTATAAGGGGAGCGTCAAACAAAGCGGCTTCTTTTGGATCAATCCGCTTTATAATAGAACAAGTTTGTCTTTACGCGCAAGAAACTTTGAGAGCGAAAAAATTAAGGTTAATGACAAAATGGGAAACCCAATTATGATCAGCGTTATTTTAGTTTGGAAAGTTAAAGACACATTTAAGGCTACATTTGAAGTAGATAATTATGAAAACTTTATTAGAATTCAAACGGATTCAGCAGTTAGGAAACTTGCAGGCTCTTTTCCGTACGATCATTTTGAGGATGAAAGAGCAACAGTAACATTAAGCACTAATTTTGATGATGTAAATAAAGCACTTGAACACGAAGTCACTCAACGATTAGAAATTGCTGGAATAGAAGTGGTAGAGTCAAGGATAGGATATTTAGCTTACGCTCCTGAAATTGCTCATTCAATGTTAAGAAGACAACAAGCGTCTGCGGTTGTTGCAGCCCGTCATAAAATTGTTGAAGGTGCTGTCGGCATGGTAGAAAGTGCTTTAAAACTTTTAGCAGATAAAGAAATTATTGAATTTGATGAGGATAGAAAAGCTGCAATGGTTAGCAATTTAATGGTTGTCCTTTGTGGTGATAGTGAAACTAAACCTGTAATAAATACAGGAACTTTAAATCAATAAGGAATGTCCGAAAAAAAGTCATTTGCATTAAGAATAGATTCAGAAACAATGAAAGCCATTGAAAAATGGGCTGCTGATGAATTCCGTAGTGTCAATGGCCAAATTGAATGGATGCTTAATAACAGTCTTAAAGAAGCTAAAAGGATTAAAGTAAAAACTGTCCAAAAAAAGTAATGTCTGAATGTTATAGGAAGGTAAAAGACTTTGTCTAGCTGAATTTTTGTCGAACGGAAGTCTGTCCAACGGCTTACCTATAACTTACTTATACCCCTCACAAATATTCTCTTAGCACACAACCATCTGTTGAATATGCGTCACTGTGGAAATATAAATTTATATGATAAATATATCAAAATTCATAGCGAATACGATTTTAATTCATCGCTTAAAGTTCTTTTCATAAATCTCAATCCACTCGCTGGAAGACATTTGACTCACCAATTCTGCTAAAAGTTCAAACGAAATATGTTCTGCTTTTTTAAATCGGATACAACTTTTTCCGACGTCTGGTTTGCGTTGCATCGTTTTCTCATAGGATTCGGAGTACCAATTGAGTAATTCTGGTTTGGCATAAACTCCCATGTGGTAGAAAGCAAAAAAGTTCTTTTGTGCAGCAAGCGAAATAAAGGGGAGGGGTTGCTTCGGTGCACAATGATAGCCTGGCGGGTAAACTGAATAAGGAATCACATAGGTAATCATCCCATACTGCATTGTTTCTTCGGTATCTTTCGAGATATGTGATTGGATTGTTTCTCTTAGCCGCGTCATTGTTTCTTGTTTTTCTATCGGAAGTTCATTGATGTATTGATCTACAGTCGTGGCTTTGCTTTGCATGGGATAAATTTTTTATTGAAGTATGAGCTGTCCGCTTGAAGATATTTCCATGGGAACAATCTCTGCGGGGTGTCCTGAAGCATAAATGTTTCCTTCTCCTGTTATAGAGTATACCAGTTTTTGAATGCAATTGATGCTGCAAGCACCTTTTGAAGCGTTTTCAATTCGCGCAATATTGCACACAAGTTCTGCAGCATCCACCTGCATTAAGGCGACATTCCATAATTTTAATTCGTTGGTGCTACCTGAAAGGGTGATTTTTCCTCCACAAGGAAAATTATTCCAGTAATAGAAAGAGTTACAATTGACTTTCAGTGTTGCTTGGTTCAGTTTACTTGTCATCACAAGGCCAATTTCAGTTCCTGTTAATGTGTTGATAGATTGGATATTACACGTTTCATTGGCATTGATTCGACTCAGTCCATTGGTCGTAAGGAATATTTTGATCTTATTGTTTTTTGGATGCACCCAATTTCCTTTGTAGTTGTTCTTTAATGTCAAATGTCCATTGGTAATGTCAAATGAGATGTCCTTAACAATCTTATCAGCGCCTTCTATTTTGAGTTGATTAAAAGTGTCTTGCTTCAAGGTAACTTCAAATACACTGTTAAAGGTAACCGTATCGAATTCTAAAAGCTCATGTTGAATGGAAACCGTATGCATGGATTTTTCACACGAAGCAATCAGGAAAGCCCATATAATTAGTGATGTAAACAGCAGCTTTTTCATTTTTTATTTAATAAATAATACCCAAACCCTAATTCAGGATAATCCAAAATATGCAAATGCGAGCGCATGGAAATATGCATTAAAAAATGATCGTTGAATTTCCACCTTAAAATCGCTCGGTTATACATGGAACTATTATTCACTCTGTCAAGTAGCCCTAAATAGATGCCTTCTTGCAAGATAAAACTGAATCGATCGTACACAAGTTCTTGTGAGAAATGAAAGCCGGTTCTGAAATCATACATTGAACGATAATCAGATTTTCCAGGCGCACTCATTTCTGTTTCAGTGGCAGAATCATACGACAAATCAATTCCTCCACCGATGTGGAATTTTCGTTTCCAATGGTATTTGTATTCTGCTGAAATAGAAGAAGTGAAGTAAACGGTTGATTGCAAGGCACGTGTATGTTTTCCGCCAGCTGCGTAGATAAAAGCAAATTCATTTTTTGTTTCGTGGGCGGCTATTTTGGTTGTTCGGAAATCACCAATTGGTTTTACGGCATATGTTATTCCAGCAAATGCTGTAAATAGATTGACACCAAGATTGGGTTCCGCCATATTTGCATTTGAATAATGCGTAAAAGAAAGTCCACTGTTAATAGCCAATCGTTTGGATAGCATCCATTTGGTTCCTAATTTAAAGTTGAAGTGCACGTTGATATGCGAGCCAACTGAAATGTTTTCGTAATTGGTTTCGAGATCAAACTTTTTAGTAGCATATCCTACGCCAAGTCCAAATTGATTGGTAAACAGAAATTTAGGTCGACGGATTAAGGCAGTTTGAACATATGGAAAAAGGCCATATTCATACCCAAATACGTTGTCATTTCCAAGTGTTGAGTAGGAGATGGTGAGTCCGACTTCGGGGTATTTGTACAATTGTTCCCAATAAGATTTACCCGTCGAAGCTTTCGTTAAACTGAGTTCCAATCCATGAACCGGTTTGTTTACGAGGTAGTTAAAATGTTTGTATTCTGGAAGTACAAAACCGTAGGTTGCATCTAAGCGAATAGCAAGATTTTTTCCGTTTACTTCTTGGCATGTTAGCTTTTGGCTCAATAAAAGCAATAAGAAGAGATAAAGAATATTAAAACGTTTAAACATGGTTTGTATTCCCAAATGTAGTGATTTCAATTAGTCGATTTTCAAACCATATTTTGCCAATAAACCAAGCACATTGTCACGGTTGAATTTCGCTTTTTGAACTTTGTTGTTTTCAGGATCAAGCAGCACATTGGTTGCCATTCGAAAATCTGCTCCTACTAGGTTAGTTCTCGAGAATACTGTGTTTTTGAGATTAGCTCCATGAAAGTTGGCTTGACTAAGATCACATTCCGTAAAATCAGCTTCTTCAAGTGAGCAATTACTGAATTGGGTTGTTTTTAATTTTAATTGGAAAAATGAACTGAAATTTAATGTGCAAGAAGTAAATCTCACTGAAAAAAGAAAAGAATTACAATCTTCAAAACGAAGACCGAGCATCTTACAATTTTCAAATGTTATGTCGCGAAAAGTGGTATTGGTCAATTGGCAATTGCTTAAATCGCATTCCTCAAAAGTGCATTCCGAAAATATAAAGTGTGAAAGGCTTGTACTACTGAATTTACAGTTCCGAAAAGTACAATTTTCGTATTCTCCCATTTCCAGGCTGTCCAAAGAAAAGTCTTCGTTTTGGAAATCGTTGTCGCTTGTGTATTTTTTTGTCATAAGTAGTTAAACAAGTTCTTTCAACGCTGTTTTCGTCCCGATTCTTTGGGTGATATAATCTTTTCCCAACTTTGGACTTCTAGCCGGAGAATATTCTCTGCCATAAAAAATGATCTGCAAATGGAGTTTGTTCCAAAGTTCGATGGGGAATAGTTTTTTAGCATCTTTTTCTGTTTCAACGACATTTTTCCCGGAAGTAATTCCCCAGCGTGTGAGTAAACGATGAATGTGCGTGTCAACTGGAAATGCGGGAACACCAAATGCCTGCGCCATCACAACTGAGGCTGTTTTATGTCCAACACCCGGCAATTCTTCCAATAAGTGCATTTCATTCGGTACTTCACCATCATATTTTCTAATTAAAATGGCCGATAATTCATGAATGGCAGCTGATTTTTTTGGAGATAATCCACACGGTCTGATGATTTCCCGAATTTCTTCGACTGTAAGAAGTACCATGTCAAAGGGCGTTTTAGCGCGACGAAAAAGGTGAGGGGTAATCTTATTCACGCGTTCGTCGGTGCATTGGGCAGAAAGTAGCACAGCGATCAACAATGTATAAGCGTCCTTATGATCAAGCGGAACAGGAGTTTCCGGATACAATCGCTCCAATTCTTCGATAATGTAAATGGCTTTTTCTTTTTTGGTCATAATTTCACATTTGGTTAACCCACTACTGGCCAAACATTCTTATTTTTGGGAATGTCTGCTAAAATTAAGGTCTTTCCGCAATACAGAAAACTATCGAACGAAAAGTCGTTCTATGAAATTTTGAGCGATAAAGAATTTATTGAAATTCAGTTGATTGGTTCTCGGTCTGTGGTTCACAAAGTTATTGCCAATCAATATCCTGAAATGCTGCGGATTATGGACATGTTGGCGGCTGAGGAGCCTTATGTATTTTCCAATCAAAACGAATTTAAATCCCATGCGAACGGAAATGATTAAGAGCCACAATCTGTTTTTTTTACTGGTCATGCTGCTAGT
>JBIIQP010000128.1:0-7406 GCA_044341975.1 Crocinitomicaceae bacterium
CGACTTGTACTCCAGTATTTTTAGCCTTTGAAATAAAAGATTGAATATCCGTAACTGTTCCTTTTACGTCAGTGTATTGTGTTAATGCTCCGAAGAAAGAAGCATCGAATACAAATGATGCAGCATCTCCTACTACTAATTCAATTCCAAGATTTATCGCACGGCCTAACACAACATCAATTGTTTGCGGGAAGCAATCTTGTGAAATGAAAAATTTATTTTTTCCTTCTTTCACGTCACTTCTTGAACGTGAATTCCAGAACATGATCATTGCTTCTGCAGCAGCTGTACCTTCATCTAACAAGGAAGCATTGGCAATCTCCATTCTTGTCAACTCCATGATCATCGTTTGAAAATTCAACAACGCCTCTAAACGACCTTGTGAAATTTCAGCTTGATAAGGGGTATATGCGGTATACCATCCTGGATTTTCTAGAATATTTCTCAAAATAACAGAAGGAACAATTGTTTCATTGTATCCCATACCAATAAATGATTTGAACACTTTGTTTTTTTGTGCCAATTCATTAATATGGTTCAAGTATTCTTGCTCACTCAGAGCATTTGACACATTCAATTCGCTGTTGAGACGAATATGCGAAGGAATCGTTTTGTCGATTAGTTCACTGATTGAACTAGCCCCAATTTTTGCCAACATTGCTGATTTTTCAGCTGCATTTGGTCCAATGTGTCTTGTAGAGAAATTGCTCATTCCGTTTGCTTTGATTTTTGTGGATACAAATATACGACGGAACTAATTATTTTACCTTCTCGAAATAGGGAATTTTGTTAACGCAATATGAACCGATTATAAAGTCGCAGTGGAGACCTGTAAAAAGCTTATTTCAAGATAATTTTACCGGTTTGAACAACTTCAGAATTCTGTGTTACATTGTACAGATAAACACCAGGTTTTACAATCTTTTTATCGATGACCATCTCTGGTTTGGTCGTTTTAAATGACTTCACTTTTTTACCATTTAATGAATAGATGTCTATAATGCTCATAATTCCTGTTGCATTAAAAAGATCAATTGTCACCTCATCTGTGAATGGATTTGGAAAAAGGTTTATTCCAGTTCCTGGGTAAGTGATTTCATGCAGGTTAAGTGGCGAATCAAATTTTATTGTCACAATGTCTTCCAATCCTGCTTGCGAGAAACTGGTTCCTGCTAGGTAGATGTTGTTCTTTAAATCAATTGCGATGGCGGTAGCCTGATCATCTCGCGACAAGCCATTATCAAACGTTTTTTTCCAAACAGGAACTCCGAAATTAGGGTGGTATTTTCTTAGGAAAATATCTGTATGTAATCGTTTGTCAACTGTTTCCGTTTTTCCACATACAATTGCAAAATCTGAATTATCTATTGCGATATCTGTAGGAATGGCATTTGCGTTTCCTTCAGCTGAATAAGTATCTACCCAATTGTTCACCCCATTGTCGCTCATTTTTCTTACAACAATATCCGTGTGATCTCCATTCTGCGAAGTACCGGTAATGTATATGTTTCTTGAAACGTCAGATGTCACCGCAATACCCTCGTCATTACCTTTGCCACTATCGTATTGATTAATCCAATTTTGAGTGCCGTCAGAGGTAAATTGAATCGTTACAATATCGTTGTCTTTTCCATTGTAACTGGTACCAATTAATGTGATCTTTTCACCGTTATCAATCGTCATTTCAGCACAATAATCGTCTCCAATATTACCGTTATGGATTTGTTCCCATTGCAAAATTCCTGTTTCATTAAATCCAATCAAAAGAATATCATCGTCGGTTCCATTGAAGGTTGTTCCACATAGAACTATTTTACCTCCGGACAAACAAGCTATTCCGGAAGGCGTATCATCACCCATTGCTTTGCCTACATAACGCTTGTTCCAAAGAAGCAGTCCTTTTGGGTTGTATTTCAATAAGAGTATATCATCACTAATTCCTGAACCCAAATTTGCATCTGAAGTTCCTGTAACATAGACATTGCCTTCAGTATCAAGAGAAAGATCCACACCTCTGTCTTGACCTTTCACAGTAAGATAATCATAAGTCACGAGCCACTGCAATTGACCGTCACGAGATATTTTACACGTCAATACATCATCCCCGTTGCCTTTTTCATAGGAATACCCTGTAACAAATACATTTCCATTCAAATCAACTGAAAGGTTGAGGGCTTCATCATTTCCATTACCTGTTCCATTGTGAATAAAATCCCATACCGTTTTTCCTTCTGAATCTGTTTTTTGAACAAAGAAGTCCCTTTGCCCCTCTGATGTTAAGGTGAATCCACAGACATACGTGTTTCCTGCTTCGTCTAAAAACAAATCATTGATTCTATCTGTATTCTCTCCGCTTGGCTCTTGCTGTTTGAACCAATTAAAACGTCCTTCATCCGAAAATTGAAGAACAACGTTTTTATCTTTTGATTGATCCTCACGAATTTTTCCGCATAAAACAATATTACCCGCATTATCTAATGTAGCGGCAGCACATTGAGAAAATCCATTAGAGGCAGAATAAGATTGTTCCCACTGCAAAGTTCCAGATGTATTAAAACCAACAGCTTGAAAATCTCCAGCTTTAGCTATAGGATCAGTCTTGATGTCTGAAGTGCCTGCAATGACCAACAAGCCCGATTCTGTTGCGCCTATGAATGTAGGACGATCATCTTTATCACGAGAACTTCCCCACGTTTTGGTCCATTGCTCTGTTCCGTTGACATTGTATTTACTCACACATAAATCCAAATTTTGGGCTGCAGAAGCATCCTGATCGCTTGCACCTGCTACATACAAATTTCCAGCGTTATCTGTGTAAACAGCAATTGCCTCATCGTTTCCTTTCGCGGCACCATTGTAGGTAAGACCATTCTGCCAAGATTCAGCGCCTGCAAACGAATATTTAAGAATTGTATAATCTAAATCTTTTCCATTCTCAGTGCTTCCCACAACATAAACAGAACCCTTATCTGTGCAAATTGAATTTGCGCTATCATTTTTTCCTTTGTTGAAGGCTTTCATCCATGCAAGTGAACCTGTTGAGGTATACTTCAAAGTTACAATGTCTAGATCACTGCCATTGTCTGTGTTTCCTGTTACGAAAACTTCATTTTTAGCGTTGACAGCCAAGCCAATTGCTAGGTCATCAAATTCTCCGGAGCTATCAAATAATTTTAACCAAACCTGATTTCCCAAACGATCAAGTTTTAATGTAATAAAATTGAAATTTGTCTTTGAGCCAGGCGCTTGGTCAGAAGATCCGACAAGTAGAACATTTCCTTCACTGTCTAATGTAATTTGAACAGGTAGATCGTCATTCCCGGCATTTTGATTGTTGTAAAGGTACTTCCAGAGTTGTTTACCTGTCGCATCGTATTTAAGTACACAAATATCTTTCCCGGTGCCTTTCTCTGAAGAATACCCGCTGACATAGATGTTCCCCGCACTATCTGCTATCATGGAAACGATTGCATCATCCGTGCCTGCCGAACCGTTGTATGCTCTCGTCCAGAGCGTATCGCCTTTGCTGTTAAATTTGGAAAGATAAAAATCGCGCTGATTGCCACTTTTTACAGTGTAACCCCCTACATAGGTAGCATTACCAGAAGGAACAATTGAATTAAATTGTTGAGAAAAATCACCAGTTCCATTGAATCTGTTCGTCCAAATTTGTGTGGGTTGTTGTCCGAAAACTGCTTTTAAGGAGCCAACAAAAATCAGAAATAATAGTATTCTGCTCATCAGAGAGTCGTTTCTTTCAAAAAAATAAATAGCGCTGAATATGGTTTTAGCGTTTATAAATATAAAAGAAATTTCATGATCTAACCAAAATCAACTTCAGAACATGCAATTTTTACTCTACGTAGCTTAATTTGAGCATGTTTGAACTACCCCGATCTTCCAGTGGAATAGATGCAACATTGATTACCAAATCACCCTGCGCAAGTAGCCCTTCTTTTTTCAACAGGTACTTGATGTCGGCAATCGTATGATCGGTGCTGATGTGCTTGTCGTAATAGAAAGCGCGCACTCCCCAAACAAGGTTTAGCTGTGTAAGGATGTTCTTGTTACTTGTAAATACAAAAATCGGTGCTTTTGGGCGTTGTGATGCAATTTTATAAGCGGTGTATCCTGAAAAAGACATGGTGAGAATGGCATTCGATTCAACACGTTGGGATAGTCGACACGCATTGAAACAAATACTATCAGTAATGAAACGTGATTGGTCTCTTTCTGGGAGTTCTTCTTTGTTGTAGATGCCTTCAAAATTTTCCATTTCACGCACAATGTTCGACATCGTTTTAATTACCTCAACAGGGTGTTTTCCAACTGATGTTTCTCCTGAAAGCATTACGGCATCAGCACCGTCCAATACAGCGTTAGCAACGTCATTCACCTCAGCTCTCGTCGGAGAAATATTTGTGATCATACTTTCCATCATCTGCGTGGCAACAATGATTGGTTTTGCATTGGTAATGCACTTTGAAATCAACATCTTTTGAATGATCGGCACATTTTGATAAGGAATTTCAACACCTAAATCGCCACGAGCGACCATCAGTCCATCGCTTTCTTTGATGATCGCATCAATATCGTCGATTGCCTCCGGTTTTTCAATTTTTGCTATGACCTTTGCTTTTCTTTTTTCTCCTGCTATAATGTGTTTCAATTCGATGATGTCACGCGCAGAACGAACAAATGAAAGTCCCACCCAATCCACATCTTGCTCTAGAGCAAATTGTAAATCAAGTAAATCTTTGCTCGTTAATGAGGGCATTGAAATTTTCGTATTTGGAAAATTCACACCTTTTTTGGAAGAAAGAATGCCACCGTGAATAACCTTCACTTTAATTTCTTTGCTTCCATCTGAACTAATCACTTCCAATGCTAATTTTCCATCGTCGAGAAGGATGCGTTCACCCGGAGTCACATCTTTTGGCAAATCAGCATAATTGATTGAAAACTTTTGTGCTGTTCCCAGCACTTTTTCTGTCACGATGAGCACCTCGCTTCCATTGATCAATTCAACACCGTTGTTTTCCATTTCATTGGTGCGAATTTTAGGTCCTTGTAAATCTGCAAGAATGGCAACGTTCAACCCTGTCTCTTCATTCAATTCACGAATGGTTTTTACCACAGCAGCATGGTCTTCATAGGCACCATGGCTAAAGTTCAAGCGGCACACATTTACACCTGCTTCAAACATTTGACGCAATATTTCCTTGTCGCTTGATGCTGGTCCAAGGGTTGCAACTATTTTAGTTTTTTTCATTTTCTTCAATTCAATTTTTCACGCATCAGTTGAATACCAGTAATTCGGTAGATTCGAACTCTTCCGGATCAAAAATAAATCCACCCAAGACACTTGAAATATTTTTCAGTTTCACCAATAGATCTTCCGGGTCCCAAATATGGTTTTCAAAGAGGAAAAGGAAATAATCGATGGCTGGTTTTTCAGGGATCAAATATTTACCGAGACTTTTGTTTTTGATGAGGTAGTATTCAATTAGATTTTCCTCATCACGAAATTCGTACAATGAATGCTGCGATATTTTTTGGCCTTTTTTGTTTGTTATAACATAGTCTTCTTCGGCTTTTTTTAGCTGAATGTTCAATCCTTCATTGATTCCCCAGGCCAAGCGGTAATCGTTGTGGTGCGAGCAAATTCCGAGCATATCAAAATCATATTCCTGCTCAAAAGTCAGTATATGTTTTTTTGTTTTAGCCACGGCACTCATAATTGAAGCGAATTTAAGCAAAATTGACAGAGGACAGGGAGCAGATCAAAATCTTTAACCTTAATTTAAAGTAAATCTTGCTGATTTACAGCGAATGAACCCAAGATTTGAATGTTTGTTTTTACCACAAAGACACTAGTTAAAGGAAATTCACACTCTCCATAAGTCACAAAGAGATCTTTTGATAATCCAACGATTCATTAAAAGACAAAGCTTTTACCGAATTTTTGCCTTAAAACAGTAAGGGAGTAGAATTAATAGAACGCATGCCCTCGATACAACCGCTGAAGCGGCCACTCGGTCAGCTGCCCAAATACAAAAGCAGGTCGAGTGCCGACGGAGGAGGTTTATCGAGACCTGAACTTGCTTTGCACTTTTTCAACCCAAAATCCTTGCCTGATTGAATATTTTACTATTTTTACACCGTAATCATTCAATAAAACCAACAAAGATGAGCGTTTTCGGTATTGTTTTGTTTCTTTTGATAGCCGGTATGGCATTCTGGATGTTGTTGTTCCTTTTAGGATTCATTGTTCCGTTTTGGATCACAATTGACATTTTTGAAAGATTGCGCCCGAAAAGAATTTTTGAAAGCAAAGAAGAGCACTAATTGCTCTTCATAAGATAGTAAACGCCTCATGAAAATGAGGCGTTTTTTTGTGGCAATTTTTTTTAAGTTTTTAAGCCCACTCATTTTGCGTTAAGGCAAGAGTTGGTTCGACCGAAGATTCAGAATGTATCGAGGTGAGCGCGCCGAAAACGCTTCGAAGGATACGCTATCCTTCGAAATCTCAGGAAGGTTATTCATGAATAAAGTAATTTAACGTTTTGTTCACCGAAGGACTGCGCATCCTGCGGAGCGGGATAATGCATTCTGCGCTGCAGTTAGAAGACAGAAACAATTTTTCTTTGAAAAAAACACATCATTTTTAACATATAAATTTCCTAACTTTGGGTATGCCTGAAATATGTCGCTTTTACGGAATCATTGTTTACATGTTCTTCAACGACCATAATCCTCCTCATTTCAAAGTTAAATACTCCGAATTTGAGGCAAATATTTTGATTGAAAATGGAACAATACTAAATGGTGATCTTCCGATAAGTAAATTGAAATTAGTAGCTGCATGGGCTGAAATTCATAAAGACGAATTGATGGGCATGTGGAACTCAAAAGATTTTCACAAAATTGAACCTCTAAGATAATGGTAAAGTTAACACATATAGAAATTTTGGATTCTCATACGATCCTTTGTGTTTTCAATACGAATGAACGCAGAATGCTCGATATCCGTAAAGTGCTTGATCCTGAAAATCGTTTGGTCAAAAAGGTTCTTCATCCTACCATATTTAATCAAGCTAAAGTGGGTGAATACGGCGAGATTCTTTGGGAAAATGCCGGGGAAATTCGAGAACTGGATGGTTCCATCTCCTCATGTGAATATGACATTAGCCCTGAATTTGCCTATCACCATTCTGTGGCTTGTTAAAAAGCAAATCCGCCCATCTAATACCACCAATTAACTCCACGATAACACATTCTAAGCTTCGAAGGATATACCTTCGGTGCTGCTCCTATGTTTGTATTCATAAAGAATTATATTTTTAATGTAGTGAAAAAGGAATGGTGAGTCCACTTGCTGCTTAATAGCTTTTATAGCATATTCA
>JBIIQP010000129.1:0-7401 GCA_044341975.1 Crocinitomicaceae bacterium
GTCATTTACACGGTACTTCAACTGTGTGATGCGTTCAATGCCCATTCCAAAAGCAAAACCACTGTATATTTTTGAGTCAATGCCACAAGCTTCAAGAACATTCGGATCAACCATTCCACAACCTAATATTTCAAGCCAACCTGTGTGTTTACAAACATTGCATCCCTCCGCATTACAAATACTGCATGAAACATCTACCTCTGCACTTGGCTCAGTAAATGGAAAATAGGACGGTCGCATTCTTATTTTCGCTTTTTCCCCAAACATTTCCTTGGCAAAATAAAGCAGGGTTTGTTTCAAATCTGCAAACGAAACATCTTTGTCAATATAAAGTCCTTCCACTTGATGAAAGAAGCAATGGGCTCGAGCTGATATTGCTTCGTTTCTGTATACTCTTCCCGGAGAAATTGTACGAATAGGAGGCTCCGCATTTTCCATGACGCGCACTTGAACGGAACTCGTGTGAGTTCTCAATGCCATTTCTTGTTCTCCTTTTTCTATGAAAAAAGTATCCTGCATATCCCTGGCGGGGTGTTCTGGTGGGAAATTTAACGCAGAGAAATTATGCCAGTCGTCTTCTATTTCCGGGCCCTCAGAAACGGTATAACCAATACGGTTAAATATTTCAATTATTTCACTTCTCACCAATGAAAGCGGATGACGAGCACCAATGGTTGAGGGCTCACCAGGTCTACTCAAATCTGCGCCATCTTTAGATTGATCTGCCGATTCCAATTGCTCTTTCAATAAAGCATACTTTTCTTCAGCTTTGGCGCGCAACTCATTCACTTGCTGGCCGGCCTCTTTTTTTTCTTCGTTGGGTACTGATTTTAATAAGCCATAGAGGTCTTTTACAAGTCCCTTAGACCCTAAAAATCGAATGCGAAAAGCCTCAAGCTCTGGGGTGTTTGTAATGACAAACTGATCTATTTCACTTACAACTTTTTCTATTTCAAGCTTCATCTTTCAATTAATCTCATGCTAACAATTCGTTTGAGCTGTAACTTTTTAGCGAGCTAAATTGTTTAAAGGGCTCAACAAATACTGCAAATGCAGTTGCGAAGGTAAGAAATTGACATACAATGTTGTTAGAGTATTTCAAAATAAGTTTATCTTTGGGCTGCATGAATTCATCGCCTAATGAATAGGATGTTCAAATTGATCGCTGCTCTGTCTCTCATCATTTCCACAATAATGATGACGACATCTTGTAAAAATACAGATCCGTCTGTGTTGAAAATCTTTGTGCGTTCTTCAAGCAATGAATTATTAGAAGGGGCTCAAGTAGTAGTGATTGGTGATCTGCAATCCAATCCTCCAACGAATGCTTTTGTGGACACCTTAATAACCAATTCATCTGGTTTCGTTGTATTTAATATGAACAACTATTTTGATGCTGCCAGCGAAGCCAACTCAACAGGATATTTTGACGTCATTGCTAAAAAGAATACCAAAAGTGGAAGCGGTTATGTGCGCTGTCGCATGCATCTGACCACTGTAGAAACTGTATTTTTATTGAATTAAGATTTTATACTATAAATACCACTATGAAAAAATCATTATTTTTTGTTTTCATCGCAGGATTAGGTCTTGCTCTTTCTTCCGGCTGCAGAAAAAAAGCAGATACTATTGCAATTATTAACGTAATGAATGTTGCGAACCAACCGGTATCAGGTGCACAAGTTGTGCTTTACGGCAAATCAACGACCAATCAGCCGGCTAACGTGGTGTTGTATGATACGACACTTACAAACTCTGATGGAAAAGCAGTTTTCAACTTTAATGATGTATACCAATTAGGGCAAGCAGGCGTCGCTATTTTAAACATAGAAGCGACTTTGAACACAGCCATTGGTGAAGGAATTATCAAGGTAGAAGAAGAAACAACTTCAGAAGAAACCGTTTTCATTCAGTAAAAGAGATTAGAGATTATAAAAAACGCCGCTAAATGCGGCGTTTTTTATATGTGCACAATTTCAACCTCATCTACCAGCGGCTCTCCTTTCATTCGAAGGAAAAGTTGAATCAAAGCAATGACGTCTTTTTCGCAATACACTTTTATTCTTTCCAAGTCGCCATCTTCATAAAAGACTCGAGCAACATCGGCTCCTGAGATGTCATCCTTCGGCGTCGGAATTTTAAATACATGACACAACAAAGCCAAAGATGTGTATGCTTTATAGTCGCCAAATTTCCAAAGTTCCATTGTGTCAAAATGGGATATTTCCCAAGGTTTTTTTCCAGCAATATCCAAAAGAGATGGCAATTGCATCCCATGAATTAACATACGGCGGCAGATATAAGGAAAATCAAACTCTTTGGCGTTGTGACCGCAGAGCGCAAAATATTTTGTCATGCCATGATCATCTAATAGTTGCTTGAATTGCCTTAACAACGTTTCCTCATCTTCATGATAAAAAGACTTTATTCGCATTTGTCTGCCTGTCCTTGTTTCGTTGACAAAGCCAACAGATATGCAAATGATCTTTCCAAATTCGGCCAAAATACCCGCTCGTTCGTTGTAGGCATCGTCGAATGTTTTGTCGTCTTTTACCAGACTTCTTGTTTTTGCTTCAAATAATTTTTTTGCATCCACCTCTACATCTTTGTATTGGTATACCTGAGGGACTGTCTCAATATCCAAAAACAAAATCTTTTCTAATTGTACTTTTTCTAACATAATATGATCTTTCTATACTGAAGATAAGCAAAAAATTGCAGAATACGGATAATTAATCCAATTTTGCTGACGCATAAATACAATTAACATGGCTGAGGACCTCGTCCGCATTTCAGGAACGAAAGATGATATTTACAAAGGACTTTTTCCTCAGATCGTTGCTTTGATTGGCAACGAAAAAGATGTGGTGGCCAACTTAGGAAATGTATCTGCGGCGCTGAAAGAGGCGTTTGGCTTTTTTTGGATTGGTTTTTACCTCGTAAAGGATGGCGAACTGGTGCTTGGTCCATTTCAGGGCCCCATCGCTTGCACAAGGATTCAAAAAGGCAAGGGTGTTTGCGGAGCCGCATGGGAACAAGAGCAAACTGTCCTGGTTCCAAATGTTGATTTATTTGCAGGCCACATCGCATGCAGCTCCCTTTCTAAAAGTGAAATTGTTGTTCCTTTGTTGAAAAATGGAAGGGTTGTGGGCGTGCTAGATGTAGATAGTGATGAATTAGATGCCTTTGATCAAATAGACAAGAAACACCTCGAAAAACTTTGCCAATGGATTTCAGGTTTGCTTTAAAATTGCTTCCGTTTTTGCTAGCCTTATCCTGTGCACAGGTAGGACAAATTTCCGGTGGAGAAGAGGATCTTGTAGCACCTGAACCGGTAAAGACGGTCCCTGAAAACAAAACACTCTTTTTTAAAGAGCAATCTATAAAATTAGTTTTTGATGAGTTTGTGGAACTGAATAACCCTCAGCAAAATATTATTATTGTTCCCAATGATGCCAAATTAAAAGCTTCCTTACACAAAAAAGAACTCGTGCTTTCATGGGAAGAACGTTTGAAATCCAATACAACTTATGTAATCTACTTTAATGGGGCCGTAAAAGATGTAACTGAAAAAAACCAATCACTTTTTTCCTATGTGTTTTCAACTGGCGCTCAAATTGACACACTACAGCAAGAAATTCTGCTACGTGATGCGTTGAATGGTCAGGCCATTTCAGATGCAACGGTTGGTTTTTATGCTCACAAAGACAGTCTTAAGCCTATTTATTTCTCATCTTCGAATGGATCTGGAAAGGCCTCAATGAACTACATGAAACAAGGTGAATATTACGTGAAAGCATTCAAGGATGATAACAAAAACCTTATCGCCGATAAAAATGAACTTGTTGGCTTCTTGACTGATTTAGTTAAAATTCAAACGGACAATAAGGACACGTTAACGATCCAAATGTTTCAACCAGAAATAGAACAAAGTATTGTAACAGTAGAATTACAGAGCCCAGGTTCTTTTTTAGTTCGCACATCGAATGCTGCTTTCAATCCCCTTTTTGATATCAATGACAAAACACTCGATAGTATTCGTGTTCGAAAAATAGACGACAAACTTTTTAAATTATTTCCTGTTCAACTTGGCTCCGGAGATTATAAAATTCTCTTGTATGAGAAAGAAAATCAAGACTCTTCCACTGTTCGAACAAGTGAAAAAGATTGGTCAATGCCTTTAAAAATAACTTCAGCTTCGAAGGACGAAATCATCATTCCTGGGGAAACTATTTCATTGTCAGTAAATGCTTTTTTAAAAACTATTGATACGTCCAAAATCTCTATTTACGATGAGAAGGACACTGTTAATCCTATAAAATACACTATTCAATTTGCGCAAGACATGCTGCAGTTGCTGCCTTCTGAAGGGCTAAGTGGGACGTTTGTTGTTACATTGCTTCCTGGCGCCTTGACAACTGAGGAAGGGGCATTTTCAGAAGCCTTCTCAAAGTCATACAGGTTTAAATCAATTGAAGAATTAGGCATTATCCATGTTTCAACAAGGGGGTTTATAGGAGGCCTAATTTTGGAATTAATGAAAGACAAGGGGGTGGTTGATGAAAAGCACCTTTTCGCTGGGAACAAAGCTACATTCGAAAATCTAGTGCCCGGCGAATACCAGTTGCGGATAATTGAAGATGGAAATGGAAACGGTAAATGGGACAGCGGCAACGAAATCTTGGGAATTCAACCCGAAAAGGTTTTCTTGTTTACAAAACCAACCAGGGTCCGTCCAAATTGGGAATACAATCTAAAAATTAATCCGTCGGGTAATTATGAATAATGACAAATCATCTGTTCCCTTTCTCCAAGGCTGGAAGATCTGGGCAGGTGTTTTGATTGGGTTATTCGTTGTTGGTCTTCTTTTTCTGCACTATTTAAATAGTCCCAGATTCATTCTGGCACCAATTGGTAATGGAACACATGCATGGATTGATGCCAATCACAATGGAAAAGTAGACATTGGATTAGAAAGTGATTTTGCAGTTTCTGCTTCAGGCAAGTATAAAAAAGAAGCTTTCTCAGATGCTTTAAAACAAATACACTGGTCTTTTCACTCACTCTTTTGGATCTGTTTTGCATTTCTTTTTATGGCGCTTCGCGATCTGTTTTACATGATTCGTATTCGCACACTAACAGGGCAATCACTTACCTGGAGCTCTGCTTTTCAAGTTATCATGTTATGGGAATTTGCGTCGGCCGTTTCTCCGGGAGTAATGAGTGGTGCCGCTGTTGCAATGTTTATTCTTAAAAAAGAAAAAATCCCTTTAGGCAAGGCTACCGCAGCTGTCATGGTCACTGCAATGCTTGACAATCTCTTTTTCGTATTACTGATTCCTTTCGTTTTTTTTCTTTTTGGGGGTGAACTTCTATTTCCGTCGGGAAATGCAAACATGAACAGTGCTCATTGGATTTTCTGGGGTGGTTTTTCAATTATCTCTGCGTTGTTTTTAATTTTCTTCGTCACTATTTTTATTTATCCAACATTTGTTTCACGGGTGTTTCAATTCCTTTTTTCAATTCCTTTTTTAAAACGGTGGAGAAACGGTGCGTTAAAGACCGCTGCAGAAATTGAGCTTTCTTCTAAAGAAATGAGGCGTTTTAATTTCTTCAAATGGTTGAAAATAATTGGCGCAACCTTTGCAAGTTGGACGTCTCGGTTTTTAGTAATTAATTTTTTGTTAGCTGCCTTCGTTCCTCTTTATTTTAAAGAGCATGTTTTGATTTTTGCAAAACAATTCATTCTGTGGCTGTTTATGCGCATGAGTCCAACTCCTGGGGGAAGCGGTTTAGCCGAATATGCCTTTGGGGAATTGATGGCGCCATTTGGAAAGTCAGCGTTACTGATTTTGGGTCTTGCATTTCTTTGGCGGATACTCTCCTATTATTCTTACCTGATTGTTGGGGCAATTATTTTGCCTCGCTGGTTACGAAAAAAAGCGGAGTAATTCGCCCTTAAAAATGCGGAATGCCGACGTGCACAGTATTAGACATATAAAGTATACGATTTCTGGTAAAACCCAAAAAAATGTTATCCCATATACTAGCCCAAGCAGTGCCAAAAGAATACTGTTTTCTTTTAGATGCGCGTTCCACATGCTGCTCATGGACATTTTTTCATGTTGTTTTTGAGCAATAAACTCCATTTTGAAACGCTGAAAACCTACAATAAAAAGCAATGGTACCAGCAAATAGCCCTGTTCTATACCCAAATCTTTATAGGTCCAAAAAGCAACGATTTCCTTTTCAAAAGAAATTCCACGTTCAACGCATTGCATACTTAAATGGACCAACAAAACTGATGTAGCCAGTAAAACAAGGCTCAAGAAGGGAGGAATTAAATTTTCTTGCCATTTTCCTCCTTGTACCTGAAGAATTTTTTTGCTTTTAAAGTACATAAACACTTCAGAAGCAATAAGATCGAGCAAATAAAATAGTACTATGAAATATAAGTTCCAATTCCAAAAAAAATAACCCAAGATGGGAATTAATGCATCACCAAATGACTGCACATATTTTTGATTAACGCGCATTTTTCAGTTGATCAGCTCGTTCTCTTGACATTTCAAAATTTGGATCATATTTCAACGCTTTCCCATAGGATTGAAGTGCCTGTGAAACGTCCCCACTCTCTTCGTAACACATTCCTAGATTGTGCCATGCTTGCACGAAACGGGGTTCCGTCTGTAGGGCAGACTTGTAATAATAGATTGCGCTGTCAATTTCTTTGTAGTTGTATTGTTTAATCACACCTATCTGATTCAGCGCTTGATAATACGCAGTATCTAGTTGAATCATTTTTCTATACAGAGCGAGTGCTTTTGCTGGCTGATTAAACAATTGGTAGGCATAAGCAAGTGAAAATAACACATCCGGGTTTTTCGGCTGCAAACTAACTGCCGTGCGGTAATATTCTAAACAAATTTCATTGTTTTCGGATTGATAAAGAGATCCCAACATGAGATAAGCCTCAAAAAATTTGGGGTCTTGTTGAACAGCTGTTTCGTAAGAAGACTTTGCCAAATCTGGCTTATTCAAAAATAAATAATTAGAGCCCTTTAAGACATATGCATCTCTGTAACGTTTATCTATTCTTAAGGCCTTATTTATCAACTTAAATGATTCTTCAAAATCCATTTGTTGACTATACGTGGATGCAAGTGAAATTAATACTTTAGGATCTTTCGGGCGTTTCTTAAGTGCAAATTTATAATGTCTTTGGGCAGCCGACACATCTGTTGTTATACTTCTGTCTGGTTTGTTATTTAGAATGTCGGCAAACAGCAATCGTGCTTCTAAATTATTGCTGTCTATTCTAAATGCTTTAGCCCCATCCGCTATTGCTTTGTCAAATTCAAACTTCTTTAAATATGTGTTTCCACGCTCTACTAATAGATC
>JBIIQP010000130.1:0-7377 GCA_044341975.1 Crocinitomicaceae bacterium
GGAAAGTCGAAAGCCTTGACCAACCAAGTGGATTGTTCGATGAGCAATGGGAAACAATACTGAAGGATATTCGCTTGTTTTTAGAGAAATCGGGACTTCCGGCATGGCATCCACCTAAAAAGCATGGGTTTTTTAGACACATTGTGGTGCGAAAATCATTTGATCAAGATCAATTATTATTGAATTTGGTGACGTCATCAGAAGGGCTAGAGTCATTTGATGTTGATGCATTTTCGAGATTTCTTCAAGAAAAGTTGGGTAGTCGATTGGCTGGTTTTCAGCATACTATAAATGACAATGTTGCCGATCGCGCGAAAATTGAGAATGGCACATGGCGCCTGGTTTATGGGAATGCCGTTGTAGTGGAAAGACTCTTGAATTTGGAATTTGAGATTTCGATGGAAAGTTTTTTTCAAACCAATCCAAAGAGTGCGGAGAAACTCTATACGAAAGCACTTGATTATGTTTTTGAAGAAGATATTCCCGAAGGAAAAGTAGTGATGGATCTGTTTTGTGGAACAGGTACAATTGGTCAAATACTATCGACTCGAAAAGCAAATGCGGAAATTGTGGGGGTAGACATTGTTCCGGAGGCAATTGAGGATGCAAAACGAAATGCAAAACGCAATAATATTGAAGGAATAAAGTTTTATGCGGCTGATGTCGGAAAGTTTCTCAAAGAACATCCTGAATATATTGGGAACATTTCAACGATTATTCTTGATCCACCACGCGCAGGAATTGCACCAAAGACGCTTCTGAAAACAATTGAATTAGGTGCGGAGAACATTGTATACATTTCATGCAATCCATCGACGCAGGCGAGAGATGCAGACACATTGATTAAGGCTGGGTATCAATTGGATAAAATCTCATTGGTTGATCAATTTCCTCATACTGGACATATTGAATCAATAGCTAAATTCAAACGTAAATGAAAGCAGAAATACTATCCATAGGAGATGAATTATTAATAGGTCAAACCATTAATACGAATGCATCGTGGATTGGGGTGGAATGTTCATTGAGGGGAATTCGCATTGTTAAAGTGACAACTATCCAAGACGATAAATTAGCCATTCTAAAAGCAGTTTATGAAGCTATGTCGTTTGCGGATGTCGTATTTGTAACAGGTGGCTTAGGTCCAACAAAAGATGATATTACCAAGCATACGCTTTGTGAGTATTTTGACACAAAATTGGAGATACACCCTCCTACATTGCGCCAAATTGAACATTTTTTTACAAGTCGAAATAGGCCGATGTTGGAATCCAATATTCGACAAGCTGAATTGCCTGCTGATTGCACAATTCTTGAAAACAAATATGGAACTGCTGCAGGCATGTGGTTTGAGAAAGAAGGAAAAGTATTGATAAGTATGCCTGGGGTTCCCTATGAGATGAAAGGGATTATGACGGAACAAGTTTTTCCTAGATTAATTGAACGTTATGAACTGAAGGACTTGTATCATTATACAATTCAAACACAAGGCATTGGGGAGTCATTTCTAGCAGATAAAATACAGGATTGGGAAAATAGAGTGAGGGATTTGGGCTTTGGACTAGCTTATTTGCCATCTCCAGGGATGGTGAAGTTGCGCATTACATCCTATGAAGGTGAGTCCAGAAAGAAGGAGATTCAAGATCTATTTGAAGAATTGAGAATTCGTTTCCCTCAGTTCATCTTTGGTGATCAAGATGATAATTTGCCATCAGTGGTGGGACGTCTTTTGAAATCTGTTCAGAAATCAGTCGGTACAGTAGAAAGTTGTTCAGGGGGGGCATTAGCACACAGCCTTGTCACGATTCCCGGCTCATCTGACTATTTTATGGGTAGTTTTTTAACGTATAGCAATGCGCTAAAAATGCAACTTGCAGATGTAAATGAAGCTGATATCAAGAAGTATGGTGCTGTAAGTTCGCAGGTAGTTGAGCAGATGGCAGTGAATGGAAAGAATAAATTAGGGGTAGATTATTGCATTGCAACTTCTGGAATAGCTGGACCTGATGGTGGGAGTGAGGAAAAACCAGTTGGAACAATTTGGGTTGCCATAGCTTTTGATAATCAAGCTGTTTCGAAGATGTTTCAATTTGGCGACAACAGAGAACGTAACATCCAAATGACGGTTTTGTCAGCCCTAAATTTCCTTCGCTGCACGATTTTAAATATTTCTAGTGAAAAAAAGTAAGAAAATATTGTTCGTTTAGTTAAAATGTAGTTACTTTGCACCCCATTTAGAATTAGGATAAAACAATATAAAGATGTCACGAGTTTGTCAACTTACGGGTAAGTCGGTAATGGTAGGGAACAACGTTTCTCACTCCAACCGCAAAACAAAACGCAAATTTTACCCGAATTTGGTTTCAAAGAAGTTCTACCTTCCAGAAGAAGATTGCTTCATTACATTGAAGATTTCAACTTCTGCGTTGAGAACGATTAACAAAAAAGGAATTTCCGCTTGCGTTAAAGAGGCGCGCGAGAAAGGGTATTTGAAATAATCCTCGTTCTACCCGTTGGGAAACGGTAGACTTTAAAAAGTATAGAAATGGCTAAGAAAGCAAAAGGAAACAGAATTCAAGTGATTCTAGAGTGCACTGAGCACAAAGATTCAGGTATGGCTGGGACTTCTCGTTACATTACAACGAAGAACAGAAAGAATACACCTGATAGAATGGAAATTAAAAAATTCAATCCTATTTTGAAGCGTATGACGGTTCATAAGGAGATTAAATAAATTTGAGTCATGGCAAAGAAAGTAGTAGCGTCATTACAGAAAGGTGGAGGAAAAGAGCACACTAAAGTGATTAAAATGGTGAAGTCTGACAAGACAGGATCATATTCCTTCAAAGAAGAAATCGTTCACAACGATAAAGTGAAAGAGTGGTTCACAAAGAACTAATTCTTATCTTTTTCTAAATATTGTAAAGCTTCCTTCTTAGGAGGCTTTTCTTATTTTTTTACAATGGCATTTTTTGGTTTATTTTCAAAGGAGAAAAAAGAGACGCTCGACAAAGGACTTGAGAAAACAAAGCAAAGTTTTCTAAGTAAACTGGCGCGCACCATCGTTGGGAAATCAAAGGTGGATGACGAGGTGTTGGATAATCTTGAAGAGGTGTTGATTACGTCTGATGTTGGCGTGGAAACTACATTGAAAATAATAGATCGCATTGAGGCGCGTGTTTCCAGGGATAAAGTTCTGGGGACAAATGAGCTGAATTCCATTTTGAAAGAGGAGATTGCTGCCTTGTTGGAAGAGAATAACTCCGGTGAAACGGGGTCAATCGAATTTGAAAAACCTGCCGATGGACCATATGTTATCATGGTTGTAGGTGTAAATGGAGTAGGAAAAACTACGACCATCGGAAAATTAGCACATCAGTTTAAAAGCGCAGGTAAAAAAGTGGTGTTGGGAGCTGCGGATACCTTTCGTGCGGCAGCTGTGGATCAGTTGATTATTTGGTCAGAACGTGTTGGTGTGCCGATTGTGCAGCAAGGAATGGGAGCTGATCCGGCCTCAGTTGCCTATGATACATTGCAATCAGCGAAATCTCAAAATGCTGATGTAGTGATCATTGATACAGCCGGTCGACTTCATAATAAGGTAAACTTAATGAATGAATTAAGTAAAATTAAGCGCGTAATGGAGAAGGTTGTTCCAAGTGCGCCGCATGAAATTTTACTTGTTCTGGACGGATCAACAGGTCAAAATGCATACGAACAAGCCAAACAGTTTTCCTTGGCTACAGATATCAATGCGTTGGCAATTACAAAGTTAGATGGTACTGCTAAAGGGGGTGTTGTCATTGGAATTTCAGATCAAATGAAGATTCCTGTTAAATACATCGGAGTGGGAGAAGGGATAAATGATCTCCAGCTTTTCAATAAACACGAATTTGTAGATTCGTTGTTTGAATAATTGCCAATTTCCTCCCCGCCTCGACAAGCTCAGTGCATCGCCTCAATCCACCTCTAGAGGGGGATGTAAAGTTTCTCTCCTTGGGGAGGGATTAAGGGAGGGGAAGGCAAAAACTAAATTGCAAAAATAAAGCATCACCCATGTTTCCTGGGTACATACTTCAGGGGCGCCTCATTGAATGCCGATAAATTGAAATCAATAACTAGCAAGTAAGATGAAGTGGTTCCCAGTGCACTTGTGATACGTGCATAGGTCAGGAATTGTGGATTGGATTTTCCGTTTTCGATGATGGAAAGATTGGGTTTTCCCATCCTCATCTGCTAGGCGAGGTCTTGAAGCGATATTCCTTTTCGCATTTGACGTATTTGCTGACCAACCAGCTTTGGCAATTCTTCATTCCTATATCCTGTTATTAGGACAATTTGTCTAAAATAAATACTGTGTTTTTTTTTTGATTCATTTAAATGTGTTAATATTGACATTATATAAGATTAATATACTAAAAATTAGTCTTTTGAATGAAGCCACTAATAGTTTTTTTTAATATTTTTTAGTTGCGAGGAACAAATCTTGTAAAGCGGTCAGAATGAAAATATGTTCATGCTTGTTTTGGAATAAGGTAATTTGTTTCGTTGTTATTTTTTTTAGCACTGGTTTTTTGACCTATTCTCAATGCAACGATTTTTTCATTCAAGGAAATGCCTCGGCTACGGCATGCAAGGATGCTACAGAAGATGTTGTTTGGGTCAGGGCTGCGTCTAATCTACGAAACACGATTAGCGGCAACTCCTTGACTAAATCAAGCAGCAATGGTAATTGGGATGGGAACGGCTTTTCACACCAATCTGTAAGCAACAATGGTTACATGCAAACGACTGTTGCAGAAACCAATACAGAACGGATGATCGGTTTGAGTGCTACGGATGCTAATTCAAGTTTTGCATCTATACAATTTGCTTTTTATCTTCAAAGCAATGGAGCCTTGAGAATATACGAATCAGGTTTAGATAGAGGAGCTTTTGGATCTTATGCCAGTGGTGCTGTGTTGAAAATTGCCGTAGAGAATAACGTTGTTAAATATTACCGGAATGGAACGATTTTGTATATAAGCACGGCTGCACCAACCTTGCCTTTGTTTGTGGATGTGTCCACGAATACCATAGGAGCTACGGTAAATAATGTAAAAATAGCTGATGGCAACGTTGGTGGATTTACCGCAACTGCAACCGCAGGAGGAACATCACCTACCTTTCAATGGAGACTCAATGGAATCAATGTAGGGACGAATAGTAGCACATACACAAATACTTTATTACAAGGAGGTGATGTAATTACCTGTCAAATGATTTCCGGAACAGATGCTTGCTCACCCAATACGACATACAACTCCAATCAGATCGTTATTGCTAACATTAACCAAACAACGCAGAATGCGTTTTACATAGCTGCAGCGCCCGCATCAAGTGCATGCAAGGAAGCACTGGTAGATGTGAGTTGGGTGCTTGCTTCGTCAACCCAGCGTAATAACGTTTCAGCAAACTCCCTCACAAAACTTACCGCCGGAAACGGCGTATGGGATGGGAATGGCTTTTCTCACCAATCTGTTAGCAACAACGGTTACATGCAGACGACTGTTGCAGAAACCAATACAGAACGGATGATCGGTTTGAGTGCTACGGATGCTAATTCAAGTTTTACATCTATACAATTTGCTTTTCATCTTCAAAGCAATGGAGGTCTGAGGATATCCGAATCAGGTTTAGATAGAGGACCTTTTGGATCTTATGCCAGTGGTGCTGTGTTGAAGATTGCCATAGAGAACAATGTTGTTAAATATTACAGAAACGGAACGATTTTGTATATAAGCACGGTTGCACCAGCCTTGCCTTTGTTTGTGGATGTATCAACATTTACCACAGGAGCTACGGCGAATAACGTGAAAATAGCTAACGGCTACAATAGCACCTTTACAGCGGTGGGTACAGGTTTGGGTACCGCACCTATCTATCAATGGAGGCGCAATGGCTTGAATGTTGGTACAAACAGTACTAGCTACAGCAACCCAGGCTTGGCAAACAACGATGTGATTACGTGTGTGGTTACTCCGGATTTGGGAGGGTGCACGGGAAGTGCGTATGCCTCGAATCAGATTGTCATTGCCGACATTGACCAAACAACGCAGAATACATTTTTCATAGCTGCAGCGCCCGCATCAAGTGCATGCAAGGAAGCGTTGGTAGATGTGAGTTGGGTACTTGCTTCGTCAACTCAGCGTAATAACGTTTCAGCAAACTCTCTTACTAAAATATCTGGAGGCGGAACGTGGGACGGCAATGGCTTCTCACACCAATCGGTAGGCAACAATGGGTACATGCAAACGACTGTTGTAGAAAACAATACAGAACGGATGATTGGTTTGAGTGCTACGGATGCTAATTCAAGTTTTACATCTATACAATTTGCTTTTCATCTTCAAAGCAATGGAGCGTTGAGAATACACGAATCAGGTATAGATAGAGGACCTTTTGGATCTTATGCTAGTGGTGCTGTGTTGAAGATTGCCATAGAGAACAATGTTGTTAAATATTACAGGAATGGAACGATTTTGTATATAAGCACGGTTGCACCAACCTTGCCTTTGTTTGTGGATGTCTCCACGAATTCCACAGGAGCAACGGCGAATAACGTGAAAATAGCTAACGGCTACAATAGCACCTTTACAGCGGTGGGTACAGGTTTGGGTACTGCACCTGTCTATCAATGGAGGCGCAATGGCTTGAATGTTGGTACAAACAGTGCTACCTACAGCAACCCAGGTTTGGCAAACAACGATGTGGTTACGTGTGTGGTTACTCCGGATTTGGGAGGTTGCACGGGGAGTGCGTATGCCTCGAATCAGATTGTCATTGCCGACATTGACCAAACAACGCAGAATACATTTTTCATAGCTGCAGCGCCCGCATCAAGTGCATGCAAGGAAGCGTTGGTAGATGTGAGTTGGGTACTTGCTTCGTCAACCCAGCGTAATAACGTTTCAGCAAACTCTCTTACTAAAATATCTGGAGGCGGCGCATGGGATGGGAATGGCTTTTCACACCAATCGGTAAGCAACAACGGTTACATGCAGACGACTGTTGCAGAAACCAATACAGAACGGATGATCGGTTTGAGTGCCACGGATGCCAGTACTTCGTTTATCACTATACAATTTGCCTTTTATCTTCAAAGCAATGGAGCGTTGAGAATACACGAATCAGGTATAGATAGAGGACCTTTCGGATCTTATGCCAGTGCTGATGTGTTGAAGATTGCCGTAGAGAACAATGTTGTTAAATATTACAGGAATGGAACGATTTTGTATATAAGCACGGTTGCACCAGCCTTGCCTTTGTTTGTGGATGTATCAACATTTACCACAGGAGCTACGGCGAATAACGTGAAAATAGCTAACGGCTACAATA
>JBIIQP010000131.1:0-7366 GCA_044341975.1 Crocinitomicaceae bacterium
TTTTAACTAAATGTATGTCAATATTAAATTTGAAAACTGTTGAATTCTTGATTTGTCATTTAGTTCTTTTGCTGCTTGAAGTCCCTTGAGGTAATAATCAAGTGCTGAATCAGTATTGCCTTTTTGACCAGATAGATCACCCAACTCTAAATACATCATCATGTTGATTTCCTTACTAGTAGCTTGTGACTTTTCGTTTTGCATAATCATGTTTTCCATCCTACAAATTAAATCTTCTCACGTTAACATAAGGTTAGTGAATGGCTAATAAAAGATTAATTTTCATTGGATGAAATAAAAAAATCCCGCCATTACTGACGGGATTTACAATCTTAAAAGAAGGAGGTTATTTGATTACATCCATTTCATCTACAATGTGCTTGGCTCCAGAGAACTTCTCTATTAACCACAGTACATATCGAATATCGACGTTAATTGTGCGTTGAAGTTTCTTGTCAAAAATCACATCACCTGCCATTGCTTCGATGTTTCCGTCAAATGCAAGACCAATTAATTCACCTTTTCCGTTGAGTACAGGAGAACCTGAGTTTCCTCCGGTAATATCATTATCAGTCAAGAAACAAACTGGCATATACCCTTTGTTATCAACGTATTGACCGTAATCTTTGTTTTTGTGCATTTCCAACATGCGAGCAGGAAGGTCAAACTCAGCATCTCCAGCTTTATACTTTTTAACCAAACCATCCATAGTTGTATAGAAATTGACTTTCGCATCATTGCGCTTGTCAGCAGGTAACGAACGAACCTTACCATAAGTCAATCTCAAAGTAGAGTTTGCGTCCGGGTATTGAATTGGTGCCATTTTCGATTCTCTCAATCCTTCAACCAACAATCGGAACGAAGCTTGATAATCATTTTGTGCTTTAGCGATTTCATCTGATTTACTTGACAAATGCAAAATCAAATCATTTGAAAGCACATAGATTGGATCATTTGTAACCATACCTTCAGAAGGTAAATCAAGAAAAGCCATCAATTTTTCTTCGGAGGTAAATAAACTCAAGGCAAACAATGAATTTACATATTTGTCATAGTTTGAACCTATTTTGGATACCGATGGTGCAATGGTGTATCCTAAAGATTTTGTAGCGTAAAGTGCAAGTTGAGCTTTTAAAATGTCCTTCTCAGCCGGCAAATACATTTCCTGAAAGAAAGCTTTTATTGTTGCTTCAATTTCTGGTCGCATCTCAGCTTGTTTTGCAGCATCAGCTGTAGCATATCCGCTCAATTGTTTACCAAGCGTTCTTGCAATTGTACCGAAAGCAGATGTGCGCAACAATTGTTGTAGGTAATTATCATGGCGTGACTTTTCATTCGTCAACTTGTAATAGTTATTGATAGTCGCCACAACATTTCCATACTTTGCTTTATTTTCAGCTTTATTCGCCCATTTATTGAACTTCGCCTCTTGCTCTGCTTTTAATTTCGCAGTTTGAAATTTAGACAATGCATCTATCATTCCTTGGCGATTTTTCCAATAATTAGCAACACCTGCATATTTTGATGCGTAGATCAAATTCACGGCATCACTTTGATCCATGTATTTTTTCATGGCATCCATCCCTGTTTTAGAACCTTCAACCCAAGCTGGATATGCAAATTTTACGTTTTGCTCGATTCCACCTGCAGGCATCCAACGATTGGTTCTTCCAGGGTATCCTAGAATCATTGCAAAATCGTTCTCCTGAACTCCACTGATATTTACTTTCAGGTGGCGTTTTGGTTTTAGTGGAACATTGCTTGCTGAATAATCTGCTGGATTTCCGCTTGCGTCCGCATATACACGGAACATTGAAAAATCTCCTGTGTGACGCGGCCATTCCCAGTTGTCTGTGTCGCCACCATATTTCCCAACACTTTCTGGAGGAGTACCTACTAAACGCACATCTTTGTAATCTTGATAAACGAAGTAGTAAAACTCGTTTCCTTGAAAGAAAGAGCGCACTGAAACAGTGTATTTACCACCTTCATTATTTTCCTTTTCAATCAATGCAATTTCTTGGTTGATCGCTTTCTCACGCTCAGCTTCAGTCATTCCAGGATTTACCTTAGCAAGAATGCGCTTGGAAACATCATCCATTCTAACAAAAAAGCGAACATAAAGACTTTGTGGTTTTAACTCTTCTTTTTTAGAAGCAGCCCAATAACCATTCTTTAAGTAATTTGCTTCGGGAGTTGATAGTTCAGCAATCGCATCGTATCCACAATGGTGATTTGTAAGCAATAATCCGTCTTTAGAAATAACTTCTGCTGTACATCCACCATTGAATTGAACAATTGCATCTTTCAAAGAGTGATTATTAATCGAATAAATTTCTTCGGCAGTAAGCTGCAATCCCATTTTCTGCATGTCGCGTTGATTCAGACGATCGATGAACATCAAGAACCACATTCCTTCATCTGCTCGAGCAAATGATCCGATTAGTAGGACAAATGCTACTAAAGTAACTTTGAATTGTTTCATTTTTTAATTTGGTTTAAAATTCTTGCGGTGCTAAAATACCAACAATTTCGCAATATTTTTAGCCCTTGAACACGAACTATGACCGCTTATCTGAAAATAAGTTCATCAGCGAAGAGCCAGGTGTTACTTCCCGCTCCAAAATGCCAACTTGGGCATTTACCAAAGTTTTTAGCTGTGATCCTAATCTTTTTAATGGCTTTCTCTTTCAGCGTCTTTCTGAAAAACTCCATTTTCATTGGACCAACATAACCACTAAAACTTGGAATGACTTCAGGAGTTGCTGCGTTCGATGCAAAGGAGACATTCGTGTAAATAACTGGAAGTGATTCAAAATGTGTCCCATCATACGAAATCTCAATTTGAATTTCAGAAGGGAAGAAGATCCAGGATTTCATATCTTGTAAACAGCTGATTCCAATTTCAGATAGTACTCGAGCTGAATCGAAACTTACTTCTGCTACAATATCTTGATTCCAAAAACCTTGATATTCACCAGTTCTAAATTCTTTTCCACCTTGAACACCATCGATTAACGAGTTTGGTCCTGAAGCAGAGTACTGAGGCGCATAGTCGGTCTCTAATTTTATATTAACTGATTTATCACGCTTAATAAAATCACCAATAACCCAATCTCCAGAAAGAGTAGTCGTTTCATTTTTCGTTGAATAAATAACGATGGTTCGAGCTTCTATGCGTTTGTTAGAAGTTATTTTAATTGGAGTAGAGTAGGTATACGTTTTTTCAGGTTGTTCCGGAAAACGATATTCAACTTTGTAACGTGCATGACTATTTGAGGGGAGTGCATCAATTTTAACAAAAAGCGAATCATCAAAAATGCGGTAGTCATTGCAGAAATATGGTACGGGGACAAATTCTGTTTTTTGAAGAGCATCTATTTTAAAATGAGATCCCGGATGAAAGAATTCTATTGTTGACGGTTGTTCACCCATTATAAAAACTAATTCTCCTCCCGTCATAAGAGTAGAATGTGAAATCCCTAATGTATCATAACGTGCTCCATTCAATTGGATAGATTGAATGTACTTGTTTTCAATTGAATTATTTAATGCTTTAATAATTAGTTTTTTACCGCTTTCAAGATGAATCGTGGCTTCATCCATTAGTGGTCTTCCAAAATCATAAAAAGGTTGTCCTGGTGCAATTTGATAAAATCCCATTGCACTCAAAACGTACCAAGCGGACATTTGACCACAATCTTCATTACCAGACAACCCCTCAGGTGTTGGGGAATACATTTCCTTCAGAATTCGATCACAATAAAAGTGTGTTTTTTCAGGGTGATTCGTGTAATTGTACAAATAAGCCATGTGATGGGAAGGCTCATTTCCATGCGCATATTGTCCGATTAAACCTGTAATATCAACTTGATCACGACCTGAAAGTTTCATATTGGTGTTGAATAGTTTATCAAGCCATGCTTCTAACGTATCCTTTCCGCCCATCATCGTACTTAAAACATCGACTGCATGAGGAGCGTATAAACTGTATTGCCAACTATTGGCTTCTGTATAATTAAAATTGACTTCTGATGGTTCAAACGGAGAGTACCAAAGCCCTCCTCGTCGAGCCCGCATAAATTTCGAATTCGGGTCATATAAATTAAGGAAGTTAAGGGCGCTTTTGGAATAATTTCGAAAATCATCATCTTGATTCATAGTTTGAGCCATGGCGGCAATACAAAAATCATCATAGGCGTATTCGAGTGATTTTGACACAGATTCAGGTTCATCTCCAGAATTTATAAATCCTTTTTCATGAAATTGCTTTTTACCCAGTTCCTCTATTTGCGAAGTTGTTTTCATTGCTTCAAAGGCAATTGTGGCATTGTAATTTCTAAGGCCTTTGACATAAGCATCTGCAATTACTGAAACACTATGATAGCCAATCATGCACTCCGTTTCATTTCCGGCTAATTCCCAGACAGGCAGGTCTTCTCCTTGTTGAAATTGCCTCAGGAATGTTTCAATAAATTCATTGGTTCTTTTTTGTTGAACAATTGTGTAAAGTGGATGAGTAGCGCGATAGGTGTCCCACAAAGAGAATACAGTGTATTGAGGAATATTGTCTGTAATTAAATGAATAGCATTATCTCTTCCTCTGTAACGTCCGTCAATATCACTGAATAAATTGGGCTGTAAAAATGTGTGATACAAAGCAGTGTAGAAATTAGTCATGACTGATTTATCAGTTGATTGAAAATCAATTTTACCCAATTCTTCATTCCATTTTCGAGATACACTTGATCTTACTGCATTGAAATCAAAATCAGGAATCTCTTTGTTTACATTCATTTTGGCACCCTCTATGTCTACGGCGGAGATACCAACTCGGATTAATAACTTTTCAGTAGAAGTGGGGAATGTTAAAAGCAACTTATGCTGACCATTTTTCTCAATTCTTTTTGCTTTCACAAAAGGAGCTGACAAGTTCAAATAAAAATAAAAATGCTGATTTGTTGCCCATGCATTTGAAATTCTGTATCCCGAAATGGTTTTTTTATCACTTTGAAAATCAATTGATTGATCTAACAATTGATCCCGATGATCCAAATCTATTAAAATGTATTTTTTCTCTTTTTTGTTTAAAAATGTGTATTCATGAAGTCCAGCTCTTTCTGAAGTCGTAAGGCGAACATCGATGTTTTCATCCTTCAATTTCACCTTGTAATAACCAGGAGATGCTTTTTCCTCTAGATGCGAAAACAGGGAGCCATAACCCTTATTTTTATCTATGTAACCAGGAGTTGTTTTTGCCTTTCCTGATTGAGGAACAATTAACAAGTCGCAATAATCAGGCACACCAACACCACTTAAATGGGTATGACTAAATCCATAGATTACTGAATCTGAAAAATGGTAACCGGAACAGCCATCCCAACCATCATGTCTTGTGTCGGGGCTTAATTGAATCATTCCGAATGGGGCGGAAGCGCCGGGGTAGGTGTGTCCATGTCCGCCTGTTCCGATAAATGGGTCAACAAAGAGAGATTTTGAAACAAATGCTTCTTTTGGTTGCTCTCTAAGGAAGGTTTTCTTTATTTGGTCGTCTGCTTTTTTTAGTTGCTCTATAGAAGGCTGTTGAGCGGAGCATAAAAAAACGAAGGTTGCAAATAATACTGTTAAGATGCTTCTCATATTACAAAAGTATTATTTTGAAGCATACTATCTAATCACATTGACCGAATCAGATTGGCGTGTATTATGGCTACCTAATCCTTAACTGAATCGCATCGCTCAAATGTAATTTCGGTTAATTACTTGTGACTATTCAACTATTTTGCTCTCCCATTCTTTGTAGAACTCATTCAAGAAAGTTTGCATAAAATCATGCCTTTCATTTCCAATTTTCTTAGCAGTATCTGTATGCAGGCGCTCTTTTAAAAGAAGTAACTTTTCATAAAAATGATTGATGGTATGGCCTTCTGATTTAGCATAGGATTCAAAGTCATCATGCAAATGGTAACTTTGATTTGGAACATACATAGGTCTATTTTTATTTCCACCGTAGGAAAATGCTCGCGCAATTCCAATTGCCCCGATGGCATCAAGTCGATCAGCATCTTGCACGATTTTCCCTTCCAAAGTTGGCATTTCATCAAAAACTTTTGCGCCTTTAAATGAAACTCTATCAATAATATCGCATACTTTCAGTGATAATCCCTCTTCAGCACCGTACTTTGTCAAGATAACGTTTGCTGCTCTGGCACCATCATTTAGAATACCGCCATTTAACTTGTGGTCCGATATATCATGCAGCAATGCTGCTAGCTGAACGATCTCTAAGTCACCACCTTCAACAGATTGTATATATACTGCTAATTTCACAACTCGCTCAATATGAAACCAATCGTGACCACTTGTGTCGTTTGCAAAGTGCGATTGGACTTCATTTCTTATATTATCTATGAGTTTTGTCATTCTACTTTTTTGAGATCAATTCAAAAATCTGAAAACTTCCATTTGGCATTGTGGCATATAAAAAACGATTATCTGTGCACATAGCCATATACGTTCCGTTCATGAAAGGTTTCCAGTTTTCTCCTTTGTCAGTTGAGAAATCAATGCCATTTGACCCACAAGCATACAAGATACCATTTTTATAAAGTGTACATGAGCGATAGCCTCTCGTTTGAGTTTCTGCATTCATCCAGAATTCTCCGCCGTCATCTGTGAAAAAACATGTATTTAAGCATAAGTCAGGATTTTTATAGTCACCGCCAACTATTACACCATCTCTGTCATTGATCATGCAAATTGAAAATGCTCCGTTGGTTTCACTTGTCATGTATGGTAGAGATGTGTTTGACCATGTTTTTCCGGCGTCATTCGTTCTGAAAAAACGACTCTTTTTGCCACCAGAAATAAAAACAAAACAACTGTCATTCAAAATTTGAACATTGGTACCGCTAGCCGCAAAACCCGCTTCGCCATCAAAAGCATTCAAGTTGGCCTCGCACGGTTGCCATGTTTGACCATAATCATAGCTTTTGTAAAGCGAAAAAACACTGTCAACAGGATCACCCATCAAAAATCCTATTGAATCCTTGAAATCCATTCCGTCTAGAAATTTTTTCTTCCACATGCCGTTTTCTGGTTGGATATTCTTGATGAATTCTCTACCATCAGTTTGCACCAATACACCATTGGTTCCGCTTTGCATTGCAGTTAAGAATCCATTGCAGTATGCTAGGTCCCTCAGTTCTTCATATTTCTTTGATGCTAGAATGTTATAGGAATAGCCACTTTTTATATTGGTTGCATACAAAGTCCCATTCGAATTTGCTGTATACACAATACTGTCTTTTATTAAGATACTTCTTGAGTAGCATTTATCGGTGGTGTATTGTATGATTTTTGCTGT
>JBIIQP010000024.1:0-24188 GCA_044341975.1 Crocinitomicaceae bacterium
GATAAATAGGTGATAAGGGCGCCGTAATTTCAATTGTTCCAGTTGAAAGATCGCAAGTTGGCTGCTGTGTAACAGTTGCTACAGGATCAGAAGGATTGTTTGGTAGGGGATTAATTGAAACAGCATTTGAAGCTGTTGATGTGCATCCATCTTGATTTGTCACTGTGAAAGTGTAAGATCCTGAAGGTGCTAAATTGTTAAAGCTGCTTGAGGTAGAAGTACCTGTTACAGTTGCGCCAGATGAACTTTCTGTAAGTGTATAGCTGCCAGATGGAAGATCAGTTAATTCTACACTTCCAAATGGGGTGGAGCAGGTAGGTTGAGTAATGGTCCCAATCAGAGGAGGTGTCGGTATTTGAGGGGCGGCTATCAGCGTGATGTATGAGGATGGAGAGGAAGTGCATGTGCCATCTGAAACTGTAAAATTATAGGTGTTTCCCGCAGCAATTGTAGCAAGTGTAGTTGTGCTGCCCGAACCATTGGTTATGATCCCATCGGGATTGGTAGTAATTGACCAACTTCCAGAAGGCAAGCCACTCAACGAGACACTTCCTGTGGATACAGAGCATGTTGGCTGAATGATGCCATCAATAATTGGCGGGTCGCATTGCGAAAAAGTCAATTGACTTACAGTAAGAAACAGTATTGAAAGGATGAGTTGCACATTTTTCATAATGCCAGTAGTAAATTCATGAGTAAAATCGAAGCAATAGGCTCGATTTTATTGTTTCCAAAGGATGAAATATATTGATTTTACTTAAGAAAATAGACAAGGTGTCTAAGAAATTTTCATTTAAGTGAATCAATTACTGTTTGCATGTGTTGAACCAGGCCTTGAACAGATGCTTGTATTGCAGACAAATCATTTTGATAATTTTGAAGATCATTCGTCACTTTATTTACTGATTCCCATTCATTTGAACAGGAGTAAACTTTTGTTTTGCCATTCGTTTGATTGGTAAATGTTTTTGTTGATTGCTCCATCAAGACGCGAATTTTTGCCAATTTATTTTTTTCTTCATTGAGTTTTGAAAGGTCCACTTTTAGTGCTTCACATTTTTCCGGATAATTTCCGTTAAATCGTAAAGTTATCCTTGAAACTTGAGTGTCATATTTCTTCAGATGAGCAATTAATTCTTGTTCATTTTTTTCAAGATTTGTCTGAATTTGAGAGAATTTCGCATTGAATGCATTGACATCACAATACTGTACATTGGGTACAATGTTTTCTGCGACATACTGATTGAATTCAGTAGCGCTTTTAACAGTTTTGTTTCCTTTTTCCTGAAGTTCACCTACAAGTGATTTCATTTTTTTCTTGGTGCCTTTCAATTTTTTCCATTCATCAGTACCGGAGTTAATTTTGCTTTGCCCCTTCGAATAGGATGTAAAATTGGCATATTCATTATTGATCTCTGTGCGCAATCGATTCATTTGTTTAACTTCCTCATCAATCGCCTCTAATTTTGTTTTCGCCACGCTATATGGAGCAACGTCCGTTTTACATTTCAAAGCCAAATATTCCTTTTCCATGTCGGCAACTTTTGTCAAAAAAGACGACGAATTGCTATTTACACTTGCTACTGTAGATTTTAATTGAGCATCTACTTCTGAGGTAGTTGTATAAAGAGTACAACTAGAAAGCAAAACGAGAAGAAGTAAACTGATATGTGTGAAGCGCTGCATGAAAGTCTTAAATGGAAAACTTGAAGTTAGAAAATTTTAATCAACATGTAAGTATTGCTGTTAAAAGATGCGGTTTTGAAAGTAAAGTTATTTTGCTAGTTAAAATGAAAAAAGCCGCTGAAGAGAGGGCTTTTGGTGTTCTAATCTGACCTGTTTTTGAACCGAATTGTGAAGGGGATTGTCCTGTTCTTAGATCAAAATAAAAATCGGCAATTCAATTTTTAGCTGGGATTTTGGTATGTATAATTCCAAATCCAAATGGTCTGTTAGATTTGGAATGCATTTATGCCAATTTGGTTCATCAGGAGAAGATGCTTTTTCAAATTGTTCAAGGGACCAAGGAAATGATTTTTGTTAGCTTTTTTTAATACTTATTAATTACTTATATTTCATATCTTTAACAATCAAATCATATGTATGAGGACATTATTTGCCATACTTTACATCCTTTTAACAATCCAGGTTTTTGCCCAGCCCAGTTGCAACGAAAATCAATTCAACGATACGCTAAACTATTCAATGGTTACTGATAATTCTGGTAATACATATCGGACGATCATAATTGGAGGCAGGGAATGGTTTGCTGAAAATCTAAGGACTTCCGCTTATTCAAACGGAAATACTATACCTCAAGTTTCCTCCATTACTCCTGACGAAAACTTGCTTATGTACAATGGTGCTTGGAGTTATTATGGAGACAGCAGTGCATTGAACTGCAGCCGCGGCAAACTCTATAACTTCTACACGGTTGTTGATGAGCGAGGCCTTTGCCCCAGTGGTTTCAGGGTGGCGAGTTTTTATGACTGGGAACAGTTGATTCAGTCAATTGGTGGTGCTTCAAATGGGTTAAACCTTATGGAAACTGGAAGCAGCCACTGGGTAAATTCAAATCCTGGATCAACGAATTCAACAGGTTTTACCGCTGTACCGGCAGGAGGGATCGATGGCAATGGTGATCTGGGGTCATTAGATACCGAAACCTATTGGTGGACCGCTTCATTTGGAACAAATACCATTAACCAGTATACATCTCAAAATTTTTTCACAAAAAGACTTGGGTCCAGTAACGGGTATTTATATACGCTTGGAGATCCGAACCTCAGAAATTTCCAATCAATTAGGTGTGTAAGAACTGACACTTCGGTGAACTATAAGCCTGTCTTGTCGCCTCTTGTGATTGATTCGGTAGGATTGTACTCCGTTCGCATCAATTCCGATATTTCAAATGACGGTGGCTTGCCCATCCGTGTGCGGGGAATTGTAGTCGGAACGGACTCTACGGTTACATTAAACACCTCCTTTCGAACAATGGATGGTTCCACAATTGGTCCCGATGCCACAATCATTAATGATCTTGAACCAAACACCACCTATTATGCACGGTTGTATGCAGGTAATGATGATGAAATCGTTTTTGGCGATCCGGTGGTTTTCACAACACCGGCTGTACAAATTAATTTACCAGCCTATATACCGTCCGTGGGGAACAAGGGTTATTGGCCATTCAACGGTAATGCCAATGATGAAAGTGGCAATGAGCGTCACGGAGTTGTTAATGGCCCTCAACTTACAAGCGACCGGTTTGGGAATCCATCCAGTGCCTATCAATTTGATACACTTAACTTTATAACAACCTCACTGACAGGTTTGGGTTCCGGCAGCGTTACCTTGGCGGCATGGGCGCGCACATCTTCCAATCAGATGGAGATGACTTTAGCATCTGCAAGGGGTGGTTCTATTTCTGGATTGTATTTCAACGGTAGTCAGATCACAGGTACTTTTGGGAACACTGGAGGTGGATTTCACAATGGGGATTTTGCTAACTCAGGCTGTAATGATGGAAGTTGGCATCATGTTGTCATGTCGTATAATGACACAACGATCCGAATTTACCTCGATGGTCAGGTGGTTGTTAATGGCCCCATCAGTTTTGATCTGCTCTTCAATGGTCCATTTGAATTTGGCCGTGACAATCCATATGGCAGGTATTTTTATGGGGATCTGGATGATATCGGCTTGTGGGACAGAGCACTTTCCACGGAGGAGGTCTATCAATTATTCCAGGCGCAGTGTAGTTTGAACGTTTCACTGAATGCCGGGTCGGCAACTCCATACTGTCAGGGAGATACTGTTGCCCTTGTAGCGAGCACAAACGGCATTAGTCAGTACGAGTGGTCCCGCGATGGACAATTCATACTTGCAACTACGGACTCAGTGTTTAATGCCACACAGTCTGGTACATATTCTGTAAAAGCATTATCGGGAGTTTGTCTGGCTTATGATACCCTAACTATTTCAATTAATTCGTTTCCACCCGTTAATGCCGGTTCAGATCAGAATCTTTGTACCGGTTCCTCGATCATTCTTACCGGAAGTGGCGCAACCACTTATACCTGGGATAATGGTGTTCAGAACGGAGTTGCTTTTACGCCGGCTTCGACAGGCAGTTATGTTCTAACAGGAACGGATGCAAACGGCTGTACAAACAATGATACTTTACTTGTTACAGTGAACATGTTACCACTCGTTAATGCAGGCTCGGATCAAATTGTCTGTATGGGATCATCCGTCACAATTTCTGCAAATGGAGCCACTACTTATACCTGGGATAATGGGGTTCAGAACGGAATTCCGTTCATTGCCTCCGTTTCGACCAACTATGTAGTGACTGGAACAGACGCAAACGGTTGTTCGAATAATGATACTGTTATGATCACAACGAATCCAATTCCTTCCGTGAATGCCGGAACTGACGAATTTGTTTGTCAAGGTTCTTCAGTCACCCTGAGTGGGAATAGCACTGTTTCTTCTACATGGGACAATGGTATACTCGATGGTGTCGCTTTCGTTCCATCCAGCTCGACAAACTACATCTTTACCGGGACAGATGCAAATGGTTGTGTAAATAGCGATTCGGTTCTCGTTACCGTAAACATGTTACCAACCGTTGATGCAGGCTCCGATCAGAATGTATGTTTCGGATCATCTACAGTACTTTCCGGAAGTGGCGCAACCTCTTATACATGGGATAATGGTGTTCAGGATGGTGTACCATTTATTCCTTCCACAATGATTTCTGTGATCGTAACCGGAACGGACATGAATGGATGTACAAATCAAGATACTGTTGACATTAATGTTGCTGATTTTACTTCACCTTTCGTCAGTACTTCACCATCTGATCCGGGATCTTGTAATGGTACCGGCACAATTCAAACAGATCCCAGCGGCAGTTTCAGCATTTCATGGAGTAATGGTTTTGACGGTTCTGTCGTTAACGGACTGTGTGCAGGTGTTGTTTCAGTGGTTGTCGCCGAAACCACCTTTGGCTGTGTTTATGAAGCTTATGAATTGGTTGAAGAAAATGGAACATCATATCCGCTGAGTACTCAAATCAGTTTGAATGATGCTTCAGTCGATGGTCTTTGTGATGGAGCTGCAGAATTCTTTGCATATGGTGGGATCTCTCCTTACACGTATGAGATCTTTGATGCCAACTATAGCCTCATTGGAAGCAACCCAAGTATTTCAGGATTGTGTTCCGGACTATACAAGATCTACATTAGTGACTCACAGGGTACAATTGACTCCACAAGTTTCTATATAGCGGATCCAGGCAATGTCTATTCTTCTGATCCTTACGCTGATTCAAGCATCATTGACACACTATTTGTTGACCTACTTGAAGACTGCGTTATTGATTTTGAAACTATTGACACGGTTTGGGTATCACAGATCACCTATCCAAACGCGGATATGGCAATTGTAACATGGGCGATACAGGATATCAACGGTATCCATTACATCGATCGCGGTTATGCAATTACGAACCTCTTGGGTACTTTTGCCGTCGAGCTTGTTCTGTTCTGTCCGGGAAAAGCGCCGGGTGATCCATTTTTCAAATTGTACAGTCAGGTATACATAAATGCCCAAACATTAAATTCGGGCGGGGAAATTAGTTCTTCCGGTCGTATTATTTTATTCCCGAATCCAGCTGATGATCTTATCACCCTTCTGATGGACGAAGCGCGTCATGAAATGTATATCCTCTCCGATAGTCAGGGTAGAACGGTTTTAAAAGGTTGGCTGAGCGGAACACAAACTCAGATTTCGATGAGAGAGCTGAAACCTGGTACTTACGGGTTGCAGATAGGTGACGATAAAATGCCAATACGGGTAATCAAACAATAACTTTTTTAATCAATAAAAAAGCCCGAATACGGGCTTTAAAGAGAGGTGGTCTCAACAGGACTCGAACCTGTATCTAAAGTTTAGGAAACTTCTATTCTATCCCTTGAACTATGAGACCAATATTTCAAAAAAAAAGGAACTCATTTCTGAATTCCTTTTCTTGGTAGCGGGGACACGACTCGAACGTGCGACCTTCGGGTTATGAGCCCGACGAGCTACCAACTGCTCCACCCCGCAATATATCATTATTGCTTTATTTCAATTATTCGGGTTATTTACCCGATGAGCTACTCCGCCGCGGCGGACTTCACCCCACACTCTATTCAATCGAACAACGATTCACTCGAATGCGATACAAAGATAGTGAGACTTTCTGCATCTGCAAGTATTCTGCTGAAAATTTAGGAAATATTGGCAGAGAAAAGTATTCATTCCATGAAGAACAACTTCACTTTTTTCTCTCTTTCTTGTTACTTTTGCCGCACTTTGTCATTTATTCTTGAAAATCTGCAAGTATGAAAACTCTTTTAATTTACAGCTCATTATTTCTGCTTTCTTTCGTGTTCAGTGCATGTTCTAACAATGGAAAGGATGACCAAGATCAAAACGAAAAGAAAATAGGCAAACTTAAAAACGAGGGTGATTTTGAAGATAAAATGGCTGCCATTGAAAACAATTCCAACTGGAAAATAATGAACAGCCTTGCCTATAACAACAACGCCGGATCGAGAGAAGAAGTTATTGCCTGTCTCAATGAAAAAGATGAAGCGGTAAAATTGGAAGAGGTGTTTTACGATGCGGCAACAGGCAATTATGGTCGACGCATTTTTTATGCTGAAGGCGGCAAAAAATTTGCTTCGAAGGAAGTGTTTTTTGACAACCAACTGAAAGCACCACAATTTATTGAACGCATCTCTTTTTACGATAAAAAGCAACAGCCAATATATACCAGAGAGCGCAGTGCGGCGTTGGAAGAAGAATTGGATAGTCAAGAGTTTGTGCAAAAATCACCTGTCGGGGTGTCGATTGATCGTGCCATGCAGATCATCAATCAGCAGGGATCTTTTGAAACTACGTTCCAAGGGTTTGTTCAAAATGGTGGGCTGAATTACATCCTAGTAGGTGAAAATACACCCGATGGTTTTGCTTCATCGCTCGTTGTTCAATATGAATCGTTAGAAATTGTGAAACTGAAAAAAAATGAACGCGGAATGATTGGAATTCCTGTCGAGGTAGAGCATCAAACCATGTTGGATGAACAAGGATTGAAATTTCAGATTTTATTGGGTCTGCGGCTGCTTTAAGGTAATACTTCAAGCTGAAAAAGGACTTCTTCCGTTGAGCCAATATAGCAGCCGTTCGACATTTTCCAAAACTATACTGGCAGCGAATTGTTTAAATTTCACAATTCTTAATTTTGATCATGAATTTATTCAAAAGACTCTCTTTAAGTCTGATTGCTTTTTTATTGTGTGCTACAGCGAATGCACAAGACATGAAAATCAGTGGGACCGTGTATGATTCCACCGGCACACAGCCTCTTCACCAGGCGATGGTGATGGCAGTTCGTGTGAAGGATTCCGTTTTATTAGGATTTACACGAACGGAGAAAAACGGAAAGTTTGTTTTAACAGGTTTTCCAATTGATACATTTTCTATTGTTATTTCCCATCCGCGTTTTGACGATAAGTTCATTTATATTTTTGGAGGCAAGGACAATAGAGACATTGATATTCCTTCGGTAAGAATGCCGGAGCATTCAAAAGACTTGCAAGAGGTAATGATTTATGCGAATAAAAACCCGATTTATTACAAAGGGGACACATTGGTTTATGTTGCAGATTCCTTCAAAGTCGCCGAAGGTGCGGTAGTTGAAGACCTCTTAAAGAAACTCCCAGGGTTAAAGATCGACAAAGACGGAAAGATCACTTCTCAAGGTCAAGAAATAAAGAAAGTTTTGGTAGATGGGGATGAATTTTTTGGTTCCGACCCTACTGTAGCAACAAAAAACCTTGGAGCAGATGGTATTGAAACTGTACAAATCTATGAGAAAACAGACAATGAAACGATTGGTGGATCCGATGAGAAAATTCGAGTCCTCGATCTCAAGCTGAAGGAAGAAGCCAAAAAAGGATATTTCGGTCGGGTATCCGGAGCGTCTGACATGGCTTTGACTCCCCTGGAAAATTATTCAGGTAGTCGGCCATTTTATGAAGGAGAATTACTATTCAATAAATTCAACAGCAAACAAAAAATATCTGTTTTTGCCTTAGGTTCAAATACACCTCGTTCTAGTTTTGGTCGCGGTGACTTGAATAAATTTGGCTTGTCCAATGAAAATGGTGCAAATAGAAATTTTTGGGAGCCAAACAATACAAATAACACCAGCGGTATCCCTCAAACATTGAAAGCGGGAATTTACTATTCAGATAAGTTCGGTAAAAAGAAGAACACTGAAATGCTTTTTAATTATTCCTACTACAACGATCGTTTAGACGCCAGGTCATCGAGTCGCTCTCAATATTTCTTAGCTGACACAACCTATTTCACAAAAGATTCCACACGCAACTATTCTGAAAATGAATCCCATAAATTCAATCTTTCGATACAGAGCCAGCTAGATTCCTTGACGCTATTAGAGTTTAAACCATCAATTAGCATCGACAAAGGCTTAACTAGCAGTTCTAATTTCAACAACTTTACGGGTGAGACAGGTTTAGAATCCTTGGCTACACAAGTAAATAATGAAAACAATTCGAAGGGATTGAGCACCAATAACACCTTGCGTTTGTATCGTAAATTCATGAAGAAACGACGAGAATTGGAAGTGCGCTACGATCTCATTACCACGAATAACAAAACGGATGGTTATTTAAATACAAGCTCCGAATACAAACTAATTGGTATTACCGATTCTGTTGATCAGAATAAGATCAATAATAATTCATCTACGAGTCATTACGGTACAGTTAGTTATTTTGAACCTTTATCGAAACATTGGAAAGTAAACTTTAACTACCTGTATGAATTTGGTTTTTCTGATCAGGTGAAGGAGGCTAACGATAAGGTAAATGGAACCTACAACGGATTTAGAGCTGAATTTTCCAACAATTTTGAAAATACCCGCGTTCAAAATAGAGGTGGTGCTGAAATGATCTATGAAAAAAGTAAGCACTACCTTTCCGGAGGATTATTCTTTAGAAATATCAATATTGACAATCACAATTTGATCACGGATTCTGTCATCAATCAAAACATCAACAATTACTTGCCTAAATTCAAATACGAGTACAAACCCTCAATGAGCAAGCGTTTTACTGTAAATTACAATACAAGTTCCCAACAACCTAAAATAACAGACTTGCAGCCTGTATTGGACAATTCTAATCCAAATAGAATTCAGATTGGTAACCCAGACTTGAAGCCAAATTATGTGCATACTGTCAACGTAAATTTCAATACGTGGAATGCACTTTCGGGCAAATACATTTGGTCTGGAGGATCCGTTAACTTGACACAAAACGCCTTTGCAACTCAAACAGATTTCAATTCTTTTGGACAAACAACCTCCAAAACAATCAATGTTGATGGAAACATGAATGCCAATATTTATGCTGGAGGTGGTTATCCGATTCTAGATAGAAAAATTGAATTTCAACCCTCGTTAAGTGCATCGTTCAACCGATTCAAAAGTTATGTAGGGTCATTGGAGAACGTAACAGATAACTATGCCATCACACCTGAATTTGATGTTGACTTCGAATGGGATTCGTTGGAAATTAATTTCAAATCAAGTTATTCTTACAACAATCCTATCAGTTCATTGAGTTCTATATCGAACACTCCATTTTCAATTACAAATATTTCACTCGGCATCGATTGGAAATTTCCGAATGGTGTGGGTGTGAAAGTAGATGGTAACTACACAAAGAACAATCAACCTGGAAGAGGATTTTATGACACAGAATTTTTTGTCTTCAATGCAGAGTTGAACAAGAAATTCCTTAAAAATCAAAACCTGACCGTTTCCTTGGTTGGTAATGATCTTCTCAATCAAAACATCAATGCTACCCGATCAGTCAATGGAAATGCTGTGACAGATTTTCGTACAACGATTATTTCCAGGTATTTCCTGCTAAAAGCAAACTACAGATTTAACAATAGAAAAACGAAAGAAGATGATTTCAAAGGCTGGCATTAATCGATTTTTTATCATTGCAGGATTACTTGTTTTGGGCCACAATTTAGTTGCCCAAGTCAACACGGGCAGAATCGTTTTCGAGCGTAAAACAAACCTGAAAAAACGTTTTGGCGATAATCCTAGAATGAAGAATTTCATTACGGAGGAGAACAAATACCGCATCGAAAATTTCGAATTATTTTTTAATGATACATCGTGTGTGTTTCGACCTATTCCTGAAGATGAGGTGTCGTCACAGCAAGGATTCATGAAGTTTTTGACCAACAAAAATACGGTCTATCAAAACCTGAACAAAAAGGAGAAATTCATTATTATGGATCTTTGGGGAAATAATGCCTACATCAAAGACACGATGGATAAACGTTCATGGAAGATTACCGAAAGCACCAGAAATATTAGCGGATACGATTGTCGCAAGGCCATTTGGCAGATGAACGATTCTACGCGAATCTACGCATGGTTTTCTGTTGATATCGTTCCCTCCGTTGGTCCTGAGGGATTTCAAGGTTTGCCAGGCGCAATATTGGGTATGGCAACCGAAGATGGAGGTGTGATTTACTTTGCGAAAGAAGTGAAACAAATGGAACTCCCTGCAGGTGTTTTGCTTTATGATGCGAAAGGAAAGGATATTTACAACGAAGAGCAATTAAAAGAAATGCTGAAAGAGCGTATGTCACAATGGGTGAAACCCAAAGACCTTGAAGCGATGTTTGCTTGGTTATAGTTTATTCATAAACAGTTTCTGCAACAACCTCCTTCACTTCAGGAAGGTGCGATTTCAATAGGTTTTCAATTCCACCTTTCAATGTCGCAGTTGAAGAAGGACATCCGGCACAAGATCCGCGCATTGCAACGGTTACCGTTCCTTCGTTGTAACCAAGGAATTCAATCGCACCACCATCATTTTCTACTGCTGGACGCACATATTCATCCAACAAACCACGTATGGCGTCATCGTATTCTGATGGAGCATATTCTTTTATTTCACCTGAAACTTCTGTCGCAGGTTTTGGAGCAGGCATTTGAATGAGCACATCTTTGCCTTCAGCAATCCAATCTTTCACAAATTCGCGTAATTCCATTGTGATAAAATCCCAAGGAACATTGTCCGTTTTTGTAATCGTTACAAAGTTGGCCGCAATAAAAACATTTTTAACAAACGGGAACTGCAGGAGTTGCTCTGCCATCGGCGAATATCCCTTCGCGTCCGCAGAAGACGAAAACTCCACTGAATCACCGGAAATCAGCAAGTATTTATTAGCAACGAATTTCATTGTTGATGGATTTGGTGTCATCTCTGCGTAAACAGTCACTGGAACATTCATGGTAAAAAGTATTTTCTGCAAAATTAATTTAAAGTTCCAAGAATACCGTTGTTTATTTTTGCGATAATTCTTTCATTCAGCTAAATTTGTTGGATGAAAACATTGCGCTGCATAGCCGTCCTTCATTTCATCCTTCTGCTTTTCTTAGGCAATGTAGGCGTGCGCGTTTTCACCCATTCCTGCAAAGAGGACGGAACATTTAAATCCTACTTTGTTGAATTAAAAAATCATTGCAACGACGAAGGAAAATCTGGTTTGCCTCCATGCTGTCAAAGAAAATTTGATGGGCAACCCGTTCAACAATTAAAAGACGACTGTTGTGAAAGCGATGTCGATGTTTTTAAGATTAAAAACAGCTTTAATCATCAAAAAGTTAATTTCGAAAAGACATTGGAATCAAGTCCGGTTTTTTCGGTAGCCATACTTACAGGGCCTCGTTTCCAGAGATTTGAATTGCATACGGTCAAAAACAACCTGCGTCCTCCACCCTTATTAAGGCGAGGGAAGGACATTCTTATTCAGCACCAGGTATTTCGTATATAGTATTAGAATGTACAATTTGTTCATTCTAAATTACTTATATGAGAAAAATTAAATTAATTGTTTACTTTCTTCTTTTCTTCCATGTCAAAATAGTTGCCCAGTTAAAAGGTATTGTAAGTGGAACAGATGGGATAAAAAAAGAAGCACTTTACGGGGCAAGAATAAAATTGCTCCAGAGTCAAATTGCCGTATTAACAGATGAAACGGGCCATTTTGAACTTACGTTACCCAAAAACTTGCCCGATACGCTCGTCATTCAGGCGAAAGGCTACAATCCAGACACCTTATTGGTATTCAAAGATGACCGCTTCATTTCATTGGAAATCGTTCTGTTTGCAGAAAAAATATTGCCTGAAGTACTCATTGAAGTGCGACGAAATACACACAGCATTAATCGCATGAAAACCTTGCATGTGGAAGAATTGACATCCGGTGAATTGCGAAAAGCCGCCTGCTGTAATCTTTCTGAATCCTTTGAAACCAATGCTTCGGTTGATGTTAATATTACAGATGCTGTATCAGGTGCAAAGAAAATTCAACTCATGGGTTTGGATGGCGTCTATACTCAAATACAAATGGAAAACATTCCCTATTTACGTGGTTTGGAAAGTTCATTTGGACTCAATTCCATGTCTGGGACTTGGATTGAATCGATACAGATCACTAAAGGAACTGGAAATGTTGTGAATGGCTATGAATCGATGGCTGGGCTAATCAACCTTGAATTGAAAAAGCCGGATTCTATGGAAAAATTGTTTGTCAATGTCTATTCCAGTATTTATGGCAGAGAGGAAATAAACCTAAATGCTGGGCATAAATTAAATGAACGGTTGAGCACGGGGTGGTTTGCCCACGCTTCAGGCATGTTTGGCGAGATGGACAACAACAAAGATGGATTTCGAGATGTGCCGATGGGTAATAATTTAGCTATCATGAATCGTTGGCAATATCAAGGCAAAAAAATGGAAGCACAGTTTGGCGCCAATGCCTACTTGGATCAGAAATTGGGAGGACAACTTGGTTATAAATCCTCATCAAGCAGTAAGTATGGAGTTGAACTAGACTCCCGACATTTGGATGCGTTTGCGAAAACGGGTTTCTTTATGAAAAAGCCATACAATTCTATTGGGGTGGTTTACAATGTAAAATATCAGACCGTCGATGCACTATTTGGCCATAGAAGTTTTAATGGCGAAGAAAAAAGGGCTTATATCAATGCGATTTTTGACGGTATAATTGGAACAACTGATCATAAGATCAAAATAGGTATGAGCGGTGTAGCAGTTGATTTGAAGCAGCAATTGGATACGCTAGTGAAGAATCGAAGGGAAATCGTGCCAGGCATTTTTGGTGAATACACCTACACTGGAATGCGATTTACATCAGTAGTTGGTTCTAGACTCGATTATCACAATCTTTTTGGTTGGCAATTCTCACCACGATTACATGCAAAATATGTGTTGACCGAAAAAACCGATTTACGATTTACGGCTGGAAAAGGATGGCGCGTTCCAAATTACATGATTGATAACATTTCCCTTTTGGCAACATCAAAAGCTTGGATGCCGCTTAGTGATTTGAAGCCCGAAATTTCATGGAACGTTGGAGGATCATTTGTTCAGGAAATGAAACTTTTTAAACAGAAAGCTTCTTTATCATTGGATTTTTATCATACACAGTTCGTCAATCAATTGATTGTGGACCGTGAAGGCAGTGAAATTCGTTTTTCAAACGAAACAGGCTTTTCGTATTCGAATAGTTTTCAAGGGGAATTCAGTTTTAATTTGCTGAAAAACTGGGACATGCGATTTGCTTATAAGTACCTGGATGTAAAAGCCAAATATGGAGGAGAAATACAGCAGCAGGCTATGATTCCTCGGAACCGAGCTTTGTTTAATACGGGATATAAAAGTCGCAACAAACGCTGGGAGTACAACCTCACTGTATCATTAATTGGTCAATCAAGACTTCCCGGAATTCTCCCAACAGATGGCTACGCCTATGGAAAAACGTATACCTTGGTGAATGCTCAACTAACGCATAATTATAAGAAATGGGAATTCTACTTGGGAGGTGAAAATTTGACTAATTACATTCAAAAAAATGCCATCGTGGATGCTCAGAATCCCTTTGGAAGCAAATTTGATGCAACCGAAATTTGGGCACCTGTAATGGGGATTAATATATATGCAGGACTTCGTTTTGCAATAAAAAGAGAAACAAAAAAATAATTACTTTAAAATTTAAAATCATGAAAAATGTACTGTTAACATTAATGGCTGTTTTTATTTTCAATGGCCTATATGCACAAGAGAAAAAATCAAAATTTGAAACTGTCATAATTCAAACTTCAGCGCAATGCGGCGATTGTAAAACAAGAATTGAAGATGGGCTCAACTATACAAAAGGAGTGAAGTTTGCAGAATTGGATTTAATTACAAAAAAGGTAACTGTAAAATATGCGGCTGAAAAGATCTCTCTTCAACAAGTGAAGGAAAAAATTAATTCCATCGGTTACGACGCAGATGAAATGAAAGCAAATACAGAGGCGATTCTAAAATTACCCGCATGTTGTCAGCCTAAGGGAATGAAACAATAAATTATTTCACTTCTTTAACACTTGTTTTAATTGATTTGTTTTGAATTCCTTTCATTTATACTAATTTTGGGCATCCATTAAATATTTAAAGTAAAAGATGTCATATTTGTTTACATCGGAGTCCGTTTCAGAGGGGCATCCTGATAAAGTTTCAGATCAAATTTCAGATGCTTTGATCGACCATTTCATGGCTTTTGATCCAAACTCAAAAGTTGCTTGTGAAACATTGGTAACTACTGGTCAAGTTGTACTTGCTGGAGAGATCAAAACGAACACCTATTTGGATGTTCAATCGATTGCTCGCGAAACGATTAGAAAAATCGGATATACGAAATCTGAGTACATGTTCGATGCAAGTTCTTGTGGAATTCTTTCTGCACTTCACGATCAGTCTTCAGATATCAATCAGGGAGTTGAAAGAACAAATCCAGAAGACCAAGGAGCAGGTGACCAAGGGATGATGTTTGGATATGCTACGAAAGAAACTGAAAACTATATGCCGCTGGCATTGGATCTAGCACACAAGATCCTTCAGGAGCTTTCACACATTCGTAACAACGAACCAAGTTTGATTGGCTACCTTCGTCCAGACGCAAAGTCTCAAGTTACTATTGAATATTCTGATGACAATGTTCCTCAGCGTATTGATACAATTGTTGTTTCTACACAGCACGATGATTTTGATGTTGAGTCAGCAATGCTTGCGAAAATCAAAGAAGATATTATCAACATCGTTATTCCACGTGTTAAGGCGAAATTGAAGCCTGAATTACAAGGATTGTTCACGAATGATATTACTTACCACATCAACCCAACAGGAAAATTTGTAATTGGTGGTCCACATGGCGATACAGGTTTGACGGGTCGTAAAATCATCGTAGATACATATGGTGGTAAAGGTGCTCATGGTGGTGGAGCTTTTTCAGGTAAAGATCCTTCTAAAGTGGACCGTTCAGCAGCCTATGCAACACGTCACATAGCAAAAAACATGGTTGCAGCTGGATTGTGTGATGAGGTGTTGGTACAGGTTTCTTATGCAATCGGTGTAGCGAAACCTTGTGGCTTATTCGTCAATACTTACGGTACGTCCAAAGTAAACATGACAGATGGTGACATCGCACGCAAAATAGAAGAGATCTTTGATATGCGTCCATATTTTATTGAGCAACGATTGAAATTGAGAAATCCGATGTATTCAGAGACTGCAGCTTATGGACACATGGGCCGCAAGAATGAGGTGGTTACTAAGTCATTCACTGCGCCAGACGGAACAGTGAAAGTGATGGATGTAGAGTTGTTTACATGGGAAAAATTAGATTACGTTGACAACGTGAAGGCTGCATTTGGAGTTTAATCCAATTAAAAATAAAAATTTAAATCCCGCTCGCAAGGCGGGATTTTTTTTGTTGTGTGCCTAAAAAAGAAGTTTAAAATCTGAGTTAACCGCTTATCATTCTTTAGGTGCGCCAAACCACTATTTTTCGTAATTTAGATTAAAATTAATTTTTATGAAAATTGTTAGCCTTGTTGTAGCCTTTATTGGTTTGAGTTTTATATCATCTGCACAAACTGCTGAAGATATTATTGACAAATACATTCAAAATCTTGGTGGAATTGAGAAATTGAATTCAATCAAAAGTATTGAAATGAAAGCAAAAGTGGATTATGGCGGGATGTCTATTCCAATTCAAATGATTTCACTTCGGGATGGCCGAACGATTTCAAAAATTAGCTTTCAAGGACAAGAAATGAGCCAAGGTGCGTATGATGGAACGACCTCTTGGGGAACGAATTTCATGACAATGAAACCTGAAAAAAATGATGCAGAAACAACTGAAAATGTAAAGCGTCAATCCTCAGATTTCATGACCCCTATGATGGATTACAAGACAAAGGGATACACCGTGGAAATGCTTCCAAATGAAACGATAGAAGGTGTTGAGTGTTTCAAACTTAAAGTGACCAAAAAACCACAGCTTGCAGAAGGAAAAGACATTCCAAATATCGAGTTCTATTATTTTGACAAAGAAAATTATGTGCCTATCGTTGTTGAAGCAGAAATTCCTTCTGGTCAAATGAAAGGACAAATTTCTCAAACAGTATTTTCAGATTATCAAGAAGTACAAGGAATTTTCTTCCCGTTTTCAATGACACAAAAACTCAAAGATGGCGAAGGTCAAACTATTGTTTTTGAATCGATTGAGATGAATAAAACATACGAGGATTCTATCTTTAAATTTCCTGGAGAGTAATTCTAAACACATCTAATAAAACTGATATGAAATAGCCATGCAAATACTTCGCGCAAGCACAAATGAAAATAACATGGCGTATTCCATATGACCTTTAAAAGACAATTTATTTACATATGAAAAAGATTTTTTCATTCCTAAGCTTATCGTGCTTGTTTTTACAGGTCCATTCACAAGAGACAGTAACACTGCAAGGCAAAGAACTTTTTGGAGACTTGAAAGCCAGACAAATTGGTCCGGCATTGATGAGCGGCCGTGTAAGTGATATTGAAGGACACCCTTCCAATTCGCGTGTTATATACATTGGAACTGCAGGTGGTGGTGTTTGGAAATCCCAGGATGGAGGAGTACAATTTTATTCAGTTTTTGATGATTATCCCCAATCAATCGGTTCGGTTGCAATCGATCCTGCAGATCCAGACAATACGGTTTGGGTTGGTACAGGAGAGGTTTGGACAAGAAACAGCGTGTCAATTGGAAACGGTGTTTATCGAACAAGCGATGGTGGAAAGAACTGGTCGCATTTGGGACTCGAAAAAACAGAGCGAATTGCGTCTATTGAGGTTGATCCGAAAGATAAGAACACAGTCTATGTTGCCGCAATGGGAGCGCTATGGGGAGACAGTGAAGATCGTGGCGTATACAAAACAACTGATGGCGGCAAGACTTGGAACAAAATACTCTATATAAATGCAACGACTGGGTGTTCTGATTTAGTAATGGATCCAAATGACCCTTCTGTGCTTTATGCCTCTTTTTGGGAATTCCGGAGAACAGCATGGTCTTTTAATTCGGGTGGATTAAATAGTTCACTTTATAAAAGTACTGATGCAGGCAAAACTTGGACGAAAATTCAAACTGGTTTCCCACAAGGGAAACTTGGAAGAATCGCTGTAACAGTGGCGCCTTCTAATTCAAAGATACTTTATGCCGTTGTTGAAGCGGAAAAAGCAGAACAAAAAGGCCTGTATCGTTCAGACGACGCTGGTGCAACTTGGAAGCACTTAAATAGCGATTTTGAGTTGACGGTGCGTCCATTTTATTTCTCACGAATTGTTGTGGATCCGCGCGATCCAGAAAGCGTAGTAAAAGCCGGATTGTCTGGTTCTATCAGTCACGATGGTGGCAAGACCTTTAAAGGATTAGGATTCATGCATTCTGATATTCATGACATTTGGTTTGATGTGAAAGATTCAGACCGCATGATGGTTGCAACGGATGGCGGCCTTTACCGTTCCTTGAATGGAGGAACAACAATGGAAATTGTTGAGAACCTACCAATTTGTATGTTCTATCATGTTAGTACTGACAATCAAACACCTTATAACATTTACGGCGGATTGCAAGACAATGGATCATGGTTTGGACCATCAGCGAGTCCGGGTGGAATTGAGGCACGTGATTGGGAATCAATTGGTATGGGCGACGGTTTCCGTGTATATCCTCACCCTACTAATCCAAAAATTATGTATTCTGAAATGCAGGGAGCCGAAGCTGTTTGGCGTTATGATATAGAAAAGAAACAAACGAAGATCGTTAAACCATTTCCAGTGCAGGGTGATCCAAAATTACGTTTCAACTGGAATGCAGCAATAACAACGAGTTTACATGCGCCGGATCGTTTGTATATTGGAAGTCAGTTTTTGCACAAGTCGGATGACATGGGCAACAATTGGGTAAAGATCTCACCGGATTTGACCACAAACAATCCTGCAAAACAAAATCAGGTAGAATCAGGTGGCTTGTCTGCTGACAACTCCGGAGCTGAAAACCATTGCACCATTTTCACGATTGCAGAATCGCCTTTGGATCAAAATCAGATCTGGATTGGAACAGATGACGGCAATGTACAACTCACAAAAGATGGAGGTAAAACGTGGTCGAATTTAACAGCAAACATCAAAGGTATTCCAGCAAATACTTGGTGTTATCACATCGAAGCAAGTACATTTGATAAAGGAACTGCTTACGCTGTTTTTGATGGACACACACGCAACGACAAAAATGTATATGTGTACAAAACAACTGATTTTGGTTTAACTTGGAAATCGATTGCAACCAATGATATCAGCGGTTTTGCACGTAATATTCAAGAGGATCGTGTGAATCCAAATTTACTTTATTTGGGAACAGAATTTGGCTTATTTGTTACCATTGATGGAGGCAAAAGTTGGTCAAAATTTACCAATGGAGTGCCTGCAGCTGCAGTGCATTATATTGAGCAACACCCTAAAACAAATGATCTTATTTTGGGTACACATGGACGTGGCATCATTATCGTTGATGATATCAGTCCCCTCAGAGAGTTAACTCCTGAAGTGTTGGCTAAACCATTGCATTTTTTCACTGGAAAGCCGGTAGAAATGAATGAAAGCAGCACATTTGGTGGGTCGAGCGGTGAAACTCAATTTGTTGGAGCGAATCCATCCAGTTCAGCCAAGATTATCTATTACCTTTCTAAAAGACACACTTTCGGAAAAATGACACTTGACATTTACGATGATAAAAACAATTGGATCAACAACATTGCTCCAGGAAAACAAAAGGGAATTAATATCGTTGAATGGGGATACAATTCGATGGCGCCAAAAGTAGCGTCTGCAAAAACCATAGACGGAGCTGCGATGTTCGCTCCAAGCGTTCCAGCTGGAAAATACAAAGTTGTTATCACAAAAGGATCCGAGAAATTTGAATCATGGATCGAATTAAGATATCCAGAGAAAACTGTCTTTACACTTGAAGAACGCAAAATTCAGCAAGAGACGACAAAAGCTCTTTACAACATGACCGAAGAATTAGCTTATATGGTTTATGAAATTGATGAATTGCTTGTTCACAGTGCCAAAGTCATAAATGAAAATGCAGCCTTGAAAAAACAAGCAACCAAACTGAATACGGAACTTAACAAATTGAAGGACGTACTCGTGATAACAAAAGGTGATAATTACGTTGGAGCAGGTGAAAAACAGTTGCGTGAAAAAATCGGAGATCTGTACAGCACGATTGGTTCCTATTACGGGGCACCTTCGCAGTCTCAGCTCGAAACATTAAAGATGCTTCAAACGAGATTGAATGAAGGAAAATCAACTTTCAAAACGATCAAAGACCAACAAGTTGTCAAATACAAAGCTTCTACAGAAAAGGCTGGAATCAAATTCGTTGAGCTAAAATCGTTCGAAGAATTTGTGAAGAAGAACTGAGTAGTTCAGTATCAGAAATCACAGTGTGGCTGTTTAATGATGAATCTGTCTGTTCCGTCAAAATGTGGCGATTGAATCGAGAGAACTTTAAGTGGCTTTCTTGACAATACTTTTGTGACCGCATGCTTCGTTCCAATAGGAATATTCATGTAATCGCCTTTTTTTACAACTTGTGTCTGCCCATTTAGTGTCATTTCAGCCTTGCCCTCAAGCACATATATGTTTTCAGTATGTGTTTGATGGTAATGTTCAACAACATCCTTTTTCACCCAAATAATGAATGTACTTTGCAGTGAATCATCAGCAATTTTTTTCGAGTAAACATTCTCAAATGCTTTATCAGGCGAAATTTCATTGATCTGAGAATTGCTCTGACCGAAAATGAAAATAGGAAGTGTAAATAAGAGTAAAAGAATCGTTTTCATGGAAGGAATTTAAATATTATTTACGCTAAAATTTCTGACCTAAAGATTTTGGGGCATTTTTTTTCCAAGTAATAGGAGTAAAATCAAGGCTCATTTCAAATATCAGCTCCATTTTTACTGATTCTAGCGTAAAAACTATTCATAGAGATGATATGTGGTATACTAATGCAAGATAGCACGATAAAAAACACACCTATATAATCTGTCATATTGACCAAGGTAAAGATGAAAATTAATAGCACAGCACCAATACTATATGGTAGAGCTTTTAACCAAAGGTTGTATGAGTTGATTTTTAAATCATTTTTGAGATGCCTCCATCCATTTAAACTAAAAGACAAATGCGGTGCGCACCATTTAATAGTAACTCATGGTGAACCAAAAGATTTACTGGACTATGTTGAATTGTTAGCCCAAAAAAATATCCTGAATATCTTCAGGGTGGTCATTCTAGTGATTCTGGGGAATCAATTTGTTTTTTGAGGTGGGTAAAATGGGACTGCTACGTAATTTTAATATATAGGATGTATTTCCAATTATATTTACAATATCATCTAATTATATTGATTTATTTAATCAAATTTTACTACAAATAAACGTGACATTGCCCCATGGAAATTCACGTTGGGAAATTGATTAAAAACAGGTTGCAGGAAACTGGGATGACGAAGAGTGAGTTTGCCCGTCGGATTAACAAAACGAGTCAAAATGTTTATGACATTTTCGAGCGTAAAACCATAGATACAGGGCTATTGCTCAAGATCTCAAAGATTCTAGATTTTAACTTTTTTGAACGTTACTCATTAACTTTAAATAGCAATCCATCACTTTTAAAATCATCAGAGGATACTAGTGAAATTTTCCTGTCAGCAAATGAAATGGTTAAAGCACTGCAGTTGTTGGATCAACAGATGAACGATCAAAAATTGGAAATTGTTGCGCTTAAAAAAGAAATTGCTTATTTGATGGAAATTAATGGCCTTTTAAGCGGACGAAGGAACATTAAATAAAAAAATCCGCTGAATTATGTTCAGCGGATTTTTAAGAAACATTTATTTGTTTTACGCTACCACATCTTTGTAGCTCTCAACACTTGGACAAGAACAAATGAGGTTTCTATCTCCAAACGCATTGTCTACTCTTCTGACAGGTGCCCAATATTTGAATTCTTTCAAATAAGCTGCAGGATAAGCTGCTTCCTGCGGAGAATATGGGTAATTCCAGTTTTTATTGATAATGCAATCAGCTGTGTGAGGGGCATTTTTCAAAAGATTATTCTCTTTATCGGCATGGCCATTTTCAATTTCAGCTATCTCTTTTCTTATGGTTTTCATTGCTACAATGAAACGATCCAATTCATCTTTATCTTCTGATTCCGTTGGTTCAATCATAAGCGTACCAGCAACCGGGAATGATACAGTAGGTGCATGGAAGCCATAATCAATCAATCGCTTCGCAATATCTGCTACTTCAACATCTGAAGTTTTCTTGATTTCACGGCAATCTAAAATCAATTCATGGGCTACATTTCCATTTTCCCCAGTGTAAAGAATATCGTAATGACCGCTCAATTCTGCTGCAATGTAATTTGCGTTCAAAATGGCTATTTCTGTTGACTCGCGTAATCCTTTTGCACCAAGCATTTTGATGTATCCGTAAGAAATTAGCAAGATCAATGCGCTTCCATAAGGTGCTGCTGAAATTGCATGGATTGCTTTTTCACCACCTGCTTTGATAACTGGACTACCAGGGATAAATGGTGCTAAATGCGCCGCCACACCAATTGGTCCCATGCCTGGTCCGCCGCCACCATGCGGGATGGCAAACGTTTTGTGTAAATTCAAGTGACAAACATCCGCGCCAATATTTCCAGGATTTGTAAGTCCTACTTGAGCATTCATATTTGCACCATCCATGTATACTTGTCCACCATTTTCATGAATTATGGAAGTAATTTCACGAATCCCTTCCTCGTATACGCCATGCGTTGATGGATAAGTCACCATTAATCCTGATAATGTGTTGCCAAGTTCAGAAGCCACTTTTCTCAATTCTTCAATATCGATGTTTCCATTTTCATCACAACCTGTTACAACCACTTCCATTCCTGCCATTACTGCTGAAGCCGGATTTGTGCCGTGTGCGGAAGATGGAATGATCATCTTTTTTCGTTGAAAATCTCCGTTTGCTTCATGGTATGCTTTGATTACCATCAAGCCGGCGTATTCACCTTGCGCTCCGGAATTGGGTTGCAATGACATTGCTGCAAAGCCTGTACATTCGCACAAATCTTTTTCCAATTGGCGGAACATTTCATGGTATCCTTCTGCTTGTTCAACCGGCGCAAAAGGGTGCATATTCGCGAATTGCGGATTGGTTATCGGCATCAATTCACTCGCTGCATTCAATTTCATGGTACAAGAACCCAATGGAATCATACTGTGAACCAATGACAAATCTTTGTTCTCCAAACGCTTCAAATAACGCATCATTTTCGACTCAGAATGATAAGCATTAAATGTAGGATGTGTAAAAACCTTATCAGTGCGAAGTAATTCAGTTTTTAATGAAGAAGATGAATCAGCAGAAACTGTGGCTGCCGCTTTACCAGATACTTGAGCAAAGACATTTAATATGGCTTGTGCTTCCGCTAATGTGTGCGGCTCACCAAAACTAATTGTCAATTCGTTATCGTTGATATAATTGAAATTGAGGTGGTGGTTTTCTGCAAGTGTTTTTAATGAAGCACTTGAAACGCCTTTCACCCAAATAGTATCAAAATAATTGTCAGAGCCAACTTCAATACCCATTGCTTTCAATCCTTCAGCTGTTTTTGCTGCCAAAGAATGACAATGCGAAGCAATTTCACGCATCCCGTCAGGACCATGATAAACCGCATACATACTCGCCATTACTGCCAACAAAGCTTGAGCTGTACAAATATTGGATGTCGCTTTGTCGCGCTTGATGTGTTGTTCGCGTGTTTGTAAGGCCATACGCAAAGCCAAGTTATCATCCGCATCTTTGGAAACACCAATGATACGTCCCGGTATGTTTCTTTTGTAATCATCGCGCACTGCAAAATAAGCAGCATGAGGACCACCATAACCCATTGGCACACCAAAGCGCTGAGAAGTTCCCAATACGCAATCAGCACCCATAGACCCTGGTGATTTTAAAAGAACCAATGATAGAATATCTGCTGCAATTGCGACTTGTACTCCAGTATTTTTAGCCTTTGAAATAAAAGATTGAATATCCGTAACTGTTCCTTTTACGTCAGTGTATTGCGTTAAAGCCCCGAAGAAAGATGCATCGAAAGAATAAGATGCAGCGTCCCCTATTACTAATTCTATTCCAAGATTTATTGCTCGGCCCATTACCACATCAATTGTTTGCGGGAAGCAATCTTGTGAAATGAAGAATTTGTTCTTTCCTTCTTTCACATCGTTTCGTGAACGTGAATTCCAAAACATAATCATGGCTTCTGCTGCAGCAGTGCCTTCATCCAACAAGGAAGCATTTGCAATCTCCATCCCTGTCAACTCCATAATCATTGTCTGGAAATTCAACAAAGCCTCCAAACGACCTTGTGAAATTTCAGCTTGATACGGCGTATATGCAGTATACCATCCTGGATTTTCAAGAATATTTCTCAAAATGACAGAAGGAACAATTGTTTCATTGTATCCCATACCAATAAATGATTTGAACACTTTGTTTTTTTGTGCCAATTCATTAATATGGTTCAAGTATTCTTGCTCAC
>JBIIQP010000133.1:0-7179 GCA_044341975.1 Crocinitomicaceae bacterium
ATAGCACGTGAGTACTTTGAAATTCGTTTTCAGTGATTTGAATACTGTTTCAATTTGAATTGCCAATTCACGCGATGGTGCCAAGATGAGTGCTTGAATACCGATTTCATCTTTTTTCAAATCCATAAGAATAGGCAACAGAAAGGCCAGCGTTTTCCCTGAGCCTGTTTGAGAGAGCAAAAGAAGATTGTTCTGATTTTGAGCAAGCCGAAGTGTTTCTTCTTGCAAGGTGTTAAGTGATAGGAATCCTGTGTTTTTTAAAACTTGGTCGATGATTTCTTTTTGTTTACTCATGGAGCAAAGGTAGGGGAAATATGGGGATTCTTTTTACTTCTATTTAGCTTACTAAAAGGTAAGTTACTATTTGGTAAGTTACTAATAAGTAAGTTTTGTATATTTGTAAAAAAGTTGATAAGATGGAAACTTCACCTTTCTTGTTTGGTACTACTGTTAGTAAAACAGGTTTTACAAATAGAGAGCAAGATGTAGAGAAACTATATCTCAATCTTACCCAAGGCATTAATACACTTTTGATCTCACCAAGACGCTGGGGAAAATCTTCCTTGGTTGAACGTGTTTTACTTAAGATAAGGGAAGAGCAGCCAAAAATAAAAGTGCTTCATCTTGATCTGTTTTCCGTTTCCACGGAGGAGGAATTACTCGAGATATTTGCAAAAGAAGTGGTGAAGGCATCCTCTTCCTCATGGCAAGATTGGTTCCAAGCAGGCAGGGATTTTTTCAAGCAATTGACACCAGTTTTGTCAGTGGGAATTGATCCGCTGCATGATTTTAGTTTATCATTTGACTGGAACCAGATAAAAAAACACAAGAATGAAATTTTAGATCTTCCTGAAAAAATAGCGAATGAAAAAAAATGTCGCTTTGTAATCTGTCTGGATGAATTTCAAAATCTGGCTACATTTCCTGAATTCGATCAGTTGGAAAAAAGTATGCGTGCCGTTTGGCAGCGACAAAAGTCGGTAACGTATTGTTTATACGGAAGCAAGCGGCACATGATGACCGATATTTTCAATAATCCATCCAAGCCGTTCTATCGTTTTGGAGATATGATGCTGCTTCAAAAGATCAAACGTGAAAAGTGGGTTTCATTTATTCAGGAAAGTTTCAAGAAAACGAAAAGGGAGATTACTCCGGAAGTGGCTGAAATGATCCCAGAAATAATGCAGGATCACTCATGGTATGTACAACAACTAGCGCACTACACCTGGCAAAAAACAAAAAAGAAAGCCACCAAAAAAGAAGTGGAAGCCGCTTTTTCAGAGTTGATTCATGCCAATTCGCCGCTTTATTTGCGTGAAGTCGAAGGATTAAGTGTCACACAACTTAATTTATTAAAAGCGATTGCCAAAAACGAGGCTAAATTAAGTAGTGTAAAAACGATACAAACTTATCGTTTGGGTACCTCGGCCAATGTTATTAAGAACAAATCAGTTCTGCTTAAAGCCGACATTATTGATGAAGCTAAAGGTAAAGCTTCCTTTTTGGATCCGGCTTTTGAATTTTGGTTCAAGAAACAATATTTTGGAGAACAATGTGTATTTAAATAAAATAGGCGCGGATTCAATCCACGCCTCTAATTTCAAAATATTTCAGTGGAATTTACAACATCTCAATCACACCCGCAGCTCCTTGACCTGTTCCTACGCACATGGTGACAATACCATATTTTTGTTGCCGTTTTTTCAATTCGTTCATAATCTGAACGGAAAGTTTTGCGCCCGTACATCCTAGCGGGTGACCCAAGGCAATCGCCCCACCGTTCACGTTCACCAGGTCCGGGTTGATGCCGGTTTCTCGGATCACAGCCAACGATTGAGATGCAAATGCCTCGTTCAATTCGAACAAGTTAATATCATTCAGGGAAAGTCCCGCCATTTTGATGGCTTTCGGAATCGCATCTACCGGTCCGATACCCATAATGCGCGGCTCAACGCCTACAACTGCGTAGGAGGCAAGTCGAGCAATAGGTTCGAGATTCAATTCTTTCACCATACTTTCCGACATCACGAGCACAAAGGCAGCACCATCGGATGTTTGCGAAGAATTACCAGCCGTTACTGAACCTCCATTTGCAAAGACGGGTTTCAAAGCTCCCAAAGCTTCAAGTGTACTTGCACGTGGACCTTCATCCGTGTCAACGGTATATTTTTCAACTTGACGTTTTTCTTTGGCATCTAAGAAAATACGCTCCACATCAATCGGTGCAATATCGTCTTTGAATCTGCCCGACTTGATTGCAGCAATAGCTTTTTCATGTGAGTGCAATGCAAATGCGTCTTGTTCTTCACGACTGACATTGTATTGCTTTGCAACCGCTTCAGCAGTCAATCCCATGCCCCAGTACCAGTTAGGGTTTTCCTTTCCGACTTTCGGATTAGGAACGATGCGCCAGCCACCCATCGCCATCACAGACATGGATTCAGCTCCACCTGCGATGATGCAATTGGCCATTCCCGCTTCAATCTTTGCGGTGGCAATGGCAATGGTTTCTAATCCTGAAGAACAGTAACGGTTGATGGTCATGCCCGGAACTTTGTCTGTATGCAATCCCATCAAAGAAATCATTCTACCGACATTTAGTCCTTGCTCTGCCTCAGGCGTTGCATTTCCAACGATAACGTCGTCCACACGTTCTTTATCCAATTGAGGTACACTTGCCATCAAATGTTTGATAACGTCTGCTGCAAGGTCGTCCGGTCTATAAAAACGAAATCCTCCTTTTCCTGCTTTTCCAACTGCCGAGCGGTAGCCGGCCACGATGTATGCTTTTTGTCCCATGTTTTTTTAGATGTTAAGACTTCAGGATATTAAGATTTTAGGATTTGACCCTTGGGTTCAAGAGCTGTTTCTCATTCTCCATCCATCACAATTTTGTTATTCAGCTTTCAGTTTTCTTGAAAAACCACCTATCATTTTTTGAATAGAGGTGATGTTTTCAATTAATTCTTTAGTGTTTATATTGTATAATTCTTCAACAAGTATCAATTGAGTTTCTAGTTCGTAGGATGAGGAAATTGCAATATTCAGAAAATGAATGAACTCCTTTTCTGAAGTTCGTCCCGATCCTTCGGCGATGTTCGAAGGAATAGAAACCGCACTACGATTAATTTGTGAAATCAACCCGAATTTTTCATCTTTTGGCAATTCAGATGTAAGAATGTAAACTTTTTTAACAATTTGCAACGAATCCTTCCAAATGTTCAATTCCCTAAAATTGTGTGCTTTCTTCATTTTAAGTCCTAAAATCCTGATGTCTTGAAATCTTAATGTCCTTATGGCTAATTCCTCAAAATCTTCCCATATTTAATTATGCTCTCCAATCGCTCCATTGTCTTGCGCTCGGCGCACAATTCAACAAAGGCACGTCTCTCCAAATCAAGTAAATATTGTTCTGAAACAACTGTGTTTTCGCTTAAATCTCCACCGCAAAGAACAAAACCTAGCTTCTCTGAAATTACACGGTCATGGTCAGACATGTAATTTCCGGAAAGCATCGAATTTGCTCCAACATAAACGATTCCGAGTCCTTCCTGACCCATCACGGTGATGTTCTTCTCGCGTTTTGGTGCAACATATCCTTTCTCAGCAAGTTCTAGGGTAGCTGCCTTTGCACGAGCCAACTGATGATCACGGCTCACTACCACTTCATCTATTCCCGGACGTAAGTAACCCAAATCGAATGCCTCGTAGGCCGAGGTAGAAACTTTGGCTTGACCGATCGTTAGGAAACGCTCCCGCATGCGGTTGATCTTGATGTCGCCCTCTTTTAATTCTTCGGAAAGTCGTTTAGCAAATTCTTTGGTTCCACCGCCGCCCGGAATCACTCCTACACCAAATTCTACTAATCCCATATAGAGTTCTGCGTGAGCAACAACTTTGTCAGCATGCATCGACATTTCACAGCTTCCACCCAAGGCAAGATTATGTGGAGCTACCACAACAGGAATGTTCGAATAACGCACCCGCATCATGGCATCCTGAAATGCTTTCACGGCAAAGTTTAATTCATCGTAATCTTGTTCAATGGCCATCATGAAAATCATTCCTACGTTAGCGCCAGCAGAGAAATTCTGACCGGTGTTGTAGATGACGAGGCCTTTGTATTCTTTTTCAGCAAGATCGATAGCACGGTTCATACCTTCGATAACACCTCCGCCGATGGTGTTCATTTTGGTGTGGAATTCGAGGTTCAAAATGCCATCTCCGAGATCAACCAACGTAACATCCGAATTTCCCCACACTTTATTTTCACTGCGCAATGCATCTAGTAGGATGAGGTCTTCCGTTCCTGGAATGGTTTTGTAGGATTTAGATGCAACATCGTAGTACAATTTTTGCCCTTTCTCTAACTTGTAGAATGAGGAACATCCGGCATTTTTCATGTCGGTAATCCAATCTGCAGCCTTTTTGTTTACGTTGCCAATCAGTTTTAAGCCTTCTTCAAAACCAATGATATCCCACGTTTCGAAAGGACCGAGTTCCCAACCAAATCCTGCTTTCAATGCATCATCGATCTTATACAGATCATCCGTGATCTCAGGTAGACGATTGGAGACATAGGCAAACAATCCACCAAATAGCTTTCTGTAAAAATCCCCGGCCTTATCCATTCCTGCAAACAACATTTTGGTGCGTTGCTTCAGGTCGTCAACAGGCTTGGTCATTTCCAAGGTTGCAAATTTCACCTTTTGAGAAGGTCGGTATTCGAGTGTTTGCAGGTCCAAAGAATGAATTTCACTTTTTCCGTCCGCTGTTTTCACCTTTTTGTAAAACCCTTGTCCTGATTTTGAGCCCAACCATTTGTTCTCAACCATTTTAGAAATGTAGCTAGGGAGTTCGAACAATGCTTTTTCTTCATCATTTGGACAATTTGCTTTCAACCCATTGGCTACGTGAACCAGCGTGTCTAATCCAACCACATCGCATGTTCTGAATGTAGCCGATTTTGGTCGACCTAAAACTGGTCCGGTTAATTTATCGACTTCATCGACTGTCAAACCAAGGTCGCTCACAGCATGGAACAATGCCATGATGGAATAAACACCTACTCGGTTTGCAATGAATGCCGGTGTATCTTTGCAAAGTACCGTTTTCTTACCAAGGATTTTTGAGCCAAAATCCATCAAGAAATCCACAATTCCTGAATCCGTTGACGGAGTAGGGATGATCTCCAGTAATTGCAGGTACCGAGGTGGATTAAAGAAGTGTGTGCCGCAGAAATGCTTTTTGAAATCATCACTCCTGCCTTCAAGCATCATGTGGATTGGAATGCCAGATGTATTGGAGGTGATCAGTGTTCCTGTTTTTCGGTATTTTTCTACTTTTTCGAACACCTGTTGTTTGATGTCTAAACGTTCAACTACCACTTCGATGATCCAATCGCAAGTTGATATTTTATCCATATCATCATCAAAGTTTCCAGTTGTTATGCGATTTGCAAAGGGTTTGCGATAAATGGCAGACGGATTTGATTTCAGGGTGCTATCAAGTGATTGGTTTACAATCCGGTTTCTGAACACTTTATTATCAGATGTGATTCCTTTTTTACTTTCTTCCTCCGTCAATTCAAAAGGAACAATATCGAGTAAAAGGACTTCACATCCCACATTTGCGAAATGACAGGCAATGCGCGAGCCCATAACCCCTGAACCTAGCACGGCAACTTTTTTAATGTGTCTGTTCATGCTTTTTTATTTTTTACTGTTAATTTTTAATTCTTCTTCAACGAGTTGATCCATATGATTCAAAACCTCATAAAACACATCTAATTTATCCTGTGAAACCTTATTGTGTATTTTTTCATTGAATTCTAAGATTGTTTCACGCACTAATCTGCGGTATTCTAACCCTTCAGCTGTGAGGAAAATAAAGACCTTTCGTTTATCAATCTTATCCTCTTGCCGGCGAATAAGTTTTCTGTCTTCCATGGTTTTTAAAGTTCGGGAAAGAGAAGTGGGTTCCATTCCCATGCGAGGCCCAAGTTGTGTGCTTGGTGTCCCGTCTTTATCAACAATCATTAGAATAAACCCAATCGACATAGTCATAGTGTGTTCACTTGCTTTTTGATTGTACATCCGGGATATACGATGCCAAGCATGCCGAATTAGAAAATCATATAATATGTTGTTTTTTTGAGCCATGAATCATCTATCGATAGCTAAAAGTAACAAAATATTCTATGCGTACATATAAAAATTGAAATTTCTACCAGATTTCTTTAGAGATGTGAACTGTGCCTTTGAAAATGGATATTTTTTCATCGAATTGATTGAAAATGGAGACTTCATATACTCCCAAAGATCGACCACGATGCAGTTCGGTAGCAATTGCTTTTAGTTTTTCATTCGGACCTACAGGTTTTAAATGCGAAATAGATGTTTCGATGCTTACACATTTGTTACCATAGGCATTTGCTGCAAATGCGAGTGCTGAATCACTTAGTGAGTAAGAAATTCCACCGTGTAAAATTTCGAAGCCATTCAGCATTTCGTTTGTTACACTCATTTTGAGTTCACAACAACCTTTAGCTATATGAATTAGTTCAATTCCAAGCCAGTTGCTAAAAGCATCGAGACGCATCATTTCAGCTACAATCTCTTGTGGAGTTTTCACCAATTAATTGTTGACGATGGATTGATTCATCAGAGAGATCATTGCAATTGTAACGATGAATAGTTGCGTAGCCGTTTCGTCATCGAGCATAGATCCGTCTTCATCTTCTGTGGAAATTTCCATAGCCATAAATTGTGCAAGTTCTGGCTGATCACAAAAATCCTCGAGGATTTCCTGTTCGTCGTTTTCGAAATAATTATCGAGCATTTCAAAATAAGGATCTTCAAATGCATCTATTTGTTCTTCAGTAATGGGATTTACTTTAATTCCTTCTTGTTCGAAGCACTCTGAAAGTAAACAGAAGTAGTAAATTAACAATCCTTCAAGATTTTCATTTTCATACTCATCAGGAGCAGTCATTACATAACTCAAAAGCACTTGTTGCGCAAGAGCATATTTTTCAGAAAGCTTCTCAAGTCCTTGATCGTCAAGGTTGTCTACTAAGCTTATCGCATTTTCAATGCTTTTTAACGACACATGTTTCATGTAGATTCTTTTGTTAAATGTAAGAATATTCATTCATACACAATTCTGCTCAAGTGAATA
>JBIIQP010000025.1:0-23975 GCA_044341975.1 Crocinitomicaceae bacterium
CTTTCATACATTTTAAAAGCTTTTAACGTATCAACTGGCATCTCTGCAGATTTATCCAAAGACGCTCAAAAAGTTGCTGATGAAGCGATAAAATCATTGAAATCATCGAAAGGTGAATCATTGGTGGTAAGTGGATCGAACAACAAAACAGTTCAACTACTTACTAATAAATTGAATGATAAACTTGGGGCTTACGGTGTAACGATTGATTTAAACGAAAAAATTGAGCTTTTCAAATCGGAAGATGCGAAAATGAACAAGTTTGTTTCTGATGTTATTGCTGGTAAAGGTGGAGATGTTGTTCTATTCTACGGTGTGAATCCAGTTTACACGTTGCCGAATGGACAAGCATTTGGAAAGGCGCTTAGTTCTGTAAAATTATCTGTATCGTTTAGTTCACATGCTGACGAAACAGCTTCAAGATGTAAATATATCGCTCCTGATCACCATGCTTTGGAATCGTGGGCTGATTATAATCCTACATCTTCACATTTTGCTTTAGCGCAACCTACAATTAGACCTTTGTTTAATACCGCTTCTGCATTGGAGTCAATTCTAGTTTGGGGAGGTAAGGCCTCAAGAGGTGGTAAGGATTCGAAAGTTGCATACGATTATATCCGTCAAACGTGGGAAACAACTCCTACTTTAGCTGGTGTTCGTTCAGCTGATTTACATACTTTTTGGGGAATGGCAGTGCACAATAGTTGCATTAATGTTGCCACGGTTCCTTCGATTTTAGCATTCAAGGATGCAACTTATGGTGCGGCTCCAACTGGAGCAGCCTTGGAGGTTGTATTGTACCAAAAAGCTGGAATTGGAACTGGGTTACAAGCTAACAACCCATGGTTACAAGAACTTCCGGATCCAATTACAAAAGTAACTTGGGATAACTACATCACCATGAATCCATCAGAAATGGAAAAGGCAGGGTATGCTACCACTTTTGATCAGGAAAATGGATTGAGCTTAGCGAAAATTAAGGTAGGACCTTCAGAAGTTACTTTACCAGTTTATCCTTCTCCTGGACAAGCACCAGGCACAGTTGGTGTAGCATTGGGTTATGGTCGTGGGGCTAATGGCGAAAACATCGGTAAAGCGGCTTTCCAAACGAAAGAATATGGAGGTTATGCGACAGGTGAAAATGGAAATGCAAAACCAATTGGTGCCAATGTATTTGCGTTTGTAAATGCTGGCTCAACACATACATACGATGTAGATGGAACTGTAACGAAAGTTGCAGGAACATATGCAATTGCGGCAACGCAGATTCACCACACTGTAATGGGTCGCCATTCTATTGTGCGTGAAACGACACTCGATATCTTCAAAAACAATGATAAAGAGGCTTACAATCCAGCACATTTACTTCAAAAATTAGACAAAGAAGGTAATCACGTTGAAAAACCTGTAGGTGAATTTGATTTGTGGGATGCACATCCTGTAGAGAAAATTGGTCATAGATGGGGAATGACAGTGGACCTTTCTTCTTGCATTGGTTGTGGTTCTTGTTTAGTTGCTTGTCAGTCTGAAAATAACGTTCCTGTTGTTGGAAAGGATGAAGTGCGAAGAGGCCGTGAAATGCACTGGTTGAGAATTGACCGTTATTTTGCTTCGGACGAAGAAGTAGTAGCAGGAACGAAAAAGGATGCTGATAACATAGATTACATTGCTGCTGAAAAAGCGGCTGTGAATCCAAAAGTGGTTCATATGCCAATGATGTGTCACCATTGTAATCATGCTCCTTGTGAAACTGTTTGTCCTGTTGCGGCTACAACACATAGCAATGAAGGATTAAACCAAATGGCTTATAACAGATGTATTGGTACTCGTTATTGTGCGAACAACTGTCCATATAAAGTGCGTCGATTCAATTGGTTCAATTATCCTTCTTACAAGAAATTTACTGAAGTTAATCCTGCACAGGATGATTTAGGAAGAATGGTATTGAATCCAGATGTTACAGTCCGTACGCGTGGTGTAATGGAAAAATGCTCATTCTGTGTGCAGCGCATTCAGGCAGGAAAACTTGTTGCGAAGAAAGAAGCTCGTCCAGTGGTTGACGGAGATTATACAACAGCATGTTCAGACGCATGTCCTACAAACGCAATAATCGTAGGTGATTGGAATGACCTTAAATCAATGGTGCGTTCAAGTTCTACTGACAGCCGTGCTTATCAGGCATTGGAGGAAGTAGGTGTTAAGCCGAATGTATGGTATAAAGTGAAAGTTCGTAATGAAAAGAACGACCTTTTAGAGAAATATCAGGTAGCTGACGCGCATCATGAAGGTAATGCGTCACACGGAGAAAAAAAATCACATCATTAATTGAATAAAAACCTATTGTAATGCATAAGGAAGCAGCAATTAGAGAACCCCTCATCCTTGGTCACAAGACCTACCATGACATCACAGAAGATGTATGTAAGCCAATCGAGGACAAGGCACCGAAAATGTGGTATATCCTATTTGGGATTGCTTTAATTATCGGCTTGTACGGTGTTGGATGTATCTTGTATCTTTTGGGAACAGGTATTGGAGTTTGGGGATTGAACAAAACAATTGGTTGGGCCTGGGATATCACCAATTTCGTTTGGTGGGTAGGTATTGGTCATGCTGGTACGCTGATTTCAGCCGTACTATTGTTATTCCGTCAAAAATGGAGAATGGCGATTAACCGTTCTGCTGAGGCGATGACAATTTTCGCGGTATTTATGGCGGGTATGTTCCCTTTGATTCACATGGGTAGACTTTGGGTAGGTTATTGGACGCTTCCATTACCGAATCATTTTGGTTCGTTGTGGGTTAATTTCAACTCTCCGCTTTTGTGGGACGTTTTTGCGATCTCAACTTATCTGTCCGTTTCTTTGGTGTTCTGGTACATAGGTTTGATCCCAGATTTCGCTACTATTCGCGATAGAGCAAAGAAACCAGTTGCAAAAAGAATGTATACTATTCTATCTTTTGGATGGTCAGGTCGTGCAAAACACTGGAATCGATTTGAATTAGTTTCATTGGTGCTTGCCGGATTGGCAACGCCACTTGTATTCTCGGTTCACTCAATTGTATCCTTTGACTTTGCTACATCAGTTATTCCAGGATGGCATACGACAATTTTTCCTCCATACTTCGTTGCTGGTGCGGTATTCTCAGGTTTTGCAATGGTACAAACTCTCCTTTTGATCATGAGAAAAGCTATGAATCTTGAGGCTTATATTCATACAAAGCATGTGGAGTATATGAATATTGTAATCATGGTTACTGGTTCAATCGTAGGTACAGCATATATCACGGAATTATTCATTTCTTGGTATTCTGGGGTTGAATATGAAGCATATGCTTTCTTAAATAGAGCTACTGGACCATATTGGTGGGCTTATTGGTCGATGATGACTTGTAACGTGATTTCTCCTCAATTGATGTGGTTTAGAAAATTAAGAAGAAGTCTTCTTTTTACATTCATTATTTCAATTGTAGTTAACATAGGAATGTGGTTCGAGCGATATGTAATTATCGTTACTTCATTGCACCGTGATTATATTCCAGCTGCGTGGAGTATGCATTACCCAAGCCATATTGATATTGGCGTATACATTGGAACGATTGGATTGTTCTTTGTGTTTTTCCTTCTCTTTGCTCGATACTTCCCAGTGTTGGCATTAAATGAAGTAAAAACTATTTTGAAATCGTCTGGAGAGTCATACAAAAATGCTCCTGACCACCATTAATAGAAGAAATTAAAGATTAAAAAAAGAGACATGTCAGATAAAGTAATGTATGCGATGTATGACGACGACGAGGTGCTTAAGGATGGCGCTAAGAAGTTGGTTGCGAACGGCGTTAAGATCTCGGAAGTATTTTCTCCTTTTCCAATTCACGGAATTGATCCTATTATAGGAGTGAAGAATACGCGTTTAGGTATCATGGCTTTCATTTATGGTATTACAGGTACTATGTTGGCTACATTGGGAATGCGCTACTTTATGGTAGTTGATTGGCCGATGAATATTGGTGGTAAACCAAACTTTACCTACTTGGACAACATGCTTGCCTTTATTCCTATTACATTTGAGTTCACTGTGTTGTGTGCAGCTCATGGTATGGCAATTACATACTTGCTTCGCAATAAGACTTTACCTGGAATTCCAGCACAGAATCCTGATCCACGAACTACAGATGACAAGTTTGTTATTGAAGTCCGTGCATCTGAGAATAGTCAGTTTGGTGCTGATGAACTTGAAAAGATGTTGAAGGAAACAGGATTGATCGAATTGGATCAAAAGGAAATTAAATAGTTTACCGAAAGTATTTACTGTCGGATTTAAAACAGATCGAACAGATGAAAATTAAGTTTAAGGCACTAGCAAGTTTTGCAATCGTATCGGTTTCGGCACTGATTCTTGGGTCTTGTACATCGAATGCAGATTCTCCGGGATTGGAATATATGCCTGATATGTACCGTTCTCCAGCAATAGAACCTTATGTAGATTATGGTGAAGTAAGAGGAAGAATCAACGAGGATTTGAAATTGCATCAATCAGCATTGACACCTCCTGCAGGAACTGTACCTTATTATGGTACTGATTCTGAAACGGTAATGTTGATGTTGCCTTATTTCCGCAAAGCGAATATAGCTTTTAGAGAAACACATGGTCTTTATGGTGCAGATCTCACCACAGTTGATGAGTATATTGCGGCAGCAGGAGATGTAAATCCATACAAACTTACTGCTGAAAATTCTGAGGGAGTATTCAAAAAAGGAAAAGAACTGTATACTGCGATGTGTCAGCACTGTCATGGTGAAAAGGGTGATGGAAACGGACCAATGGTAGTTAGCGGGGCTTATGCTGGTGTTCCAAATTATAAGGATAGATCCAACCTGGGTGATGGTCAGATGTTCTATTCTATTTACTATGGAAAAGGTGCAATGGGATCTCATGCTTCTCAATTGAACAAAAAAGAAATTTGGACTTTGGTTCATTATGTGCGAAGGTTTCAAAATGCGGAATATGGGAAATTTGATGCTTCAGGTATGATGACAGCAGTTGCAGCGGCACTTCCAACAGATACATTAAAGAAATAATAATCTTGAACAATTAAAAAGATGGAGTTTTCAATTTCAAATAATGCAAAGCGTTTAACCTTAATCTTAATTGGTGCGGGTACTTTGCTGACACTAGTTGGTTTGTTTACAACAATGGGTGATCACCATTTTAAAACCAGACTTCTTGCAAATGGTTTGATAAATGGTTTCTTCTTTTTTGCCCTTGGATTAGGAGCACTTTTCTTTCTTGCTTTGCAATATGCAACTGAGACAGGTTGGTACGCTTCAGTTAAAAGAGTAATTGAGGCCGTAGCAGGTTTTCTTCCATATGGAATGGGAATTCTTGGATTAGTGCTTCTTACGTTAACATTTATGGATGGTGCTCACATTTATTCATGGATGGATCCTGAAATGACAAACCCAAAGTCCCATCATTACGATGAGATTATTGCAGGGAAAGCTCCTTACTTAAATAAATTGTTCTTTTGGATCAGAACCTTGGCTTACTTTGGTGTATATTTTATCTTTTTGAGAGGTTTTAGAATGCGTTCTCTTGAAGAAGATAGAATTGGTGGTACAGAGTTACACTTCAAAAATTACCGCAAAGGAGCTACATTCTTGGTTTTCTTTTCGGTGTTTAGTTCAACATCTGCATGGGATTGGTTGATGTCAATTGATGTGCATTGGTTCTCTACATTGTTTGGATGGTACACTTTTGCTGGTATGTGGTGTTCAACAATGGTTGTATTAGTTCTAACAACATTGTATTTGAAAAAATTAGGATACTTACCTAAAGTAAATGAAAGCCATATCCATGATTTAGGTAAATGGACATTTGCAACGTCATTCCTTTGGTCTTATTTGTGGTTTTCTCAATTTATGTTGATTTGGTATGCTAACATCGGTGAAGAGGTTACCTATTATATGATGCGTATTGAGAATTTTAAGGTTCTTTATTTTTCAATGTTCTTTATCAATTTTGCATTTCCAATGTTGATATTGATGTCGAGAGATGCTAAGAGAAACGCCGGAATTTTAACTTTTGTTGGAGTTGTAATTCTAGCAGGACATTGGCTTGATGTTTATATTATGGTATCAGCAGGATCTTTGGGTGCAAATGCTAAAATTGGAGCATTGGAAATTGGAATGGCATTGTTAGTTGCAGGGTTTTTTATCCGCATAATACTAAACAATCTAACAAAAGCTCCATTAACGCCGGTAAATCACCCGTTCTTGGATGAAAGTGTTCATCACGAAATATAAAAGAGTAGTACTATTAATTAAGAAATGATGGGAAGTAAATTGATTGCTTTAATCGTAATTGTTTTAGGAGTAATTGCTATTGCACAGTTGGTGCGAGTATATGAACTTACTGCTAAATTGCGAAATCGTGGAGAGCACGAAATATCTACTAGGGATAATAACTTGAATGGAAAAATGATGTTTGTCTTTATGATAGCCATGTATGCATTCTTCATTTGGTTAATGTTGCGTTTTGGATGGACAGGACGAGGTGATGCTGCTTCAACAATTGGAAAGGAAACTGATTGGTTGCTTAATTTGAATTTTATCATAATTATTATAGTTTTCTTTTTGACGAATACCTTGTTATTTTTCTTTTCCTATAAATATGTTAAGAAGGAAGGCGTACCAGCTTTATACTTTCCTCACAACAATAAATTGGAAATGATTTGGACTATCGTTCCAGCTTGTGTACTTGCTGTAATTATTATTTTAGGATTAAAAAAATGGAACGATGCTACCAGCGATGCAAAGAAAGAATCAATTCGCATTGAGTTGTTTTCGAAACAGTTTGATTGGACAGCTCGCTATTCTGGTCAAGACAATCAATTAGGTAGGTTTGATTATAAATTGACTACTGATAATAATGAATTGGCCTTGTTGACGACTGCTACTATAGACAGTGCTATTCTATCCATGGAAAATGGGCCTAATGGTATTAAAACGCTTGAGTCCAAATTGAATGATAAGAAGCTCATGATGGTACCTGAGGATCGTGAGAAAATGGAATTGGACTTATCTCGCAAGCAAAGAATGATTCGTTTGTTATACCAAATGAAAGGACGTCATGATTCGAAAATTGACAAAGCAGCTTGGGACGATATTATTCAAAAAGATACGCTTTACTTGTGTGTTAATAAAGAATATGAATTTAACTTCCGTGCGAAGGATGTTATTCATTCTGCATTTTTTCCTCATTTCCGTGCACAAATTAACACGGTTCCAGGAATGGTTACAAGAACAAAATTTACTCCGGATATCACAACAAAAGCGATGCGTGAACGAATGAACAATCCGAAGTTTAATTATGTACTAATGTGTAACAAAATTTGTGGTGGAGCTCACTACAAAATGAAAATGATTGTGGTTGTATTAGAAGAGAAAGACTACAAGAAGTGGTTAGCTTCTAAAAAGTCATTTAAAGACAACTATTTTGCTGCAGCTGCAGCTGTTCCAGCTCCCGCAAGTGCTGCTGGTGCTGATTCTACAATGGTAACAAAAGACACTGTGAGTGTTGCAATGAATTAATTATTAATACTAAAAGAATAACAAGATGGCGGCAGTAACGCACGATTCACACGGACATCACGAGGCACATGGACACCATGATCACCACGATCACGGTCACCATGAAGAAAGTTTTGTATCCAAGTATATCTTTAGTGAGGATCACAAAATGATTGGAAAGCAGTTTTTAATTACTGCTACTTTTATGGGTATAGTTGCAATGCTTTTATCTATCCTATTTAGGATACAATTGGCATGGCCAGGTGAAGGTTCGGACTTCCTTTCATTCTTCTTAGGAGAAACATGGGCTCCGGGTGGTGTATTGAAAGAGGATATGTACCTTGGTTTGGTAACTATACACGGTACAATAATGGTATTCTTCCTTTTAACTGGTGGTTTATCTGGAACCTTCTCGAATCTTTTGATTCCTTTGCAATTAGGAGCAAGAGATATGGCGTCTGGTTTCTTGAACATGTTGTCGTTTTGGTTCTTTTGTCTTTCTTCTATAATCATGTTTGCGTCTTTGTTTATAGAGACAGGACCAGCTATGGCGGGATGGACAGTTTATCCTCCACTTTCAGCTTTGCCTCAATCTATATCTGGTAACGGTTTAGGTATGACAATGTGGTTATTTTCAATGGCGATATTCATTGCGGGATCGTTAATCGGATCATTGAATTATATTGTAACGGTACTTAACTTGCGTACGAAAGGAATGACTATGACTAGAATGCCTTTGACTATTTGGGCTTTCTTTGTAACAGCAATCTTAGGAGTTCTTTCCTTTCCTGTTCTTTTGTCAGCTGCTTTGTTGTTGATTATGGACCGTTTAGCTGGAACTAGTTTTTATCTTTCTGACATCATTGTGGGAGGTGAAATGTTAACAAACCATGGTGGTTCACCGATATTGTTTCAACACTTGTTTTGGTTCCTAGGTCACCCAGAAGTATACATTGTATTGTTGCCTGCGCTAGGTTTATCATCAGAAATTATTGCTACTAATTCTAGAAAACCGATTTTTGGATACAGAGCGATGATTGGGTCCATTTTAGCGATTGGATTCCTTTCCTTTATAGTTTGGGGTCACCACATGTTCATCACGGGTATGAATCCATTTCTTGGTAGTGTCTTTGTATTCACAACTTTGTTGATCGCGATTCCTTCTGCAGTAAAGGTGTTCAATTACATTACGACTTTGTGGAAAGGTTCATTAGTACTTACACCAGCAATGCTATTCGCTATTGGTTTGGTATCAACATTCATTACAGGTGGTGTTACAGGTATTATTCTTGCTGATTCAGCATTGGATATAGCTATTCATGATACTTACTTTGTTGTAGCTCACTTCCATATTGTAATGGGAATGTCAGCTGTATTTGGAATGTTTGCGGGTGTATATCATTGGTTCCCTAAATTGTATGGTAGAATGATGAATACTCGTCTAGGTTACGCTCATTTCTGGATAACAATTGTAGGTGCTTATGGTGTATTCTTCCCAATGCACTTTGTAGGATTAGCTGGTGCACCTCGTCGTTACTATGATTATTCAGTGTACAATGAGTTTGACACAAATTCGTATGAAATGATTATGGATTTAAATGTGATTGTTACAGCATTTGCAATCTTTGCTGCATTAGGTCAGTTGTTATTCTTGTTCAATTTCTTCTACAGTATTTACAGAGGTCCAAAAGCACCTCAAAATCCCTGGAATTCAACAACATTAGAATGGACTACTCCTGTAGAGCATATCCATGGTAACTGGCCAGGTGAACTTCCAACAGTGCACAGATGGCCTTACGATTATTCTAAGCCGGGAGCTGAGGAAGATTTCATTCCTCAAACAGTTCCATTAGCCGATGGAGAAGAGGAACATTAATAGGCTCATAAATAATAGTGCAAAGCCTTCTGTCTAACAGAAGGCTTTTGTATTTTTGTAAGTATGACGGATAAGGACGAATCATTCGATTACAGAGAAGAAGCTTCACAGAATTCTGATCAAGAATATGATAAAGTTTTACGTCCAAGAACGTTGAGTGATTTTGCAGGTCAGCCTTCTGTTGTTCAAAATTTAGAAATTTTTGTACAAGCTGCAAAATTACGAGGCGAATCATTAGATCATGTATTACTGCATGGACCTCCTGGATTGGGAAAAACAACGCTGGCAAATATTATAGCAAATGAATTAGGCGTCGGATTCAAAGTAACAAGTGGACCTGTATTGGATAAGCCTGGTGATTTGGCAGGTTTACTTACCAACTTAAATGAAGGCGATGTTTTGTTTATTGATGAAATACACCGTCTTAGTCCTGTAGTTGAAGAATACCTATATTCTGCAATGGAAGACTATGTAATCGATATTTTAATCGATAGTGGGCCAAATGCACGCAGTGTACAAATAACACTTAATCCTTTCACTTTAATTGGGGCCACCACTCGTTCTGGATTGTTAACCTCTCCTTTGAGAGCGCGTTTTGGAATTAATTCCCGATTGGAATACTATGATAGTGAAACGCTTACTGCTATCGTTGAACGATCATCTGGTTTATTGTCAATTCCAATTGATGAAGAAGCAGCGTATAAAATTGCGAGTAGAAGTCGTGGCACACCCAGAATCGCAAATGCGCTGCTACGTAGAGTGCGTGATTTTGCCCAAATCAAGGGGACCGGTGTTATCGACGAAGCAATTACATCTGTTGCACTTAATGCCTTGAATGTTGATGAGAGCGGGTTGGACGAAATGGATATACGTATTTTGAAATGTATCATTGAAAAGTTCAATGGAGGCCCCGTTGGTTTAACAACTATCGCGACAGCAATTGGTGAAAATGCAGGTACATTGGAAGAAGTATATGAACCTTTCTTAATTCAGGAGGGGTTTTTATTGCGAACTCCACGTGGCAGGAAGGCAACAGAGAGAGCCTTTCGTCATTTAGGAAAGGATTTAGGCTGGACACAGGGTGGATTATTTTAAATGGCAAATCTGCTAAAAATAACACGTGCTCAATTAATTAAACAGAAGGCTACTGAATTGGGTTTTTTTCATTGCAGCATTTCACAAGTTACATTTTTGGAGCAAGAAGCGAAGCAATTGGAAGCTTGGTTGACTCGCTCTTACCACGGGAAAATGGCTTATATGGAAAATCATTTCGATAAGCGCTTGAATCCAGCTTTGTTAGTGGAAGATTCTAAAAGTGTCATTACGCTATTGTTCAATTATTATACAGAGAAAAAACAACTAGATCCAACAGCGCCCAAAATTTCTAAATATGCTTTTGGTGAGGATTATCATTTTGTTGTCAAGGATAAATTAAAACAATTGCTAGAATTCATTCAGGCGACAATTGGTGAAGTGCATGGAAGGGCTTTTGTTGATTCAGCGCCTGTTATGGATAAAGCATGGGCAAAAAAATCGGGTGCAGGATGGATGGGCAAGCATTCGAATGTCATTAATAAAGAACAAGGGTCTTTTTTCTTTATTGCAGAATTAATTATTGACCTTGAATTGGAACCGGATGGACCAATTAAAGATTATTGTGGCACTTGTACTCGCTGTATTGACGCATGTCCAACGGATGCAATCGTTCAACCTTATGTTGTTGATGGATCAAAATGTATTTCATACTTGACTATTGAGTTGAAGGATGCATTATTGCCAGCTGAATTTCGCCATAAAATGGACAATTGGATGTTTGGCTGTGATATTTGCCAGGATGTTTGTCCATGGAATCGTTTTTCGAAAGCACATAATGAACCTCGATTCGAACCTCATCAAGATTTATTGAATCTACAAAAGCATGAATGGCATGAATTGACGGAAGATCTGTTCAATGAATTATTTAAAGTGAGTCCTGTGAAGCGAACCAAATACGAAGGACTGAAGCGAAATATCAAGTATTTAGCAGATTAAGCAATAAACAAGCTGTTTTTTTGTAATTTTCTTTTCTAAACAATAGATGCATGAAACCTGAAGAGCTATCGGAAACGAGTGTTTCCTTGAGTATGCAACCTTATAGCGGAGCATGGACAAAAGAGGAGGCTGCTCACTTGCTAAAAAGAACATTATTTGGGCCCACAAATCAACAAATGCTTGATGCGGTTAACAATGGAATGAATGCCACTGTAGCGACTTTACTATCCATAAATACAATTGATCCGCCATTAACCTATGATTCGTTTGAAACAATTTCACCTATAGGAACAACATGGGTAAATAGTGTCTACCCTTCAGGAACAATTGCGGCTCAAAATGTGGAAACGGCAAGATTAAAGTCACTAGGTGCCTGGGTTATGAAACGACTTAATAATCCACAGATATCAATAGCCGAAAAAATGTGTTTGTTTTGGCATAATCATTTTGCTGCTTCAGCAACGTCTGATTCACGAGCGACATACAATTACCATATGTTGCTGCGTTCACATGCCTTAGGTAATTTCCGTCAAATGGTAAAAGATATTACTATAGACCCTTGTATGCTCTTGTTTTTAAATGGCGCGACAAATAATGTTTACAGTCCGAATGAAAATTATGCGCGAGAATTATTGGAACTTTTTACAATAGGAAAAGGATCCCAAATAGCTGTAGGGGATTACACAAATTATACAGAAGAGGATGTTGCAGCCGGTGCAAAAATTTTAACTGGTTATACCGTTGATGGTTTAAGAAGTACAACTTTGCCATCCCCAATTGCGGTATATTATTCTGTGCTGCATGACAATTCTACAAAACAACTATCATATCATTTCAACAACGCAACAATTTCAAACGGCGAGGCGACTGAATATCAAAATTACGTTGATGTTATTTTTCAGCAAGCTGCGGTTGCAGAATATATTTGCACGAAATTATACAGGTATTTTGTAAACTACGACATTACATTGGATGTTCAAACCAATGTGATTTCCGCCATGTCAGCGACACTCATTGCTAATAATTATGAGATTCTTCCTGTAATGGATGAATTATTGAAAAGTGAACATTTCTACGACATAACCTTGCGAGGGGCCATTATTAGAAGTCCATTGGAGGTTATTTTTGGGATGTTCAATGCAACAGAATCAGCGCCAAATTTTGATTTAGCAACCAATTCGGATATGTATTTGAACTTATATTATGTAGCTGAAACAATGACACAGTCATATGCTTCACCGCCGAGCGTCGCAGGGTGGACTGCGTATTATCAAGCACCTGCATTTTCTAAATTATGGGTGAATTCTACAACAATTAAAACGAGGTTTGATATTTCAAACTATGTTACAGTGTTGACGGGGATTCCCGTGAATGGTTTTAATTTAAAATTGAATTCACTTCAATTTTATAATAATTTGACTTTGCCTGATGACCCAATTTCTGCAATTAATGAAATGTGCGATGTATTCTTTCCAAAACCAATTTCAGACACAAAGAAAACGGCCCTTAAGGCATTGTTAACGAATGGCTTATCAGATGCGACCTGGGCATACCAATATCAACAGTATGTTGGTGGTGACACAACACTGGAGGCATCAATTGCATTAAGAATAAATGTTGTGCTTGCAAGAATATTTAAAATGCCAGAATTTCAAATGATTTAACGACCGTAATTATGAAAAGAAGAAATTTCGTTAAAAACATTTCGCTGGCATCGCTGGCAACACCTTTTGTTTTGAAAGGAATAAATTACCAGGCAATTCAAAATAAACTCTTTGGTTACTCAAAAAATGCTGAAGACAGAGTTTTGGTAATGATTCGATTAAATGGAGGTAATGATGGATTAAATACGGTAATTCCTTTGGATGCGTATGACAATTTAGCCATTCACCGACCAAACGTTATTTTGCCGCAAAACTCGATTCTTCAAACTACTTCTACAATTGGTCTGCATCCTGCAATGAGTGGTATGAACAACATGTTTCAAGACGGTAAATTATGTATAATACAAAATGTGGGTTATCCAGAGCAAAACCGTTCACATTTTCGTTCCATGGATATTTGGTCAACAGGTAGTTTGGATCAGAATGAAACCAAGGGTTGGTTGGGTCGTAAATTTGATAGCGATTATCCAAATTATCCAAACGATTATCCAAATGCTAATTACCCAGATCCATTTGCAATTAGCATGGGGTATGAGGTTTCCTCCACATGTCAAGGATTGATGGCTAATTTTTCGCACGCAGTGAGCGACCCTTTCACAAACTTCACTTTATACAACAGTAATGAAGTTAGCGATGGCTCTTATTTTGGATCACACTTGGAATATATCTCTGTTTTGGTAGCCCAAACGAATGCTTATGTTGATCAAATAACAGCAGCAGCTAATGCGGGAAATACGTTGTCGACAATGTACGATGATAATAATCCGATTGCTGTTCAATTGCGGCAAGTTGCTCAAATGATTTCAGGTGGACTTAAAACGAAGGTTTATATTCTGAATATCAATGGTTTTGATACCCACAATGCTCAAGTTGTTGCTTCAGATAAAACAACAGGAGATCACGCGAATTTATTGAAGACATTATCAGACGCAGTTGCGGCATTTCAGGATGATATTTCATTATTGGGAATTGAAAAGAGAGTAGCTGGAATGACATTTTCAGAATTTGGTCGTCAAATCGCATCAAATGGCAGTGATGGAACGGATCACGGTGACGCTGCGCCAATGTTTCTTTTTGGTGCCTGCATTAATAGTGGAGTAATTGGAAATAATCCTGTGATTGATTCAGTGTTGGATGTGCAGGATGCTTTGCCAATGCAAATTGATTTTAGGGATGTCTATGCATCAATATTGAAGGATTGGTTTGAGGTTGCTGAATCCGAGGTGCAAGCGCTTTTTGACCACAATGTTACGTTCTATCAGATGTTGGGTGCTTGTAATCTTGGATTAAATGAGGAGAAACTGGATGAATCCAAAGGAATTCTCTTTCCAAATCCGGCGATGTCCGCATCTTCCATTCGTTTTTCTTGTGCAAATGAGTTAGTGAGAGTCGAAATTTTGGACTTTAATGGCAAATGTCTAAAAACGATTATAGACAAGGAATTGACACAAAATGTACACACAATTCCATTTCAACTAGAAGATCTATCTCCTGGGAAATATTTGGTACAAGTAAGAAAAAAATCAGGTGATTTTTCACTGAACTTAATCAAGGTAAAATAAAAAAGGAGCTTACAGCTCCTTTAAATAATTGAATATAGAAGATTCTTACATTCCCATGCTTTTGAGCTGCTCCATGGTCATTTCTTTGTAACCAGAAGGAATCGTCATGTCAAAAAGTTCTGATGCTTTTTTATCGAGTTTTTTGTCAACTTTTGTTACGGTCATGATCATTTTCAAGCCGTTGTTGTTAATTTCAGATTGCATAGGAAAACCTGGTACACTTTCATTTAGATAGTTTTGGCCTTTCTTAGCCACCGAGATTTCTTCCGTATACCAAAAAACTGATTCTGTTCCTTCTTCATCTGTTACAATCGCTTTCTTGCAGGTATAACCTTCAATAACCTTGGTTTCGTTTTCCAATGTTACTTCAGTCTTTGGTTTTTCTGCTTGTGCTGAATCGAGTTCTTTCAAGTTTGATTTGATTGCGTTCTGTCCAACCATTCCACTCATCAACATCAACATTTCACCATTGTTTTCATTTGAAATGGTAGTCATGTTCATCATTGCACCCATTTTCATCTCTGCACGCGTCTGTTTTTCCTTGAAGTAAACATCTAAAGTTGATCCTTGCATCATGCTTACGGCCATTTGCATATCAGGGTTGTCGGAAGTTGCTTCCATTTTATAAGAGATATGTCCTTCAGTCATTTGCCCGAAAAGGGGAAGGATTGTACAAGTTGTAACTAAAAAGGTAAAGAGTAAGTTCTTCATATGTAAACTGTTATTTTGAGTATATAATTACAAGTAAATCTTTTGACTAATAAATATTCTGTTACCTGCGGCACAGAAAAATTGTCTGAAGGCAAATATTTTATACAAATGGATTTAAGGGAACAACCATTTGATGAGGTCATTTCCATTGGCATAGACTACGAGACTCATAAGAAGGAAGAAGCCTACGTATTGAGCGTATTCCAAAACTTTTTGAGGAGCCTCCTTGCCGGTAATCATTTCGTAGATTAGAAAAACTACATGTCCACCATCTAATGCAGGAATTGGAAGAATATTCATAAATGCCAAAATAATTGAAATCAATGCAGTTGTCATCCAGAATTGGTGCCAATCCCACACTGGAGGGAACATATTTCCGATGGCACCAAATCCACCTATACTTGAAGCACCTTTTTTGGTGAACATAAATTTAAGCTGGGCAGTGTAATCACTCAGAGTGTGAAAACCTTTGTCTACTCCTTTACCAACGGATTCACCGAACCCATAATATTTTTGCTTTACAGAATTTTGATCAATGTAATCTGTAATTACTACCCCAAAACCAATCATTCCTTCCTCATTCACTTGAGGATTAAATAATAGCGTATCATTGCCACGTTGTATTGAAACAGCTGCCTTTTTACCTTTCGTCGCATAGAAGTAACGTTGAATGTCATCATAATAAACAACTTTGTTGTTGTTTATAGAAAGTATCTTGTCTCCTTCTTTTAAACCAACTTTTGAAGCAGCCTTATCAGGCATAATACTGTCAATGACTACAGATGGATGACGCAATCCGAATGCAGGGAAGGCGCCTTTTTGGAATAATTCGTATTCAATGCCTTCCGGAAGAGTAATTGTTGCCTTCACACCATTTTCATGTTCTACAAGTAATTTTCTTCCATCGCGAAGCATCACACCATTGTTTATTTCAGAAACATTCGTAACCGCTTCGTCATTGATTTCCAAAATATTATCTCCGGAATACAGGCCATATTTTCCTAAGTATGGGTGAACAGATAAACCTGCTTGAAGTTGCTGAGGTTGAAGTTCTTCTTCGCCATAAGCAAACATTATGCAGATGTAAATAAAGATGCCGAGGATAAGATTTACGGTAACACCACCAACCATAATAATCAATCTTTGCCATGCTGGTTTCGAACGAAATTCCCAAGCTTGAGCTGGTTTCGCCAATTGCTCGGTATCCATGGACTCGTCTACCATCCCCGCTATTTTTACATATCCCCCAAGTGGCAACCAACCTACACCCCATTCAGTGCTTTGTGCATCTATATTTTCTTCTTCGGATTGTTCGATTTCCCCTTCTTTTTCAGTTGTTTTATTTCCAGAATTTGAAAACCAAGAAGTCTTCCATTTCCCTTTCACTTTATTAAATCGAATAAGCGCGAAATAAGGGTTAAAGAAGAGGTAGAATTTTTCAACTTTTGTCTTGAAGAGACGAGCAGGAATAAAGTGACCAAATTCGTGCAAAATCACGAGGATTGAAAGTGATAAAATGAGTTGGGCAGCTTTGATCCAGAATTCCATTTTTAATTTTTTATAACAGGTTGCAAATATAATCGATTAAGCGGTAGTATTTTCTTCAGTGTAGTATCCGTTCTGGATGAAATAATCGAGCATTGATTCTTTTAGTAAATGCTGTTGTTCTCGATCGTTGAGAGGAGGGAGTTGTTTGTTAACGGCAAAATGAGGCCAGTTTTCTTTGTCTCTTCCCTCAAAAGTATAATAACCATAGGGTTCCAAAAGTGTGCAAATAGCAATATGAAAGAGGTCAGTCTTCTCATTCTTTGTAAAGTTTTTGTATCCTTCACCTAATTCGTTGACTCCAATCAAAAATAAAATGGCTTGCACATCCATTCCTTCTCCAAACTTTTCTTCAAGCGATTTTTTCATTCGCTGAAACCGCATCTCAATGTCGTAATCCATCTTTGCAAAAATAAGAAAGACTTTGCACCTACTTTCTTAAAAGTTCTTAATTCCTGTTATGGCAACAGCACGAATTTGTTAACTTCGAGAAAAAAATCAAACATGAAAAAATATAAGATCATTTCAATTGCACTTTTTTCACTTATAGTGCTTTCGTCATGTGGAGGCGAACAGACAGTAAATAAAGATGAGAAATCTGAGGTTGGTTGTTTTTACACTTATAATTCAGCGGCTACCTCCCTTGAATGGACAGCTTTCAAATTCACTGAGAAAAAAGGAGTGGCGGGAACGTTTAACGAAATAATAATAGATGGTCCTGAAGGTTCTGATGATCCGCTTGCGTTGCTTTCAGCATTGAAATTTAAATTGCCAACGGCATCAGTTGAAACGCAAAATGAAGAGCGAAATGGAAAAATAGCATCTATCTTTTTCAAAACGTTGGCGACGGATACAATTCGTGGAAAAGTTACTAGTCTGAATTCGAAAGATGGCTCTGCTGTCATTGATATTCAAATGAATGGTATGACGAAGGCTGTTAAAGGTGCTTTTACGCTCAAAGATGGTGCTTTTGCGTTTAATGCATCGATCGATGTGTTGGATTGGAAAGGAGGCTCTGCAATTGAGGCATTGAATACTGTTTGTAAAGAGTTACACACGGGAAGCGATGGAAAATCGAAGTTGTGGTCGACGGTAGACCTTTCTTTCACAACGCAATTGAAATCAGATTGTAAATAGTTCTCGTTAACAAAAACGCGTTGAAATATTAAAAGTTCGTCTATTTGGGCGGACTTTTTTTTAGCTAATTTTCAGTTATGAATTTTATTGATGTCCTCATTCTCATTCCGCTGATTTATGCAGCTTATAAAGGGTTCAAACACGGTTTGATCATTGAGGTTTTTACTTTATTAGCCTTGTTTGTGGGATTATATGCCGGAATTCATTTTTCGGATATGATAGCGGCATTTTTAAAGAAATCATTTGGTTGGGAATCGGAATACTTGCCTGTCATTTCATTTACGCTTGTTTTTTTGGGCATCGGAGCAATGGTTTATTTTGCAGGTATTACGATTGAAAAAATGGTGAAGGTGGGAAGTTTAACGCCGATCAATAAACTATTTGGTGTTGTTTTCGGCACCATGAAAGCGCTTTATCTAATAAGTGTTGTGATTGTTTTAGTTGAATCGTATGATGAGAAAGGTAAATTTTTTCCTCAGGAGAAAAAGGAGGCTTCATTACTCTACAATCCCGTTAAAAAAGTTTCCGAAATTACAGTACCTGGGATAGAGCAAAGCACAATCTTTTTGAAAAATTCTTTGAAAGAAGAATCAGATAGTACCGGTTTAACCGTCGAAGAAGTCTTGAGAGTGAAAGACATAGCAGACAGCCTTGGTTTGGAAGCAAATGATGCAACTCAGCTGAAAGAGATACATGAGGAGTATGTTGAGAAAAAGTAGTTTGATCGTTCTCTTTTTTCTGCTTACCAAGCTTACTTTTTCGCAGTTGGGGGATGGTAAAATAGATATCCCTAATTTGAAAGTTAGAAAATCCGGACCATATGTCGGCGTGCAGCGCGGAAAATACTGGATGGGTGAATTGGGCGCAGAATTTCAATGGAAACGGGTCAAATTGGCAAGTGCAACAACGCAGTCGATTCATACTGGATTTAATTATGATTTTCAGCAAAACATTCTGGGCTACAACCTTGGTTATTGGATAAAACCGAGTCGCTTGGGGTTAAACGATGGTGGAAACTTAATTTTCCGAAGCGATTTTTCTCAAAATAGAGTCGGGTTTGCGCCTGTTATTGGTTACAAGTTGTTTGGTTTTCACCTCCAAACGGGCTATAATTTTCTTACGCATTCCAATTCATTTAAGAACACAAACAACTTTTTTGTTAGTTTACGATTTATATTGATTAATCAGAGAGATATTAAAATAGATCGTTAATCAAAATAGGCTGGCTTGAAAACCATCAATTTGATCTTCTGGTATTTGAATGCTGCTGCAGTTTGGATTTTTTCCGCTTATTATAGATTTTGAAATGCGGTGAGCACCCATCATTTCATTCGGAGCGGGAAGCGTTAGTTCTGACAAATTCATTCGGCCATTCAACCAGTTGTTTTCATCTTTTTGATTTAACAAAACGGGCATTCGCTTTTTTGTGTTGTGAATTTGGCTCATTAATTCGTTGGCTTCGCATGTTAGGATTGTGAAGGTGCGTTTTATTTCTCCTGAAATTGGATGGACCCATTCATCAAACAAGCCTGCCATTGAAAAAATCCCATTCGCAGGATAAATGAAATAGGGTATTTTTTCTTTGCCCTGATGCTGCCATTCAAAAAATCCGGAAGAGGGCACGATACAATGTTTTGAGCCTACTAACTTCTTAAATGAAGGTTTTTCTTCTGCGGTTTCTACTTTCGCATTGAGCGTCATTGAAGCAATTTTTTGAAAGTCAGAATCTTGAAACCAATTTGGAATTAGTCCCCACTGCATGGGAATTATTTCATCGTTTTTAGTTATAATTCTCCATACAGGGAAAGTAAATCCACTCGCGAAAAAGACTTGATTTTCAGTTAGGTTAAATGGAATTTTTTTAACGTATTTCGCTGCCAGCTGCACATTCGTGGAGGTAGAAGAATTGCTATAGCACATGATTTAATAAAGATAGAGAGTGAAAGTTAGAAAAAACTATGCTCCCTGCCGCCTTTTTATCCTTCGATTTGCTAGATTTCGTGAATAATTATGTAAGTTTGCACCCTCAATTTTGGTTGATTATGTCAATAGGAGTAAAAATATTTGCTGGAAGAGCTTCAAAAAAACATGCTGAACAAATAGCATTGAGCTATGGAATTCCCTTGGGAGACGTGAAAGTTGTGGAGTTTAGTGATGGTGAATTTCAACCTTCTTTTGAAGAAACAGTAAGGGGACAAGATGTATTTATTGTTCAGTCTACCATGCCGCCAAGTGATAATTTATTCGAATTATTGTTGTTGGTGGATGCCGCAAAACGTGCGTCAGCTAGAAAAATTATTACTGTTATTCCTTATTTCGGTTTTGCAAGACAGGATCGAAAAGACAAACCAAGAGTTGCTATTGGAGCTAAATTGGTAGCAAACATGCTGATGGCAGCGGGCGTTAACCGCGTGATAACGATGGATCTTCATGCTGACCAAATTCAAGGATTCTTCGAAGTCCCTGTTGATCATTTATATGCATCTACTATTTTCTATCCTGAATTAGAAAAGCTCGACAATGGAAATTTGATCATGGCAGCACCTGATGCAGGAGGAGCAAAAAGAGCCAATTCGTATGCGAAGAAAATGAATACGAGTTTAGCCATGTGTCACAAGCAGCGCAAGGAAGCCAATGTTGTAGCTGAAATGACAGTTATCGGTGATGTGCAAGGCAAAGATGTTGTATTAATAGACGATATGTGTGATACCGCTGGTACATTAACCAAGGCAGCGGATCTTTTTATCGAAAAAGGAGCATTGAGTGTACGCGCATTTTGTACGCATGCGGTGCTTTCTGGTCCGGCATATGAACGCATTGAAAATTCAAAATTGACGGAATTGATTGTAACAGATACAATTCCATTGACAAAACAGAGTGATAAAATTCGTGTACTTAGTACAGCGGATTTATTTGCGGATGTTATTCGACGACTGGTAAATAATCAGTCAATTAGTTCACATTTTTTAATCTCATAAATAAATAACAAATGAAAACAGCACAATTGAGCGGTTCGCTAAGAACGAACGTAGGGAAGAAGGACGCTGCGGCATTGAGAAATGCTGAGTTGGTTCCTTGTGTGCTTTACGGACAAGGTGAGCAAACTCACTTCGCAGTAAAGCGAAATGACATCAACAAGATCGTATTCTCACCTGAAGTTTACTTGGTAGAACTTGAAATCGAAGGAAAAAAAGCGAAAGGTATTATCCGTGAGTTGCAACAGCATGCTACGAAAGATACTATTCAGCACGTAGACTTCCTTGAATTGAATGATACTAAACCTGTGCGTATTGGTTTGCCTGTGCGTGTGAAAGGTTCTTCTAAAGGTGTAATGGCTGGGGGTAAATTAATGCAAACTTTCCGTCGTTTGAACTGTGTTGGTCTTGCAAAAGATCTTCCAGATGCAATCACATTGGATATTACTAAATTGAAAATTGGTAAGTCTGTTCGCGTAGGTGAAATAAACATCCCAGGAGTGAAATTCTTGGATCCTGCGAACGCTGTAGTCGTTTCAGTTAAAATGGCTCGTGGAGCAACTAAACCAGCTGATGACGATGAGGATGACGACGGAACTTATTTTTCTGTTGTATTGTAATTGATATTCAACTACTTATAAAAAATCCCGCTGTTTTTACAGCGGGATTTTTTGTTTACCCAATTATATTTAATACCTCAAGAGCAGCTCAATTTTTTATAGAGTACTCAAAGTCTCACATCTTTTAGTGCTATCGGTTTGAGTTAATCTCTTTTTTTTCTGTTGATATTTGAAATCTTTGATCCTTGCTCCGGTGCCTGAGCTTGTCGATGGGTGCTCTTTGTTCGTCTTTCCTCCAGCCATTTCGGAACTTTCTTCTCCGAGTTACTCTGATCACCGAGTAATTTTTCGATGAGGTCAGGTCGTTTCGCTTTGGTCAGACGTTGTTTAATCCAGTCTTGATTTTCTCTTTTATACCAGAAGAAATAGCGGTTTTGATTCAGCTTTTCCTCCTTTGTCTTTACCGTTTTTACCGGCTTCAGCGTGTAAGGATGAACTCCTGTGTAATAAATTACTTCCGCAACGGTCATAGGTGTCGGCATAAAATCCTGCACTTGCTCTAGTTGGAAGCCCATGTCTTTGGTTTCAGCAGCAAGGTTGGCCATATCTTCTTCTTCACAGCCAGGGTGCGAAGAGATGAAATAAGGAATTAGTTGTTGCTTTAAGTTGTGTTTGGCTGAGAGCCTATCGTATTTCTCCTTGAACTTATGAAAGTACTGGAACGAAGGTTTTCGCATCATACGCAACGTAGCGTCTGAGGTGTGTTCGGGTGCTACTTTTAATCTTCCACTGACGTGACGTGTAATCACCTGCTCGATGTATTCGTCGTGATTTCCATCCTCGTTGTTTTTGTTGAAGTCATCAACTAATAAATCATAACGAATCCCAGAACCAATGAACGCTTTTTTCACCTTAGGGTGCGCATCAACTTTTTTGTACAATGCTGTCATCTGTTTGTGCGAGGTATCTAAATTGCTGCAGATGACCGGGTGAATGCAACTTGGCGAAGAACAGCGTGCACAAATGTCCTCGTCCTTGCCCTTCATTTTATACATGTTGGCACTTGGTCCACCCAAGTCGGAAATGTATCCACGAAATTCTGGATGTTCAACCACTTCTTCTAGTTCAGCAAGTATCGATTTTTCACTTCTAGAAGCGATGAATTTTCCTTGATGTGCCGAGATCGTGCAAAAACTGCATCCTCCAAAACAACCTCGGTGCATATTGATCGAGAATTTGATCATATCATAGGCTGGAATAGCCCCGCGTTTCTTGTATTTTGGATGAGGTAAACGCGTGTAAGGCAGATCAAACGAACGGTCGATCTCTTTTTCATTCATTGTTTTGTAGGGTGGATTGATTACCAACGTTTGATCTCCTACTTTCTGAATAATACGATTAGCTTCCCACTTATTTGATTCAACTTCAACAATTTTGAAATTCGCCGCATATTTAAGTTTGTCCTTTTGACATTCTTCATGACTAGCCAATTCAACCGTTTCCCAATTTTTATTTTTTGGCAATTCTTCCGCTGTCTCTTGAACAAAAGCAACCTGTTTAATAGTTTTTAAATTGCTAAATGGAACACCTTTTTTCAAAAGTTGTAACATTTCTCGCAAAGGTTGATCGCCCATGCCATAGACTAAAACATCTGCCTTGGAATCGACTAAAATGGAAGGCATCAATTGGTCTTTCCAGTAGTCGTAATGTGTCACACGGCGCAATGAAGCTTCAATCCCACCAATCATGACAGGAACATCAGGATAAAGTTCCTTTAAAATGTTGGTATAAACGATCGTGGCATAATCCGGTCTGAATCCTGCAGCTCCTCCGGGTGTGTATGCGTCCGTGGAACGCAACCGTTTGTTTGCCGTGTAATGGTTCACCATCGAATCCATACATCCCGCAGTGACACCGAAAAAATATTTTGGCTTACCCAATTTTTTGAAATCCCTTAAATCGTCTTTCCAATTAGGTTGTGCGATGATGCCGATTTTGAACCCCTCATCTTCTATTATTCTTCCAATAACAGCCGTCCCAAAAGAAGGGTGGTCCACATAAGCATCTCCAGAGATCAGAATTACATCCAATTCGTCCCATCCCCTTTTTTCCACCTCCTTTTTAGTAAGTGGCAACCAGTCTGATAATGGTCTTTCTTCCATAGTGTTTACAAAAATACAACATAAAACCCCTTTAAAAAGTTTAAATTCAGAGAGCTTTTTGTAGATTGTTCTTAATTTTAGCGTACATGGGAGTGAAAAACCTTTTGACATTAGTAGTGCTTTTGGCACTGTATTCCTGTGTTGGAGATAGTTCGGAATTGAATGCTCCGAGAAAAATTAGA
>JBIIQP010000134.1:0-7127 GCA_044341975.1 Crocinitomicaceae bacterium
GATTACAGATTATGGCTGGAGGAGGGGTAAATGCTGCTAATATTTCCAAGATCATAAAGGAAGTAAATCCAGATGCAATACATTTTTCCGGTACTTCAAAATTCCAAATGGATGAAGACTCACTTTTTTCAGATCCAATTTTAAAGGTTGAACGAAACAAAGTGAAACGAATTCTTGAAGCTGCTGCAAAGTAATTGTTACTTTTCAAAACATCACACGTTCTTAGATCATGAGAAATTATTTTTTGATCATTTTCAGTTGCTTATTGCTGAATTCAGTAGTTGCTCAATGCGATTCTATTTCATTGATTAATAAGAAGATTGTTGAATTCGCTTCCTCAAAAATGAATAAAAAAGTCGGTACAGGAGAATGCTGGGATCTGGCTAAGTTTGCACTTGAGGCTGCGAATGCCAATTGGGATGGGCTTTATGGCTTTGGAAGAAAACTTGAAAAGGGACAGTGTATCATGCCAGGTGATATTATTCAATTTGAAAAGGTGAAGGTAAAATGGAACGATGGTCAAAAAGATTATATGGAACAATTTCCGCATCATACGGCAATAATATACAGTGTATCGAGCAATGATCAGGTTGAACTTATTCATCAAAATACTGGGTACAATGGCAAAAAAGTTACAACAAGCCCTTTGAATTTTAAAGGAATAACAAGTGGGAAATATACGATTTATCGACCTGAATCAAAGTAATTTATATTCGCTCTAGAACATAGGAAATGAGTGCATTCATTTCTTCTTTGTACCCTTTCGAAAATTCCATCTTTGGTCGATTAGCGACGCCTAAACAAATCGTTGCACATTGATGTCCCATTGCCCTGCCTAGAGCAAAGATAGCTGAGCTTTCCATTTCGAAATTGATTACTCGATTAGAATTACTTCTGAAATTTGTCAATCGCTCATTTAGATGTTTAACTGAATTGGGAACCCTCAATTGTCTTCCTTGAGGTCCGTAAAATCCGCTACTTGTAACGGTTATGCCTAAATAAGTCTCATCAGATTTGAAACGATCTGTTAAGTCAGTTGTCGCTGAAATTAAATAAGGCTGAATAACACTGGGTAATTCGAGCTCTTTAATCAACGCATTTTTTAACCCGATTTCTTTTTCTGTAAATTCAATTTGATAAAAATGTGCAATATTGTCTAAACCGAAAGCGTGAGTTGATAGAAGATAGGAGTGAACGGGGATCTCTGGCTGTAAAATGCCACACGTTCCAATTCGAATAATTTCAAGAGAAGTCTTCTTTTCTTTATCGATTCGTTTTAAAAAATCAATGTTGAACAATGCATCAAGTTCATTCATTGTTATATCGATATTGTCAGTCCCTATTCCTGTTGACAATGTGGAAATTCGTTTGCCTTTATAAATTCCTGTATGACAAACAAATTCTCTGTGTTGCGACTGGTGTTCAATGGTGTCGAAGAAAGATGAAATCATAGCGACTCTATCTTGATCGCCCACCAGGATGATTTTTGAAGAAATGTTCTCTGGTGATAATCCTAAATGGTAGACGCACCCATTGGCATCAAGCACTAATTCTGAAGCTGGATATTGCATAGTTAAAAATACAAAAAAAAAAGTGCCGCAAGAAGCAGCACTTAGAATCATATCAATGATTTATATCAATTACCAGTAACACTGCCAAAGACCTTTTTCAAAAGATCGGAAACACGCGCTAAAGGATTTTTTCTGATTTTATTCTCTTCAATTTCTACCATGTGGAACAAGCCAGCAATTGCTCTCTCAGTAACATATTTGTTCAAATCTGGATTTAATTTTTCGCCTCCAGTCAATGTCATGGCACTATTATATTTTGTAATGATAGGGTTCCAATATTCAGTGAGTTTGACTTTGGAAATGGCCGCTTCTACCTTTGGAGCAAAGGCTGCAGTTAATTTAGCTGTTGTATTGTCTTTTAAATACTTTGTAGCCGCTCCATTTCCTCCATTTAATATCCCAAATCCATCTGAAATACTCATGTTGGTAATTGCATCGGCGAAAATGGGAAGCGCCTCTTTTGTTGCCTCTTCAGCTGCACGGTTTAAAGTAGTTTCAAACTTCTCCACTTGTGCAGACATTCCAAGGTCTAATGCTTTCTGCTTCACTTTTAAAGCATCCTGAGGAAATGGAAGGCGTATGTCTGTATTTTTAAGAAACCCGTCGGTAACAGAAGTTAAATTTACTGAGTTTTTGATACCGACATTCAATGCTTCTTTCAAGCCAGAAATGACTTCCTCATTGGATAATTGTGGCTTAGAAGGTGTGGTTGTTGTCACAATACTTGCCGCATCTTCTAAAACTTCACAAGAAAAATAAAGCATAGAAGAACAAAGTAAAACAACTGGAAAAACAATTTTTTTCATAGAAAAGGATTTTATCAAACGTACTAATTTTTTATCAGCACTTCAATAAGTATACCAATCATTTTAACGAAGGACGTTTATGTGGCCTGAGAATTCGTACTTGTTGTCGTTTATTAAGTCTTTAGCCGTTGCTTTCCATACATAGGTGCCTGCTTTAACTTTTTGATTATTGTATGTCCCGTCCCAACTAGAATCAGGATCGCGTGACTCCCAGATTATTTCTCCCCAACGATTGAATATGTAGAGCTCAAAATTATAAACGTCAATGCCTTGAATATACATTTTCCAACTTTGATTGAATTCATCTCCATCCGGTGTGAATGCATTCGGTGCGAAGAAGATGACATCCTGAACAATGTTCATATCATAGGAAACAGTGTCCGTGCATCCAAAATCGCTGCTTACAATAAGAGTAACGGGATATTGTCCAACTTCACCAACAGGAAAAGTAAATGATGGATTTTGAGCAGTACTTGATGTTGGCATTGATCCTGGGCTAATCCATTGCCAACTTGCAATATCTCCAGTTGATTGATCTTGCATGCCTATTGTTGTTTCAAAAATGGTAGCCGGATTATCTGTGAAAGTGAATTCAGCATTAGGCACAGGCATAGCCTCAATAATATTCTGAAAAAGACCTGTGTAAACGCAACCATATATTGATGTTACGGTCATTTCACATGCATAATTAGCAGGATCCACAAACGTATTTGTAACACTTTCTGAACCATTAACTGAATATGCGTTTCCATCAGAAAATTGGTAATAAGTCGAAGCTATTTCATTGCTGTTATTCGAATTGTTTTGGAACACAAATGTTGCCGGAACACAGTCTTTGAATTTGTCAGGGTCCATTTGTGGAATAATTGGGGTAGGGAAGGTAATGACTGTGCAAGTATCTGTTGTTGGTGAACCACAAATTTCAGACATGGTCACGCAGTACTGAGTATTCGTAAAATCTGGATCAACATTAATTGCCGTTCCAGTGCCAATCATATTTCCGTTCTCGTACCATGTGAAAATATAAGGACTTGACCCTCCAATTCCTGTTACTTGCAATGGGATATCATCTTCTGGACAAATTTGTGTTGAACTCGTTATAAATGTGATTTGCAATGGATCTGGCTGTTCTATGATAGCAGTGAATGTTGTTAGGCAATTGTTAGCATCAGTTACCGTAACTTTTTGAGCTCCTGCAGACAAATCTGATGCAGTATTTGTTGTGGATGAGCTATTGTCCCAACTGTATGAAAATGGAGGTGTGCCGGTACCTTGCGCAACGGAAACAGAAATTGTTCCATCTGAACCTGAATTGCATGTTACATCTGAAATTGTAGCAGCGCTGACTACCATTACAGGAATCGTAATGATTGTTACTGTGACCGTTCCCGAACATCCAATATCTGATGTGACCGTGCAATTATAAGTCCCTGCGGATAATCCTGCAGCAGTTGGTGAAGTTTGAGCTGAAGCATCGTCCCATAAATAAGTCACATTACCTAACTGAGGAGTCATTACTGCTGTTGCGCTCCCGTTACTTTCACCGGGACATGAAACTAAGGTACTTGTCCCTGTATAACTTGCCGGGGTATCTCCTACAACTGCCGATGCGGATGATGAACACCCCAAAGCGTCTGTCATGGTGACAGAGTAAAATCCTGCGTTAAGATTTTCAATTATAGTTCCGGTAGCTCCGTTGCTCCAAACAAAAGAAAATGGCGCAACTCCTGAGTTGGAAGTAGCGGTGACCGTCCCAACTCCAGCACTGCAAAAATCAGGGGTTGGAATTACCGAAACGGAGCTAGTTAGTCCTGTTAACCATGAAGTATCTGAGACAGAACCAATACCTGTTCCACATGCTGTTCCCGTTAAAAAATACCCGGTTGTTCCGGCAGGCACAGTAACTAATAATGAGCCATTATTGTAAGGAAAAGTTTGTCCATTAGTATTGCCCCACATTATCGCTGTACCAACTGATGTGACCAAAATATATTCTTCATTGGTTATGGTGTATCCATTTGTGTTGGTGGGAGAAGTTGGAGTGAATCGTTTACATTCTTGGTTCGCCGACCATTGTGAAATGTTTCTTCCTGGCGTAATATGGGCAATTGTACCTGCAGGATTTTCGGTGCCTTGAATTGCTAATCCACTATTCCAAGTTGTGCAAGGTGGTTTGTTTCCAATATGAAATTCAAGATTATTTGAACTTTCATACAGCATAATGGTCATGTAGGAACATTCTCCACAAGAAAAGGTTGGAATTTCCTTATAGAGAACAACAAAAATACGATTCGGTGCCGTTCCAACAGTTTGGTATTGAATTTGTCCACCTAGACTTGGATTCATGTCTTGATAACAAACCATTGCTGTTGTCTTTGGATCGGCAAACGTTGAATTGGGTAATGGCGTCATCCCTGTGAAAAACCAAGAGCAATATTGATTTGCTTTTGTAAGGTCAAATGAAATCAATCCGTTAGAACCAATTACACATTGACTGTAGGTATTATTGTAAAAACTAAAATTAAACCCAATTGGGACAACTGCAGACCAAACATCATCAATTAAGCTTACGCTTGAAGGAGAAGGTAAAAACAATCCCCCTCCAGAACTACTTGATCCAGAACCCGCACCTGCACAATTGAAAATTTCTACTTGTTGACCAGCGCACACAGTTGTATCATCTCCAAGGCAGATAAAATCTGTTGTTGTTTGAGAGTAGAATGAAAAGCACATTAAGAGCAGTGCCATTAAGCCATAAAACTTCAGCTTCATTGGTTATAATAAGAGTTTAATCTAAGATTTAGACGCACAAAGTTAAGGATAGTTGCGTTTTGATTCCTAAAAATGATGATTTACATGCTTTTTTAACAGAAGTTCTAATTCTTTAGATACTCCAAATTCCATCATTTTTTGCAATTTTTTCTGTTCATATTTTTTTCATCCACAGCTGTAAAAATTAGTTACATTTGCCTCGTCATTTTTAAAAAGTAAGATAATGTCAAGTAAATACCAAGCTCAAATTGATGCTTTCATGGATAAGGTGAAAGCTACTCATGGTCATGAAAAGGAATTTATTCAAGCAGTTCAAGAAGTTGCTGAGGCAGTTATACCTGTTATTGAAGAAACTCCAAAATACAAGGAAAACAAAATTCTTGAAAGAATTGTAGAACCAGAAAGAACAATCATTTTTAGAGTTCCTTGGTTAGATGACAAAGGTGAAGTACAAGTAAACAGAGGATACCGTGTTGAATTTAACTCGGCAATCGGCCCGTACAAAGGTGGTTTACGTTTTCACCCATCTGTTAATTTATCAATCTTAAAATTCTTAGGATTCGAGCAAATTTTCAAAAACTCACTTACTACATTGCCAATGGGTGGTGGTAAAGGAGGTTCTGATTTTGATCCGAAAGGAAAATCAGATAATGAAGTAATGAAGTTTTGCCAATCTTTCATGACAGAGCTTTCTCGCCATATCGGTGCTGATACAGATGTGCCAGCTGGAGATATCGGTGTTGGTGGTCGTGAAATTGGTTACATGTTTGGACAATACAAAAGAATTCGAAATGAGTTTACAGGTGTATTGACTGGTAAAGCAAGAAATTGGGGTGGTTCATTAATTCGCCCTGAAGCTACAGGATATGGAACGGTTTATTTTGCAAAAGAAATGTTGTCTTTGAAAGGTGATTCTTTCAAAGGTAAAATTGTTTCTGTTTCCGGTTCAGGAAATGTTGCTCAATATGCTTGTGAAAAAGCAACTGAATTGGGTGCTAAAGTAGTGACATTGTCAGATTCTTCTGGTTACATCTATGATGCTGAAGGTATTGATGCTGCAAAACTTGCTTTCGTGATGGAATTGAAAAATGTTAAACGTGGACGTATTGAAGAATATGTTGCCAAATATCCATCTGCGAAATTCGTTGCTGGCAAACGTCCATGGGAAGTGAAAGTTGACATTGCTCTACCATGTGCGACACAAAATGAATTAAATGGGGATGAAGCAAAAGCGTTAGTAGCCAACGGAGTAATTGCTGTTGCTGAAGGAGCGAATATGCCATCAACACCAGAAGCAATAGAAGTGTTTGATCATGCAAGAGTGATGTTCTCTCCGGGAAAAGCTTCTAATGCTGGAGGAGTTGCAACTTCTGGTTTGGAGATGTCTCAAAATAGCCTTCGTCTTTCTTGGTCTGCTGAAGAAGTGGATGGTAAATTGCACGGAATTATGGTTTCAATTCATGAAGCTTGTGTGAAATACGGTAAGAGAGAAGATGGAACAATTGACTATGTGAAAGGTGCAAACATTGCAGGTTTCGTTAAAGTTGCTGATTCAATGATTGACCAAGGTTTGGTTTAATCTTCAATTACAATATCGGAAAGGTCGGTCAGTTGATCGACCTTTTTTTGTTGGTATTTTTAAAGAAAATTTGAGTGACTGTTGCGTCAAATTCAGTTAGATTTGCAGGCACTTTGTACAATTATTAGGCAATGGAAGTTTTAGAAAAAAGATATATCGATTTCAATCGTGAAGGATTTGATGATCAGGAACTTTTGAAAATTTATAAAATTCTCCTTCGTCCTCGGATGATTGAAGAAAAAATGCTCATTTTACTCCGTCAAGGTAAGATTACAAAATGGTTTTCTGGCTGGGGACAAGAGGGTATCTCTGTTGGCTGTGCTTATGCAATGAACGAAAATGAATATATACTTCCGATGCACCGTAATTTGGGAGTGTTTACAACAAGAAATATTCCTT
>JBIIQP010000135.1:0-7085 GCA_044341975.1 Crocinitomicaceae bacterium
TAAAAACCTATAAAAACAAATATCCCCTTAATCACGTGATTAAGGGGATATAATTAGTTAATTTAGTCTTTAATAATCTGTATCGTTTATTTAGGACTAGTCAAATTGGATTTTACAAATTCAATTCACCTCTGTTCTCTAATTCCTTGTAATGTTTAACAAGATCCAGAGCAGCTGGAATAACATCACTACTTAAAACAATAAGTGAACCTGGCACTGCGTGCTTAATAGCATAAGTTATTGCCTCTTTTTCTGATGGAATAATTGTCCTCTTTTTGTTCGGATCAACCATATTTATTCCATCTTGAAGCATTTGTATTAATTCTTCCTCTGTCTTTCCACGCAGGTGTTTGTCCTGACGAATTATTATTTCATCAAACGCACCCGCTGCCGTTTTACCAATTTCGTTGTTGTCTTCTTCGCGACGATCACCAATTCCAGCAATAATCCCAACTTTAACAGTTGCATCAAATGTGTCAACAAATTTTGTCAACGCTCTCATCCCTGCTGCATTGTGCGCGTAATCCAGGAGAACTGTAAAGTCTTTAAACTCAAATAAATTCAGACGACCAGGTGTTTGAGAAGGAGAGGGAAGGAATGATTCCAATCCAGCTTTCATATCTTCAATACTTACGCCTTGAATATTTGCAGCAAGAACTGCTGGAAGTACATTTTGAATCATGAATTCCGCTTTGCCACCATAAGTCAATGGAATCTCTTCAGCTCTCATAACACGCATCTTCCACTCACCGCGGCATATAGTTACATAACCATTTTCATAGATGGCTGTTATTCCGCCTTTTCTTTGCAATGCTTTAATTCGCGGATTATCTTCATTCAACGAGAACAATGCTACATTGCAAGTAAGGTTTCGACGCATTTCGTAAACTAAATCGTCATCTGCATTTAAGATTGCATACCCACCTGGAAGCACAGTTTCAGGAACGACGCCTTTTACTTTTGCTAATTGTTCAATTGTATGAATACCTTTTAAGCCTAAATGATCAGCTTCAACATTTGTGACAATTGCTACATCACAGTTTTTAAATCCTAAACCGGCACGAAGTAAACCTCCACGTGCACATTCCAATACTGCAAAATTTACAGTAGGATCTTTCAGTACGAATTCAGCACTAGCAGGGCCTGTGCAATCACCTTCCATTAACAAACGATTTTGAATGTATACTCCGTCTGTTGTTGTGTAGCCTACTCTGTATCCTTTTAATTTCATGATATGCGAAATCAATCGGGTAGTGGTAGTTTTACCATTGGTACCAGTTATTGCAACAATTGGAATTCTTGCATTGCTACCTGTTGGGAAAAGTTTGTCAATCACTGGACCAGCCACATTTCGAGGTAATCCTTTGGCTGGAGCTAAGTGCATTCTGAATCCTGGACCAGCATTTACTTCAAGAACAGCACCTCCCGTTTCTTTCAATGGTTTAGTAATATCAGAAGTCATGATGTCAACACCGCAGATATCTAGATCGATGATGCGCGAAATTCTTTCTACCATTGAAATGTTAGCAGGGTGAACAAAATCTGTCACATCCTCTGCCGTTCCTCCTGTAGATAAATTAGCTGTATCCTTTAGAATAAGCATTTCACCGTTTTCAATAACTGTTTCTAACGTATAACCTTTAGAAGTAATCAGACCCAATGTTAGATCGTTTACTGTTATTTTTGTTAATACATTTTCATGTCCGAAACCTCTTCTAGGATCACTGTTTACAACATCAATAAGCTGTTGAATAGTAGACTTCCCATCACCAATGACATGAGCAGGTGTCCGAAGTGCAGCTGCAACCAATTTATGATTGATAACTAACAAACGGTAATCAACACCGGTAATGTATTTTTCAATAATGATTGAATTAGAAACATTTTTCGCTGCTTGAAAAGCTACCAGAGCATCTTCGTAAGAATTAATATTTACAGTTATTCCGCGTCCATGATTGCCATCAACTGGTTTAACAACCAAAGGAAATCCAACATATTTGCAAGTTTCTTCCAGGCTGCTTTCACGGCGAATAATCTCACCACGTGGGACTGGTACTTGCGCTTGTTCAAGTAAATATTTTGTGTCCTCTTTGTTGCAGGCTAATTCTACGCCAATACTGCTTGTTTCACTCGTAACTGTTGCTTGAATTCTTTTTTGATTTGCACCATAACCAAGTTGGCAGAGTGAATATTTATTTAAACGGATCCAAGGAATACCCCTTGCTTCAGCTTCTTCAATTATTGACCCTGTGCTTGGTCCAAGGCGATAATCTTCTCGAATTTCACGCATTTCCTGAATTGCAGCATCGAGGTCATAAGAAGTTCCGTCAATAATACATTGACAAATTTTCACAGATTCTTTTGCTGCATATTTTCCAACTTCTTCCTCATGGTAAGCAAAAACTACATTATAAACACCTTTTTCTCCGTAACTTCTCGTTCTTCCGAAGCCAACTTCCATTCCAGCCAATGATTGAATCTCGAGTGCAATGTGTTCAATGATGTGGCCCATCCAAGTGCCTTCGTCAACCCGCTGAAAAAATCCACCTGGTGCACCAATCGAACAGCGATGTTCGTACATTCCCGGAAACATTTTTTGCAAACGGTCCCTAAAACCTGGAATTTTGTTTGATGGAAGTTCTTCCATTTCTTCAAGATCCAAGACCATTACAATCAATTTGTGTCTTCTAACTGACCAATAATTTGGTCCACGCATAGCATTTATTTCCCGTATTCTCATAAGCAAATGTTAATCAAAGTTGAAAAGTTTGGTTTTGTTTTTTTTAAATATAATTACTTTTTATTTTAATTAAGTTTAAATTTACAATACAGAATAATAAATTTTTAGTTCAATGGTTAACGCCTACGCAAAAGGTATCTTAATTCCAATCGGAGGAAATGAAGACAAAGGGATTGAGGAAAATGAAATGTACACCCTTGAGTTTATTGAAAACGGAATTCTTCGACACATAGTTCGATTAGCTGGCGGAGAAAATGCAAACATTGTAATTGTTCCAACAGCATCAAGTATTCCCGATGAAGTAATTGAAAATTACCAGAGTGCTTTTGAGATTCTGGGTTGCACGAATATTCATGTAGTTGACATACGTGATCGCTCTCATTCTGAGGAACCTGAGAATGTTGAGAAAATCAAAAATGCTGATGCTGTGCTTTTTTCAGGAGGAGATCAATCACAGATTACAAAAAAAATAGGTGAGACGACTATTCATCATTTACTTTTACATAAGTATATGAATGAAAATTTCGTAATTGCTGGTACAAGTGCTGGAGCGATGTGTATGTCTTCACGAATGATAACAGGTGGAAATACGACTGAATCATTCAGAAAAGGAGTTGTTGGAATGGGTGAGGGAATGGGTTTTACACCAAATTTAATTATCGATTCTCATTTTATTCAGCGAGGTCGCTTCGGAAGATTAACGGAAGCTGTTGCAAAATTTCCTAAATTGATTGGGATAGGTTTAGCTGAAGATACTGGGCTGATTATTACCAATAACAATGAATTTGAAGTAATAGGTTCTGGAATGGTTATCATTTTCGATGGTCGAAATCTAACTCATAATAATGAGGAGATTTTGAAAGAAGGTGATCCTATGACGTTGACGAATATGGTGACGCACGTTCTTTCAAATGGAGATAAGTTTGAAATAAGCACACGAAAAATCAGTGTTCTGCCAATAGGCGCGCCTTTGATTTAGGCCATCTCAACGTATTTCTTGAAATTATCTAAAATTGCTTACCAACCAGCTTTTTGAATTTCTGATGGATTTTCATTTTCAGGATCAAACGTTTCGGTGACTATTGTTTCATTTCCATGTTCTTTAAATGTCACAGATACTACACGATCATCTTCGAGTATATATTGGAGACTTTTAAACTGAATTATTTCTTGGTATATGCCACAAAATTCAAAAGACATTGATGCATCTTTAGCAGCCATTAAACTCCTGAAGCCCTTCCCAACTTCTAAGTTGTTTTCAGCTTCAGGACAATGCCAATCACTTGATGCAAAATTCCAGTTGACGATGTGTTCAGGGAGGGTCCAATAATCCCAAACTTTAGAGATTGGAGAGTTAATGGTTGTTTCAATAGTAATTTTCATCTTTCAATTGCTAGGAAGTGAATAAATAGAATCAATCATTATAGATCATTACACTTTCATTCCCATCTGAACTTTTAAAGCCCCGATACATTCCTTCCGTATTAAATGAAAACGAAACATCACCGCTGGAATTAACTGCAATTAAACCGCCATCACCACCCAATTCAAGTACGCGTTTTTGAATAACTTCTTCCGTCGCTTCGTGCAGACTATATTGCTTGTGTTCTATTAAACAGGCAACATCATATGCTACAACGCCGCGTATGAAATATTCGCCACTTCCAGTGCATGATACAGCACAAGTTGCATTATTCGCATAATTTCCCGCACCAATCATAGGACTATCTCCCACGCGGCCATATTTTTTATTCGTCATACCACCTGTTGAAGTTGCTGCAGCTATATTTCCATATTGATCACAAGCAACCGCACCAACAGTTCCAAACTTAGAATCTTTTTTTGCCGCATGATCTAATTGAAAAGATTCCGAGTCTTTTATTTCAAGCCATTGATTGTGTCTAAATTCATCATAGAAGTATTCTGAAGAAAGAACCTCGTGACCATTCATTTTTGCAAATTCCATTGCTCCAGTTCCAGCCATGAATACGTGCTCACTTTTTTCCATTACATCACGCGCTAGTCGCACCGGATTTTTAATTCCTGTAATGAGTGAAACGGCTCCTGCTTTTCTGGTTTGACCATCCATAATCGACGCGTCCATTTCGTGTGTACCAGCTGAAGTAAATACACTTCCTCTTCCAGCATTGAAGAGATGACAATCTTCAAGAGACATCACAGCGGCTTCAATGGCGTCCATTGCCGTCCCTCCATTTTCAAGAATAGCATAACCTGCATTTAATGCTTCTTTCAATGCTTGTTTATACGCCTTCTCCTTTTCTGGAGTCATCATTCCTTTGACAAGTGTGCCCGCACCACCATGAATGGCAATTGAAAATTTCTTCATTGTTTCTTCTTTCTTTTTCAAATATACAATTTCGAGAGCTTTTTAAAAGTTGAAAAAGTTCAAAATGTTCATTTTTCGTGAGTACGTATAAATTCAGAATAATTTAGAATATATGAGGTGTATTAAAATAAAATAACTAATTTTGCACCGTCGAAAGTCGGCGTACATAATAATTATTTAAGTGATATTGGCATGTATTTAAGTACAGAAGTAAAAAAAGAGATCTTCAAAAAACACGGTGGTTCAGAAGCGAACACTGGTTCAACTGAAGCTCAAGTAGCATTGTTCACGCACAGAATCGCTCATTTAACTGAGCATTTGAAAAAGAACCGTAAGGATTACGGAACACAGCGTTCATTGCAATTGATGGTTGGTAAACGTAGAAGTTTGCTTGACTATTTGAAAAGAAAAGATATCGAAAGATACCGTGCTATTGTGAAAGAATTGGGTCTACGCCGTTAATTCTTAGCAAGGCAAATTTTATTGAAGAGGGGACGTTCGGACTAAGTTCGGGTTCCCTCTTTTTGTTTTAGTCGGAGCAGAATAAAAGTATTAGCAATTAAATAAATATGAATATAGGAACAAGAAAGTCAATTGTTACTGGAGGTAAAGAAATCTCAGTAGAGACTGGTAAATTGGCAAAACAGGCAGATGGGTCTGTAGTAGTAAGAATGGGAGATACCATGTTGTTAGCAACAGTGGTAGCTGCTCCCGAAGCAAAGGATGGGGTTGATTTCCTTCCGTTAACTGTTGATTATCGTGAAAAATACTCAGCAGCTGGACGTTTTCCAGGTGGATTCTTCCGAAGAGAAGCGCGTCCATCTGAGAACGAAATTTTAATCATGCGTTTAGTTGACCGCGCTTTGCGTCCACTTTTCCCGGATGATTATCATGCTGAAGTTCAATTGATGATTCAATTGTTATCGTATGATGGAGTTAACAATCCTGATACATTGTGTGGTTTAGCGGCATCAGCAGCAATAGCAGTATCAAACATTCCGTTCAACGGTCCAATGTCAGAAGTGAGAGTTGGCCGCGTAAATGGTGAGTGGATCGTTAATCCAACTATGGCGCAAATTGCAGAAGGTGACATCGATATGATGGTCGCTGGAACGATGAAAGACGTGAACATGATTGAAGGAGAGTTCAAGGAAATCTCTGAATTGGAAATGGTTGAAGCTATTAAATTAGCACATGCTGCAATTATTGAGCAATGTCAATTCCAATTAGATTTAGCTGCTGAAATTCCAGCGGCGAATCCAAAAAGAGAATATTGTCACGAAACGCATGATGCTGATGTAAAAGCGAAAGTGTATGAGTTGGCAATGGAGAAATGTAAAGATGTTGCTCGCATGGGCTTAGCAAATAAAGCAAAAAGAACTGAATTGTTCGATGCTATAAAAGCCGAAGTAAAAGCATCTTATTCGGAAGAAGAATTGGCAACAGTTGGTGGATTCATTTCTACTTACTTCTCTGAAGTTAAAAAGAAAGCTGTTCGTTGGGTAATGTTGCACGAAGGAAAGCGTTTGGATGGACGTAAGTTTGATGAGATTCGTCCAATTTGGTCTGAAGTTGACTATTTACCAATGGTTCACGGTTCGGCAGTATTTACACGTGGAGAAACGCAATCCTTGACGACATTGACCTTAGGAGGTAAAATGGATGAGCAGTTGATCGATGGAGTTACTTTCCACGGAACTGAGAAATTCTTATTGCACTACAATTTTCCTCCGTTCTCAACAGGTGAAGCAAAACCATTACGTGGAACTTCACGAAGAGAGATTGGTCACGGAAATTTGGCGTTGAGAGCTTTGAAACCAGTTTTACCTGCGGATAATGCATATACAATTCGTTTGGTTTCTGATATTTTAGAATCAAATGGTTCTTCTTCAATGGCAACAGTTTGTGCTGGAACCTTGGCCTTGATGGATGGTGGTGTTCAAATCACTTCTCCAGTATCTGGTATCGCAATGGGATTGGTTGCTGATGATGGTAAAT
>JBIIQP010000160.1:0-5992 GCA_044341975.1 Crocinitomicaceae bacterium
GAACTATTTGGATTTCAACGTTAACTTTCTTCTATCACCAAAATTTACTCCTTTACAAGAGTTAGAACTTTCGAATTGGGATTTTCGAAAATTAAATAATAGGTTCCACTCATCAAATGTGAAACATCAAATATTTCTTCATGTTGCATAATTTCTCCCGTATAAATTACTTTGCCTAATAGGTTGGTTATTTTGAATCTAGAGCCAATTTCATTTTGAGAAAATAACTGAAAATAAGAGGACGCAGGATTCGGAAATATAGAAGAATTCTCTATGCCGGAATCCAGAATATTTTGCGGTGTTGATAAATATGAAGCATATTTTCGAACAATATTATTTGAAAGGTCATCGTACTTCCCAATTGCTATATATCCACCATCAGATGTTGTTTGAACATCGTTTATCCAACTTGGAATATCATAAGTAAACGTAAATGTAGTAGATGTTGGATTGATGCATGAATCTATCCAAATAATAGCTCCTGAGGCACCGTTAATTAATGTTGACACCCAATCAGACGCATCAGTGTAAGAGGAACATGTTGTTATATTCTGAGCAACTCCCCCGCCGAGAACATTATTATTTTCATCTAACGAAACAGATCTTATTACAAAATGATCGTTTTCTTCTGTGTCGTCAAAATCAGAAACCCATAATTCATTTAAATTCTGATCTAACTTTCTAATTCTTGAAGAGAAATAATTGTTAGACCAATTAAATGGTCCGGATGGCACACAATTATAATTTTCTAAAAGAAATCACTACTGTCCGATAAAAATTCAAATTAACCAATTTTCTTCCTGAAGCCCTTGATTTTACTGATGTAGTTTTGTCAATTTTAAAAGTAAGCCCCTCCTTTTTAAGAACTGCTAAATTTCAGTTGAAGTTGAGCATCGTATTCTTTGAGCCAATCTTTCTCTGGATTTTCAAGAAATTTGATTAAATGGATATAGTTGAATAAATGCAATCTACAGAAGCTTGCAAGGTTTGAAAATGCCCATTTTCGTTTGATTTTCTTATGTATCACTGTGAGTAGCAGGTTAACTATAAGAGCGCACCAGATTTGTATTTTGATGGCATTTTCATTATCTCCAAGGAAAAATTTTAGCGGAAAGTTTTGTTTGAGCTGTTTGAACAGGAGTTCTATTTGCCAGCGTTTCCTGTAAATCAGTGCAATATGCCCTGCATTCATCCCATTTAGATTGGTGACAAACTCAAAGCAGCGCTTGTTTTCATCATCCCAGTAAGCGATTTTTCTGAGTTCAATAGTTTTAAGATAAGCTCCATTTTCCTTGATATCTACACGGATAATCTCATCCTTGATTACGCCATCATCAATGTAGTTTGGAATGTCGTTTTCTTTGACCGATTCATATGAGGCATTGGATTTTAAACGTGTGACGAAGAATATACCATTCTCTGTGAACTCATCAAAGGTTTTATAATCGTTGTATCCCTTATCAAATACGGCTATTTTACCCTTCTCCAATTGAACATGCTTCAAAAACTGTTTATCATGCGTTGTGGCAGCCGAAAACCAAACGAGTTTTGGAACTTTTCCTTGTAAATTGATCTGTGTATGTACTTTAATGCCGCCTTTTCTCTTGCCTGTGTTAGGCTTCCTTCCTACACAGCTCAAAATGTCCTTAAACAAGGATATTGTGCTTGAATCAATGATTTCTAATCGGTTTTCCCATGCATACGATTGTCGGCTGTCCGAGATAATTGGATGGTATTCTTTAAGCAAAGAATAATAAACATCTTGGAACACTAAATGGCTTCTTCTCTTATTAGCATCACTCAACGTACTTTTATAAGGAATGTGCTTCAACTGAAAGTGATTCATTTTCCCTTTCAAACCCAGCATTGATGCGGCTACTTCGCGTAATGAAGTGCAATGCGCAAATGTGGAAAACAGCATGCTTATTAAGTGATCCGAGGTATCAAACTTCTTCACATAATGATCCGCCATATGCTTTTTAGAAATACAGTTGATTTTACTGAGGTCAATTAAAGAAATCAGCTGTCCGAAAACGGACTGTCCAAAAAAGTAGCTACTTTTATTCATGTAATTTAGTTCGGGAAAACCAAATTACACTTAAAGCGGGAAATCCATCTTGGAAATCCCGCTTTTCAAAAAGTTTTATCGGACACTAGTGAAAATAAACTGCATATGAACGATTTATTATTTGATAATAAAAAACCACCCTTCAAAAAGTCACTGTAAGCATTTAATTACAAGTTAAAATTCGAGCAAAACAAAATTGACGATTATCAACACTACGTGCATTAGTCATTAAATTGAATTTTATTCCTTTTACAATATTGAACTTGTTTTGCATGAATTCGAAAAATAAGTATCTTTCAGTTGTGAAAAAACTATTGCTAACCAGCTTTCTCTTTGCTACAGTATCTTTGAACGGACAAACAAACCTCTTGGTGACGAATGCGGTCGCTGATCAAGTAATCAAAGGAAACTTTGACCCAACGCTTTTTGCTTCATCGAATCCTGTATCTGATCACCAACAGATTGTACAATATCTTCAGAACAATATTCAATCAGATTCTTTAAAAGCATACATTTTGAAAATGGCAACTTTTCAAAATCGTAACACGGGCTCTGATACTATTTCTTCAGTCTCCGGAATCGGAGCAGCGAGAAGATGGGCTTTTTCAAAATTTCAAGAATTCAGTTCAACAGCTGAAAACAGATTAATCCCCTCCTATTTTCAATTTGACCAAGCGATATGCTCTGTTAATCAGCACCGAAGTATTATGGCAATCTTGCCGGGCTCAAACATTGATCTACATGAGGTTATAATCATTGAGGGGCATATAGATAGCCGTTGTGAAACTGCTTGTGATATCCTCTGTTCTGCAGAAGGAATAGAAGACAATGCTTCGGGCTCTGCGCTCGTGCTTGAGCTGGCTCGTGTAATGAGTAATTTTTCCTACCCCAATACAATTATTTTCATGTTAACCACTGGAGAAGAACAGGGTCTTTATGGTTCAAATGCTTTCGCGCTTTATTGCCAAAATAACGCGATACCAGTAAAAGCAGTATTGAACAATGATGTAATTGGCGGAGTAATCTGCGGGAGCACATCTTCTGCGCCTTCGTGTCCAGGAGTAAATGATGTCGACAGTACTCAAGTTCGAATTTTCTCCTATGGTGGTTTTAATTCTCCCTACAAGCAATTGTCTAGATTCGTTAAACTTCAGTACAAAGAAGAATTAGTGCAACATGTTAGCGTTCCGATGCTTATTTCTATTATGACACCAGAAGACCGTTCTGGAAGATCAGGTGATCATGTTCCTTTCAGACAAAAGAATTTTGCGGCATGTAGATTTACCTCTGCCAATGAACATGGCAATGCATCAAATGGAGTTGGTTATACGGATCGTCAACACACTAGTGGAGATGTACTTGGAATTGATACAGATTTTGATGGTCAAATAGACAGTTTTTTTGTTGATTTCAATTATTTGGCCCGAAATACAGTTATTAATGGAGCGGCGGCAACAATTGCGGCAAAAGGTCCAAAAAAACCAGATTTTTCGATAAGTACGATTGTTGGCCCTGGATTGATTGTTGAAATTACAGATCAAACTCAATATTCAACTTACAGAGTAGGATTAAGAACACTAACAAATGATTGGGACACAGTGTATACAATAAATGGCATAATTGATACGATTTATCCTACTCAGGCAAACAATTATATCGTAAGTGTTGCTTCAATGGATAATGCTGGAATGGAAAGTCTATTTTCTAAAGAAATCAATATTTTGGATAGCCAAGTTAATATTACTGAATTGCAAACTGAAGGTTCTGGAGCTTTCCAACTGTTACAAAACAAACCAAATCCTTTTGACGAAGCGACCATAATTGGAGTTTACATGAAAGAACATATCGACTATAAAACGGCATGGATCTCCATAGAGGATCTGAACGGGAAAGAAATAGAACGCATACATATTGACTTGAACAATGAGATAAATGAAGTTCAATATAAACACGGATATGGAAAATCAGGCATATTCAACTATTCATTGTTCGTTGATTATCAACTAATAGAAAGTAAAAGAATGGTTTTTGCGAATTGATGGTTGATCAATATGTGAGCTTGAAAAGCCAATTGATTTAATCGCATAAAAAAGTAAAAAACCAGCACAAAAGTGCTGGTTTCTTTTGTGACCTCCGAGGTCGATAAATCTAACTTTTATAAGGATTTGGAGAGGGTGATAGAATGGGAAGATTCAATTAGTAACCAATCAAAAAATCACATTTCCTCTAATCAACAATAAAATCAATTAAATGGATGTGTTTTCAAATTTCATCTTTTCTATCAAATCCTTGAAGTACGGAGCACTCCAAATGGATAACACGTTGTCATCCTTAATGAATCGAACCACATCCTCCTTGATATTTGTAAAGGATGTCGATTCAATTTTGTTGTTCAATAATGCAAGGATCTGTTCCGTAGAGATATCTTCCGATTCCCAATCTCCAGTGTCTTTTGCTCTGCATAGGAAATGACCAACATCCAGTGGAACACCCTTCTTAATGTACCATTCCAGATCATACCAGTCTCGCCCCTTTACCCGATTGTTCCATTTTCGATAAAGGAGCGCATGCAATTTTCCGGCAAACAGACACGGACGTGTAAAACACCTCACATAAAATGAAAATGGACGAATCAATAGCTTCTCCTCTGTTTTAAAACCTAATGGTGGATTGCGATCTACTTCAATTTTTATCTTAATTGGTTTATTCGATTTCACGCCTGTTTGTTTTACAACATCTTCAAGAATTAACTCTTTCCAAATCGTTTCCGTTTTCAAAAAAGCAGACTCAATCGAGGATTGCTGTCTCTTTTCCCTTTCTTTTATATTCACTTTTATTCCCAATGACTCGAATTCACTATGAATTGCAGAAAAATATGGCTCGAGCGTAAATGTATCATCCCCTTCCAAAAGTGAAAAATCCAGATCTTCAGAAAACCGATCCAGCCCATAGAAAATTCGGAGGGCTGTTCCCCCATAAAATCCTGCTTTCTCAAAAAAATCGTTTCGTGACAAGGCTGCCAAGGTAATCTCCTGCATTATTTCACGCAGCGCATCCAAAATCTCTTCCTCATTCTTTGGGTTATATTCAGCAATCCATTCTTTTATCATATTTCCTTTAGTGTTGAGATGAGCATTTTCAAACTGCTTTTTTTCGGAGCGTCTTCTAACCAAGTGCTTATCATTTCCAGATTCAATGTCCGCAACAAATGCTCATCCATCCGAAGATCATCCAATAAAAAGGCTCGTGTTTGTTTTACACTCCTTAGATTGACCATTGGTGTAAGTACTATTTTATCACAGATGGCCTTTTCAGGCGAAGCCAGGAGAACAAGTTGATTTGTTGTCAATTCCACACTTCGAATTCCATATGAATAGTACGGTGTTGGAAGTTGCTGATATCCAAATCTTCCTATAGGAGTCTTTATTTTTTTAGAAGGTTTAATCGTCACAGAACTAATCTCATAGGTTCGTTCCGGAATAAAACCCCAATGGGACAAGGCCGCTTCTAGTGACACATAACTGGGACCTCGAAGATGATTGGCGATAAGAAAAGATTCAGGTATCGGTAGACCCGTTGAAGGACCTGGCACGTACAATCCCCTTCTTAACGAAACAAGTTCACCATTCTTGATCAATTCGCTAATCTTGTCATTTGGTCGTTTGTATTCCCTGAGGATTTCCAGAAGGACATGCCTTGTAATTGGGGCATTGGTATAATCTTTTATAAGTCTTAAAAAATCCAACTTGTTATATTTTCACACAATAATCGGATATATTTCGATTATATACAACTATTTTGACATAAAATTGATTAGTGAAACAATGAAGGGAAATTAGGTTGCAAAACTTCCGGCTATTTGAGATGAACCCTCTCAACAGTTCTAACTATCATTAATCATTTAACTAACTGTTATACTTAAAA